>JAHEYS010000459.1:2524-4232 GCA_023251475.1 Prolixibacteraceae bacterium
TACACCATAAGTACTGTTATTGGACGAGTCATTGTTATACCAGGCAAAGGCCCCGGATGTCAGTATTCCCCAGGCAGTGGTGTCGGTAATGTTATCAACCGGATCACCATTCTGATAATGCCTGACTTTCAGGTTTTCGACCATCCAGGTCTGATTACCGATTTGTACTGTTTTATAAATATTGCCATCAACATCTTTTACGGTTCCCTGTGCTTTGTAAAATATCACACTGTCAATTTTAGATACGGCACGCTTATACACCGGCGATCCGGTATAGTAAATATACATAGTGTCAGTCTGAGCCTCGCTCATCACGGTTGAAATGAGCATTGTTATTGCGATAAATATTTTTTTCATTTGTTTTATTCTCCTTTTAGTTCTTAATAAATTTTGCAACAATGCTATTTATGGGGTCTTGAATCCTGCAGAAATAAATGCCGGCTTTTAAATTGGAAACATCTATCGAAGTCCCATCTTTCAGATAAATTGATTTTATAACCTTTCCCTCCATATCGAGAATTTCAATAGTCCGGCTTGTAACCTGTTTTCCGGTACATTCTATATGTAAGATGCTTTGTACCGGGTTTGGATAGAGTTTGAATCCTACTCCATGGGTTAATCCATGATTTTCAATCCCGGTCTCATAATTTTTAAAACTGATATAACGAATATCACCAATAACATAGGATTGAGTGTCTGAATTAGTCTTCGAAACTGTTATTTTACCAGTTGGAAAAGCAAGCCTACGAACCTCAGATATTGTAAAAGCAGTTTGCAACCCGTTTTTTTCTTTTACATACATCTTACTTTGTGCTATAATCCTGCCTGTTCCGCTATACAATAACATTAATACCACGATGATGAATAAAAAGTTTTTCATTTCTCTATTTTATCTTGATTGATATTCTCAAAGATATATATGTGAATCTTTTTTGGGGAAATCTATTCTGCAAAATAAGAAATCGGTCAGCTAAAAGCTCTATTTTACCCGGTAAATGGAAATTTTTCCATTTGAGTAATCGAAAAAGAAAATTAATTGTTATTAGGAGGGATGGATTGAATTATCACTCTGTATAATCCAGGTTCCTGTTATAGGTTTCGGTCATCAGCAGAACCGCAAATGCTGAAAGTAAAACACAGATAGCGCCCACAATGAGGCCTCCGGCCCAAAGTCCCTGCGTGGGCTTAAGAAAGTTCAGAAAAAGGATGATCATCACCGTAGAGCCGCGAACGAAATTGGGTGCTGTTGTGGTGACCGTGGCCCGGATATTGGTTCCGAACATTTCTGATGCGGTTGTGACAAATAGTGTCCACAGTCCGCCAGTCGGGATCCCCAACAGGAAAATAACAGTATAAAATATCAGCGGGGAAACCCCTTGCAGGAAAAAGTATACAGCGATAAAACCCGATGTGCTGAGTACGGCATAAAAAAGCGCTTTTCTCCTTGATTTCCACTTTCCCGATAACAAACCCAGCAAAAAGCTGCCCACTGAAGCCCCGATGTAATGCAACATTACGGATGTGCTTCCCTTTACCGGTCCGCTCAGATGAAGCGCTTCACTGGCAAAAGTTGAAGAGTTGATCACAAGAATACCAATGACATACCAGACAGGAATTCCAGCCAGGATGAGAAAAAAATAATTCCTGAACCGTCTTGCATCGGTGAACAGCATAAAGAAATTCCCTCTTGAGACTTCCTGGGTCTTTG
>JAHEYS010000188.1 GCA_023251475.1 Prolixibacteraceae bacterium
ACATAACCATACCTGCGGTAATGATCTGACTCGCGGATATCCTCATTTGCAGTAGTGATCATTGCACGATAGGCAAATGCATAATCGAAACCCTCCACCCCCTTTAAAATGGCATCCGCAATAATTGGAACTGCGTGATAGCCAGGCATTACATTGGCCTCATTGAAATACAGTTCCCATGAAGGGAGCAGGCCATGCTGTTTATAGAATTCAAGCCATGAATTGATTATTGCCGGCAGCCGTTCTGTTTGAGTCAGGGTAAACAATGGCGCTGCTGCACGATAAGTGTCCCATAATGAGCTTAGGGTATAGATATTTTTCCCGTGGACAATTTTTTTATCTGCGCCGGTATAGTTTCCCAAAGCATCGTCAAACCGGAAGGGGGCAAAATAACAGTGATAGGCTGCTGTATAGAAGGTCTGTTTGAATGCGGAATCGGGAGAGGTCACTTTTATTTTACCCAGCTCTTTTTCCCAGGCATCTCCGGCACTCCTCTTAACCGAATCAAAATCCCATCCTTTAACCTCAGGTAAGCCGGCTAATGCCCCATCGATACTGGCAGAACTGATAGCGACTTTCACCAGCAGCTGCTCGCCTTTGGTTGTGGCGGGAAAGTTTAGCAAAGCGGTAACCTTCACAGCCCTTGCCTCCACCCTTGAATTGACGCGCGTACTATCTGCAAAAATCACAATATCATTAAACGGGTTGCTGGTTTGTGCGGCAAAATAGATACACCGTTCGCCAACAAAACCGATAGAACGACGAAATCCGACCACAGTACTGTCGTTAAGCTTTTTAAACCAGCACTCCAAAGGGAGATCGCCATTATGTCCAACCCGGGCTTCATTCCCGTTGCCAACGCCCAGAACAATTTTCAGACTTGCTTTTTTACTCTCGGGAAAAGTGTAACGGTGCAATCCACAATGAACCGTGGCCGTAAGCTCCGCCTTAATATTAAAAGTTTTGAGCATGACCGTGTAGTAGCCAGGTGTAGCATGCTCGTCCTGATGCGAAAATCCGCTTTTTACCCTTTTGGGAGACGGTTCAGGATTAACTAGGGGAAACACCGAAATATCGCATAGATCTTCAGCCCCTGTTCCGCTGTAATGGGTATGGCTAAAACCTGCAATTTCCCTGCTCGAATAGTGGTAGCCGCTGCACCAGTTGTAACCGTTATCCCCGTTATCTGGACTTAACTGCACCATTCCAAACGGAACCAGGGCGCCAGGAAAGGTATGTCCATCCTCGTCGGTTCCGATAAACGGATTGACATAACCGGTTAATCGTTCAGGAACGGGTTGATTACATGCAGCCAGTGCAATAATAATCAGTAAGATCAAAAAAATTTCTTTCTGAATAGATTGTTTTAAAACAAATCCGAGTGACTGCCTGATCTTGTTAACCATATCTCATTTTTATCGACAAGGCGTTTCCAAATAATCAGCCAGTCAGGTTTTATATGAGCTTCCCAATAATCGATATAATTTCCTGATAATTTATGAGGGGTAAAATCGGATGGCAGATTACCTGTTTCTTCCAGGATTATGATTGCTTGTTTCAATAATTCCAAATTACACCCTCGTTTTTTTAGAAGTTTAATGTCTTTCTTAAATCTGTTTGTGAAAACCAGGCTAAACATGTAATTGAATTTCAATATATTACATACAGATTTCTACATCCGTCTAAATATCCAGTTTTGTAAAAAGTTCCCTGGAATCCTTAACCCTGGTTCCTTTCTTATTTTCAACATCTATCATTGCTTTTCGCGTTTCAATATTAGGTTCAGATTCTTCAACGAATTGCGTTTCAATATTCATTTTTCGTAAAAGACGTGCGATAAAAATTTTTTCCGCCTTATTTTTTGGTCTGATTACAATTGTCGTCATTTTTAATAACCTTTTTACAAATATAAGGATTAAATATCGTTTTTATTCGGGTTGTCAATTACCTGAAAGAGCTTATTTTAACCTAGTAAATCAGTGAGATATTATCGACCCAAAGCCTTGATTCCGGGGAACCTGTGAAATAAATTCCCTCGTAGCTGGAGCTAAAATACATCACAAGATGGGTAGGGATCGCATCCGCTTTGTCCCATTTTGTTTCTGTCAACGGGACCATCTTACCCCTGGAGTTCTTCACATACATGGGTCCGACAGCCGGGATAAGTCCCATCGTTTTGGGATCATAGAATGGCTCCCCGGTCATATCGCCATACTTGAGTTCAAAGGTTGTTCCGTCGATCCACTTATTGTCGGTGCTGTCAAAAAAAGCGCGTATTCCTCCGACCCTGGCGGCAAATACATTTCCATCGGCATCTTCCCACCGTTTCTGAAGTATTGTGCAAAACTCACCCCTGTCGGGACCGGGAACCTTTTTTTCACCCGAGCTTGTGCTGATCCGGTTCTTACCCGGAGAACATTTGTAATCAAATTTTACCGCTTTGGGGCGCCTGGTGAAGGGTATTCCGTGATTCATCCCCTTTTCGGGCGATTTTGTACTTCTGACCGGTTCCAAAAACTCTCCCAGAAAAATTGCGCCGCTCACCAGAGCGTCTATGGTTAATCCCACGATATGGACCGCTTTAATATTTGTTTCCAGCCGGCAGCAATTTCCATTACCCCTTGGCTCAGGAAAAACACAGGGGCTGGCGATATCAATCAATATCTTTGCATGGACATTGGAAGTACTCCACGGGGATGTTACTGAGGCAGCAGCTCCCTGATTATTACTATTTTCCTTCCCTAACTGGAAGAGTTTAACATTTTCTCCCCCTACAAAAAATGACTCTTTGATCAGGTGAAAATACCAGCTGTCAAGATTCGAGAAATTTAACTGACCGGAATTATCGGTATATTTAGTTTGAGAAATAGTCCTGTCGGGGAAAACAGTCAGCATAGAAAAAATCAAAAATATCACCTTAAAGTTTTGCATTCCCTTTAACATCTTTTTTTATGAATTCTAATGCAATATTATTAAATTTATCATATTTATCAATACTGCTCAAATGACCACAATCTGGCAGGATGATTATTTGAGTCCTACCGTGCATCTTATCAAAAATGATGCAATCCTTCAGAAAGGCATGATCTTCATTTCCAGAAATCATCAGTACAGACTCAGATATAAATGGTTCCTGGTAAATCTTATCCAGCTGAGATTTAACCTCTTCAAGAATTCCCAGCCAGCAACGATATTCAATTTTCGTAATCCCCTTCGATGCTTTGATAAAAAGGCGCCTCGATTCCCGATGATTACTGTAGGGCATAATGAACCAGGCTACAATAGTATATAAAAAATGGTTATTGATATAGGGGGAAAGCCATTTACCCAGTTTGAAAATTAAAAAAATGCTGGTTTTAATGCGTAATACGGCTCCGGTCAGTACAATTGACCGAAATCTGTCAGGCTGCGATCGTTCCATAATCCTGATAATTGATGCCCCGAAGGAACATCCGACGAAGTTTGCTTTGGTAATTCCAAGCGAATCCATCAACCGGAAGATATCTTCTGATATCAGGTCAAGTGAGTATTTACCGCATGCGGGTATTGGCAGGCCCTTGGAAAGGCCATGTCCCCTTAAATCAGGTATCAGAATATTGTAATGTAGTTTAAACGCTTTAAGTTGCGGAAAGAAAGTAAGGGAATTCCCACCGATTCCATGTATAAAAATAACCCAATTCTTTTCAGAAGAATTAAAATAACGCCGATAAAACAGTAAATTATCCATTTGGTTAGGCTTACAAAATTTAAATGAACTTCAAATTTTATTTATGTAAATATAATTTATTTATGTAAATAAAAATAAATAAAGATTATTTTTATTTTATTATTATTAAATTGCATAAATAATTCAATGATTATTTTTACACAAATTATTGTTTAAAGCCATCTTTACTGATAATTACATAGAATTTATTGCTGATTAATATCTAAAGAATGAATCCCGTTCAAAATCTCCCCTGGGTTTTTAGAAATGCCCTTTTGCTTTTCATTATGTTGCATTTTAATTTCATGGTGTCCCACGGACAATTTACACAAACTGTTCGTGGAAAAGTGACCGACAAAGTGACCTCTGCCCCCCTTCCAGGGGTAACGATAGTACTGAATGACCGATCCTTGAATATTGGGACCATCACAGATTCAGGAGGAGAATTCACCTTCACAAGGGTGCCGATTGGCAGAAATAGTTTTATGTTCACATTCATTGGATATGAATCTTTTCAGATTAAAGATATTGTGATTAGTTCAGGCAAAGGTGTTTTTCTTTCAGTTGAAATGACTGAGAAAGTTGAAGAGCTTGAGCAGGTGGTTATAAAAGCGTATAAAATGGGTGAGGTAATTAATAAAATGGCGAATATCAGCGCTCAGTCTTTTTCCGTTGAAGAGACTGAGCATTTTGCCGGGAGCTGGTCTGATCCGGCCCGTATGGCCACCAATTTTGCCGGGGTAGCCTCGGGCAATGACACCCGTAATGATATTGTGATCAGGGGAAATTCGCCGAATGGTTTGTTATGGCGATTAGAGGGGGTGGATATCCCAAGTCCCAACCATTTTGCAGTTCAGGGTTCATCCGGAGGTCCCGTTTGTATGTTAAACAGCAATTTACTTACCCGTTCAGATTTTTTTACGGGCGCATTTCCTGCCCAATATGGGAATGCTCTTAGCGGGGTTTTTGATTTAAATATGCGAAATGGGAATAATGAAAAGCGCGAATTCATTCTTCAGACCGGACTGAATGGGTATGAAGTTGGGATTGAAGGGCCTTTTTCGAAGAATTACGGCGGATCCTATATGATCAACGGAAGGTATTCCTTCCTGGATGTTCTTCAGAAAATGGGATTTAATATTGTTGGGGGAGCAGTACCAACCTATTCAGATTTAAATTTTAAAATATTTTTACCGATTAAAAATTCGGGTAGAATTACCATTTTCGGCATTGGCGGCATCGATAAAATAAATGCTTCAGCAGATCAAAGTACCGATCAGTTTAATCCCATTGCAAACTCAGATCTGTCAAATACAACTTATACCGGTGTTGTCGGTATTGGTCACGATCTGGTGATAGGGGAGAAATCAAAATTACATACCACATTTTCAGTATCAACCCAAAGAACTAATATTGTAGTTGATTCAATCATGCCTGATTACAACAGGGAGTTGTATTACTCCTCCAATTTCACGGAAAATGAAATTACACTTTCAACTCATTTCACACATAAAATAGATGCCAGAAATACAATTTCATTTGGCATATCTATAAAAGACAAGGCAATTAACCAAAACGACAGCGCCAAATACATGGGTGACTACCTGAAATTGATCACTTTACAAAATGAACACATGCAATTATTTCAAGGATTTGCCGAATGGAAACACCGATTTACATCTGAACTTAGTTTTTATTCAGGAATACATGCACAGTATTTATTTTTAAACGGAACAAAGGCTGTTGAGCCCCGTTTGGGACTAAGTTTCAATTTTAAAAAAAATCAGACTGTAAACCTGGGATTTGGGATACATTCACAAACGCAGTCGTTACCCGTCTATTTTGCTCAAACAGCAAATTCTGACAGAACGACCTATTGGCGAACCTGCGAGAATCTCGATTTTACAACTTCCCGCCATTACATTTTAGGTTACAGCAACAAATTTTCAGAAAGCTGGAATATAAAATTTGAAACCTACTTTCAGGATTTATGGAAAATACCGGTAGAACGGACTCCTTCGAATTTCTCAGTTATTAACCTTGGTGCAACCTATTATAACGGGACACAGGAAAAGGACAGTCTGGTTAATAATGGGAAAGGGAGAAATTATGGGGTAGAAATGACACTTGAACGTTACCTGAACCGCAACTGGTATTTTTTGCTAACCTCTTCTTTATTTAAATCACTCTATTTTGCCAGTGACAGGGTATGGCGAAATACTGTTTTTTCGACCCGTTTTATGAATAATGCACTACTTGGATTTGAACTTCCGATCAGTAAAAGGTCATCCCTGGATTTAAATCTCCGCTTTGTATGGGGCGGCGGACTCAGGCAAAAATCTATTAATAAAGAAGCATCAAAGGATGCAGGAGTCATTGTTTACGATGATGATAAAATCTATTCCGAACAGGCAAAAGATTACATGAAACTTGATTACAAAATGACACTAAGGCACAATATGCCCCATACTACAGTGGAATTTGCAATAGATATTGCGAATTTAACCGACCGGAGAAATGTATTCTCCCAATCATTCAATCCCAGGACCGGGCTTGATAGCTTTACTTATCAGCAGGGATTTTTACCAACCGCTTTATTGAGAGTTATATTTTGATCGTGATGCTATTCTTTTGCGTGCCTTGCAAACACCGACATAAACCTTCCCGGAACGGGTGTCTCGTAGCGCACCTCAGTTCCGGAAACGGGATGGATAAATGCAAGAACCCTGGCATGAAGGCAGGTCCTCCCGATCAAATTGGTCCTGGCTCCATATTTCTTATCCCCCACGACAGGGTGTCCCAACTCTTTCATATGTACCCTGATCTGATTTTTCCTTCCGGTTTCCAGTTTTACCTCTACCAGGGTAATGGCTTCACCCCTTCTGAGCACCTTATAATGGGTAATGGCCTCGTCCCCCTCGCCGGGAACTTTGGTCGAATACATGATCAGCGCCTTATTCTCTTTCAGAAACGAGCGGATCGTCCCTTCGTCATTTTCAACAACACCTTCCACAACAGCGACGTAGGTGCGTTCTATAACTGCATCCTGCCATGCGCGCTGCATGGCTGACTGAACCTCTTCACTTTTGGCAAACATCATGATTCCTGACGTATCACGGTCAAGACGGTGAACGACGAAGATACGGTTATTTGGATTTTCCCGTTTCACGTGTCCGCTAAGAATGCTGTAAGTTGTATGAAGTTTCTCTTTCGCCGTTGCGATCGAGAGCATTCCTGCTTCCTTCTCGATCACAATAATATACGGGTCTTCGAAGAGAATTCTCAACCCCTTGTATTTAATCTCTTCAGGAATTTTCCCCAGGGTGATGGTTACCTGTTGTCCGGCAAGGACTGGATAGTCAAACTGTGTAATGGTATGATGATCGACCGCAACCTGCCGGTGTGCCAATAATGCTTTCACGGTAGTCCTGCTTTTCCCCTTGAGCTGATCGATTAAGAATTTGAGCAATTCGGAGTTCTCCTTTACCGGCAAAAGGATCTGTTTGGGAGCCTCTTTTTCGGGATTAGACTTTATTTGTTCCATAGGAAATGATGGTATTTTATGGTTCAAAAGTACAATAAATATTAATGATTAGGGAAATGACAATTGAAACCAATCCCACCTCAGGGAATTTAAAAAAATAACCGGGTGAAATTGTTCAGAAACTGAAATTCACCCGGTCACGGACCGCTCAAATATTGAAATCTGCTACCATGTCATTGTGCGGACCAATTCAGCATATCCTTTCAAACCTCTTAAGTCATTGTCATTCATCCCAAATGGGCTACTCATATTGTCGCTTCCCGAGATACCTCCCAAAGTTTTAATCCTGGTCCAATCACGATACGCACCTTCCTTGTCTCCAATCTCATACCTTGCCAATCCCCTCATTACCAAAAGACTTCTATCATTAGGCATAAGAACAACTGCCCTGTTAAAATGCCTTAACGCTTTTTTGGGATTTTGTTTTACAAACAATTTCTCATTTCCATTGGTAAATGAGTTCCTGGTCATGTGTAAAAAATCATTGAAAGACAAATCAGCCTGCCTGAAAACCACCGATACCTCTTTCTCCATGGCAGCCGTTTTGTCATCGTTAAGACCGGGCTTCCACATCCCATTGGTTTTCTCCAAGGCGCTAATGACCGACTGGTCGATTTCGGGGCAGACACTGTTTATTACTTTAAAATCGGTGAGCTCTCCCCTGGTGGTAACAATAAAACTCACCACTTCAGTCCCCTGGTTATTTCTCATAATGGCTGCCTCCGGATAAACGACATTCTTTGCCAGGTAGTCCTCAATGGTCTGGTATTTTTCTTCCAATAGAATAGGTATTGCCCCATTAATTCCGGTGAATTTCGGTGGAGTACAGGTGATCTCATTCATCATTTTTTGATCCTGCCCAATTGCGATAAATGAGCTGATCATGCCTATCAGTACAATAATTGCCCTTTTCATAGCTTCCAATTTTTAAAATGAATTTTCATTTCTACTACACACTTACGGAAATACACTTTCTGCCTTCCTGAATTCAAATTTCGGAAAAACCCGGGGTTAAAATCTTCAAATAATTTGCAAATTTCTTCCAAATCTGAACCAAAATATTTCAATTTCTTCATGGAACTTGAAAAATCACGTCTAAAAAGATTGCTATTAAGGTGGAAATTATCTTTGCAGCTATTTCGCAGTTACCCGCATCATCTCCGCATACCCTTTCATCTCCAAAAAATTCTCAATATATCCTACACCTTCCAAACTGCCCAGACGCTTAATCCTGGTCCAGTCGTGAAGCGCTCCCTCCTTGTCCCCAAGCTCGAACCGGGTCAACCCTCTTAATGCCAACATAGCCGTCTCATTGGGAAGCAAGATGATCCCTTTGTCGAAATATTTCAATGCCTTTTTGGGTCTTTCCTTTGCAAACAACATTTCGGCGCCATGCGAAAAATACTTCTTTGACAGATAATTGAAATCGTTATAAACAAAGTCGTTATTCGACATTTCACCAATCCTGAAAACTACCGAGACCTCTTTTTCCATGGCCACCGGTTTTTCATTGTTATGACCGGGAATCCACATCCCGTTGGTAGCTATCAACGTTTTGATTACTTCATCGTCAATCTCCCTTGAAACGCTATTAATAATTTGAATTTCAGCTATTTCTCCATTTGGCATAACCATAAAGTGTACAACTTCAGTACCCTGATCGCGTCGTTGTATGGCTACCACCGGGTAGCCTGCATTTTCTGCAAGATAGGATTCTATCGTAGGAAACTTCTCCTCAGTAAGCATGGGAACAGCGCTTTTTATTCCCGTAAATTTCGGGGGAGTGCAGGAGATCTCCTCCATTAATTTTTGATTTTGTCCGAATGTGATGAATGAACTGATCATCCACAACAGGAAAATAACTTTTGTTTTCATGACCCTTAGTTTTTTAATTAATATTCCTTTGACCTTCAATGCGAAGAACTTTCGATACAAATTTCAGCCAAAACGGAGGGTCATACATAGCAATTGGGTGAGGAGAATCTTTCAGTTTTTTATGAACTCTTTTCGATTTTTATAAAAATGATTTTGATTTTTCCAGTGCCTTTTGATTTTTTTCAGCACCCTTCCTAAATCCTTTACAGGGAATTAAATTCTGAAATTTGGTTTTCAGGGAGTTTGCCCGCACCGATTAATCAGCGATGGGGGAAAAATCCTTTGAAGGGTTGAAGTAGCGGCTTAAACCAAGCTTGTCAATAATTTTCAGGAACCCCGGTTCCTGCCGGATATTGACACAACGTGGATCATTGTTGATATATGGAAGCCTCCCTTCTCTTTTATCCATGGCTTTTCGGAGGCAGGTAATGGCTTCATCCTTTTTCCCTATCCGGGCATATAACTGGGCAACCTGGAGTCCCAAAGGTGGTCTGATGGTGTCCTGGAGCAGCACTTCTATCATTTTGCTGTATATTCCGTTCATTCCCGACATTTGGTGAACAGAATCAACTATTGCAAGATAATCTATTATCGATGAATCTTTGGACATCCACTGCTTCAGTATCCCTAGGGCATGAACATCGTCATTCATCCGGTCGTAAATATAAAATTTATTCCACGTGGCATATGGGTACGGTGCAGTGTAAAACTCCTCTATTTTATTGAATTCTTCCAGCGATTCATTCAATTTTCCTACGTTAAAATAATAAGTGGCGCTTAACCTGTAAAAGTAAAACATACTTGGATCAAGTTTCAGGGCCAGGTTAATTTCGCTTCGCGCGGCTTCATCTTCACCCAGGATATCGAGTAATTCGGAATAATTGGCATGAGCAAAAGGATAGTTTGGATTCAATTCAATGGCCAATAAAAATTCCTCGCGGGCTTTTTCCCATTCCCACTCGCCAAAGGTATAGAGACGACCAAGGACAGTGTGGGCTTCTGCCAGGTTTTTGTCCAGTTCCAATGCCTTCAGTGCACTTTTCTTTGCCAAGGCATACCCTTCCAACCTGGGTATGTACCCCCACCAGGCCATTATATAATAAGTGTCGGCCAATCCTGCATAAGCCAACGGATATCCGGGGTCAATCTTCAGCGATTTTTCAAAATATTCCTTGCTTTTCAATAATTCATCCAGTTTCCAGGGCCCTTCTCCAATTCTTTTGTTGCACAGGAACCTGCCCATTAAATAGAGTTTATAAGCTTCCTTGTTTTGCGTGGGTATTTTTTCAATTGTCTCCTTCTCTTTAGCAGTTAATACCGCCTGAAGTTCATCCGCAACCAGTTTGGTAACGGTACTCTGGATAATAAAAACATCTTCAAAATTCCTGTCATACTGTTCTGTAAGGATATACCGGTCGCGAATGGCATCAATGAGTTGAACCCTTACCCTGATTTTCCCCCCGTACTGAAGCACGCTCCCTTCAAGGATAAAATTAACGCCTAACGTTTTTGAGATCTCAGGAACTGATTTTGTGTTCTCCCGAAATTGCTCGACCGATGTTCGTGAAATCACCCTGAGTTCCCTGACCTTATAAAGATGGTTCAGGATATCTTCCATAATTCCATCGGCAATATACTGGTTGTTAGGATCATTGCTGAGATTTTTAAAAGGAAGAACGGCGATTGATTTCTCCATGTTGATCAACCGGGAAGATGGAAGATTGTTCGTAAGATCAAAAGGGTGATATTTAAAAGCCAGACCAGGCTAAAGACGAGCAGAACTCCTACCGCGCCATAAATAAAAAGATGTCGGCGTGAAATATTCCATCCCGACTGTTTACCACTTTCAGGTATAGGTTCCGGGACAGGGGAACTGCCTTCTGCCTCAGTTTCTCCAACGCCGCTCCTTAGAACTTTCCCCGGGGGAAATCCAAAATATTCATGAAAACAGGTGTTAAAATAGGCAGGGCTGCCAAATCCTACACTGTAAGCCACTTCGGAGGCCGTTATCCCCTCCTGCCGGAGCAGCTCCATCGCCCGGTGCAGCCGCACTTCCCGAATAAACTGACTGGTTGACTTTGACGTGATTGTTATTAACCGCTGGTGAATATACTGCTGAGACAATCCAGCTTTATGAGCCAGTTCATCAACACCAAAATGCTCATTCTCAAGATTTGCATAAATAATCTCAGTGAGCCTGCTGATAAAAACCTGATCATTGGATGCTACCCCATTTAAGTAATTGTCAATTAATAATGTTCAATTTTCAATGCCTTTTCTTATTGATTTTCTGCAATTTATATAGATTCAATTACAATATTAAATTATTTCAATTACTTAAGAATATCTGTTTATATCAAATATACGAAAAAAATCTATTTATTTTCCACTTCCCCCTCATCGCTGAAGACCCTTTCCAACAGAAATGAGTCCACTTTATCGGTATACATGAAATTCAATTTTGCCAGCAGTTCGAGGTAGGAGCGCACCACTTCTGAACTCCTGCTTCCCGGATTTTTCGAGATAAACGATTCAAACGAGGTTTTGGAACTATCCTTTAGCAGATTAGTCTGAGGATCAAAAACCCTCGAATTTTCCATTCCTGCCAAAAAAGCGCCCATGTATTGTGCATATTGATCCTGTGCAAGTCCTACTGAGCAAAAACGGGGATATCGCACCAGAAAATCTTCCCAGGACAAAATGCGGGAGGCAAGCGAATCGGCAGAAATAAGGATGGCGCCCTCTTCTGAAAAATGTTCCAGCTGCTCCCGGCTACTTATGGCCAGGTATTGACGATAGGCGGGTGAAAGAGCGGATCCAAAATTTTGCAATAAAAACTCATTCTGAGGCTCCAGATAAAAAGAACCTTTAGAGGAATTCAAAAGAATTCCGTATGATAAGAGGTTACTTTTCAATTGATTAATCGTTTCCGGCGTAGGAGAATCCCCAAGCTGTAAACTCACTTTTTCATTGTTTTCAAGATAACTTCCGGCTACATTGTTCAGAAAATCATTAAAGACCATAAAAATCGAGTCACGGACAAGGGTATCTGCACTGCTATTTTTAAATAGGATGGCGGCAATACTGATTGAAGTGAGATCACCCATATCGAGTGTGTCGAGCGCCTGCCTGTAATCGGACGGAGTGGTTAACCTGATTCGGGCAATTTTAGCAGAATCAACTGTTGTTATGACCTTTTCCGAATGATGGTCAGCCGTATTTTTGGGGGTACTAAAGTTACATGATAAAAAAAGGGCTGCAATCAGAATTGTGATAAAATAATTCATACTCAATAGTTTATTTATAATCCTAACCAGCGATTCCATGCTACAAAATCTGTCGGGAAATGATAAGTCGGAAGATTTGTTCTGTTTAGACAAAATTAATGTTTTTCATCATAGATTCATAAAGGGTAGTCGTTATACAGTTTATATGAATCAAAGCCCTTTGTTATGAATCGATCGCCTGACTCAGGTCACCCTGTGGTAAAGTGAGTGCCTGACCGGATGTTCTCCCTAAAATCAAAAGAAAATCATCAAAGTCAGGCGCTCACTACACATGAGGTTGCTTCGGTACTCCCAGGGTCGTACCTCGCAATGACGAGGGCATTTTTTAATAGGGAGAAGGGAGTGGTGTGGTGGCTATTCATGGCGCTACTAAGGTTAAAAGTTAAAAATAAGGTTTTGTATTATGGATGAACAGGGACTGTGTTCCAAAATCCCCCCTGGCCCCCGACCTCCCTTACCCCCTCCACAGGCGGGGAAGCGAAAGGGGGAATCATCCGGACGATGATTATAGCATTGACAATGTGACTATTATGAATTTACGATTACCTCACGGCAAAATTAGTACCCGGTAAGATGTTATTAATTTACTGATAATCTGCGCCCTGAAAGGGCAGCCTATCAATAACCCGGGGCGAAACCCCGGGTTAAACAATGCACGAACAAAACCGTCCGCGATCTAAAGCCCGCAAATGCAGCGCAGCTC
>JAHEYS010000460.1 GCA_023251475.1 Prolixibacteraceae bacterium
TGCAAAGGTGACTTCAACGGAAATTCCGCCAGAATAAATGCTTTTCTTTGCCTTAAACTGTAAACGGAGGCTGGTGCACAGTGAGCATTCAACCGTATTCTCTCCGGCTAAAACTAAACCGCATGTAAACTGCAGTGTTATAAACAATTGAATTTATCTGACCTAAAATACAATCTAAGTGAAATAATTCATTTAAACGGGGTATAATGAAATTTAAACAGATCTTGTTACTGCTTGTCTTTGTTCTTTTCAGGCAACTTAGTTATTCTCAGTCCGAAGTGACAAAAACGGCCGGTGTTGGAAACAGCATAACTTATGGGTCAAAAATGAAAAAGGAATCTTCGGATATGGCATTATTTAAGAGAGATCTTTCTCAGGTAATCCGTACGTTGGATGGTCGCATCATTGAACGTTACACCTACGGTCCCCGCGTTACCTGGGGCTATCCGGCAGATGACCCTACCCCTTGGGCTTACTGGGATGGCTGGAATGGCAGGGGCCCGATAGACTCGGTGATCTGGAAGAGAAGAGGCCCGGTAAATCTGAAGGAGGATAAACAAAACCTCAATAGCTTTTACCTGGTGCCACCAAAGCAACCACGTTCCGGAGCTCCGCTTTGCGTAGTGCTGCACTCAGCTAACTGGACAGCCTTCCTGTATATGGCACGCCAGCATCTTGTCGAAGGATGGGAGACGATCTCAACCTGGGTACCAGGGGATTTTTATGCCCTCTATCTGAACTCCACCAACAGTGAATGGTGGGGATGGGGAAACCGTCAGAAAGGTTTGCCTTCTCCAGCCGAAAAGCGGGTCTTCGATATTATTGAATGGATTGTCAGGCAGTATGATATTGATCAGAACCGTATTTACCTTTCGGGAATATCAATGGGTGGTTGCGGTACACTTGCCCTGGGTATGCCACACGGTGATACCTTTGCGGCAATCCGGGCGACGGTCCCGGCCGGTACAGACTACGTTGCCTCGCGTATGGGTGGCTTCCCGCCGAAACCATCCGCAGAGGCTTCTCAGGAATCACGCGATGCCTGGACAAAATTAATCTCTGGCTTTGGCCTGCCCGACCCACCGGTTATTGTTGATTTCTCTGCTCAGAATGACAATTGGTCGAAGACCCAGCCAGCGTTGTTGTATGCAGCGCTGGCTGGTCGGCTTCCCCTGGTATTAGGCTGGGGACCCTTCGGCCACACGAGTATTGATAAGCCGATCTCCAGGTTCCCGCTGTGCAGTATCGCATTGGCCTACCCCTGGATGGAAATCCGGAAGAACGAAGCCTATCCTGTATTCACCCATGCTTCCTGCAATCAGCAATCACCCTGGCTTGGTGACACCATAAATTTTGACGAATCGGGACAAATAAACGCATATTTCCGGTGGAAAAGTCAAATTGATACCCAGACAACTTTCGTAATGCGGTTGTGGATCGCCCATCCCGGGATGGATAATCCACCGCCAACAATGCCCGAGGGAGCCACAACGGACATCACCTTGCGTCGCCTGCAGCACTTCAAAGTCGGAAATGGAATCACCTACACGTGGAAACTGAAGCGGAACGGCAAAACGGTTGAATCGGGCAAAGCCGTACCAGATGCAGCCAACTTATTGACCATAAAACAAATATCATTGACCACTTTACCAGCTGAAATCGTAGTTACGCCGGAGAAAAAAGGACATCTGTAGCGTTACTTACAAACCGCTTAATTTGTCCCTTAAATGTTTTGGTTAAATTTTTAAAACGGAGTATAAGAAATAGTTTTTCGAAGTATCATAAACTAATAAATATGAAAATAGCTAAAGAATTAATACTGGGTACAATAGCCGCGGGGTTGATCATCAGTTGTGCAGTAAAATCAATTTCAACAGTTCAAA
Source organism: Prolixibacteraceae bacterium (assembly GCA_023251475.1). Classification (GTDB taxonomy): domain Bacteria; phylum Bacteroidota; class Bacteroidia; order Bacteroidales; family Prolixibacteraceae; genus JAAFHB01. The sequence goes on from JAHEYS010000460.1 coordinate 1,884, forward strand.
TCCTTAGAGATGACTCAATTGGGGAATCAAAAGCCTGGTATGTCGGAGGGAATAAAGCTTCGGACAGCAACCCTGGTACAAAAAAAGCCCCTTTCGCGACCATTGGTAAAGCTGCTAAACTTCTAAGAGGGGGTGACACCTGTTATATCCGTAGCGGTATATACAGGGAAACGGTTATCCCCGAAAATAGTGGTTCAAAAGGTAAACCAATCGTTTTTACCTCCGATGGTAATGCTGATGTGACAATTAGTGGTAATGAAATGATCAAAGGAAAATGGACGGTCTATAAAGATAATATTTATAAGAAAGCAATTGCACTGCCAGTGAAGGGATACAATGATGCAATCACCGGAAACGCTACTCTTCTTGCCAACCAGGTGTTCGTTGACGGTAAAATGATGATTGAAGCGCGATGGCCCAACATCTCTGATTCTGAAGACCTTATGAACAGGGCTGACTACCGTCCGGTACTAAAGGACCAATGGATAAGTGGTGCTACGCTCACAGATGCAGGTATCCCTGACATTTCAGGCGGCTGGACCGGCGGCACAATCTGGTTCCTTGGCTGGTATGTACCCGGATCAGGCACCATCACCGCGTCTTCACATGGTCAGGTAAAGTTCCCGTCGAACGCCATTGACAATAAACACGACTTCTATTACCTGACCGGGCGGCTGGGGGCACTCGACACAGAGAAGGAATGGTTCCACGACGGCACCAACCTCTACCTTTGGGTACCAGGTGGCAGCAGTCCTGAAAATGTGGAAGTTAAAATGCGCAACTATGCCTTTGACCTGTCTGATAAATCGTACATCACAATCAGGAACATCAGCATGTTTGCAGCGACTGTCACAACAAACAGCAACAGCACGAACATCCTACTCGACAGGCTTAAGATCCTATATAACAGCCACTTTGTGACATTATCCAGTAAGCAGTCAATACAAGCGCATACGAATGAAACCGGTGTTCGGATAATGGGGATAAACAGCGCTATAATGAACAGTTTAATTGCCTACAGCGCAGGTCAGGGAATTGTATTGGGTGCCAAAGGATGTGTAGCAGAAAACAATCTGGTTCATGACGTTTCTTACGGTGGAACATATTGCTGCGGTATTATGCCTTCGCGCGACGATGCCAGCCAGACGATTACCCACAATACCATTTATCGGACCGGACGGTCGGGTATTGACGGAATAGGAAGCAATAAAGATATCGGATACAACGATATTTACGACTTTGGGTTAATTAATACAGATCTGGGGGCGATTTATTCGGCCAATAATTTAAACCTGAGCGGGACACGTATCCATCACAACTGGCTTCACGATGCAAAAAACGATAATAATCACCATTATCCGGTTGGTGCAGGAATCTACCTGGACCAAAACGCCCGACCTGTACAAATAGACCACAATGTCTTCTGGAACAACAACAAAAATGATATCCGGATACAACAGGATTCCGCTCCGTTCAATAAGATTTATAATAACACCCTGGCGTCAAATCCGGGTGATTTCTGGTTTTCATTTCATACCTATCGCGAAAGTTGCCCCAACAACAGCAAGAACAATATCTACCGCTCTTCCATCAAACCCAATACTCCGGGGAGTAATGAAATATCCTCCGGCACAAATCCATTATTTATGAATGCAGTTGCTGGTGGACTTGGCTTTCGCCTGCAGCCCGGTTCACCTGCAATTGATCATGGACAGGTTATCGAAGGAGTAACCGATGGTTTTCAGGGTAATGCGCCCGATGCAGGCGCCTATGAATTCAAAGGTAAGGAGTGGAAAGCGGGCGTTTTGTTTAGTCCCGGGCCATTGCAGTCCAAACCCTGACATTGAATCCCTATAATAATTCCGCAATCTTTTTCACTAAAATATTACGTCAGTTAACGTTGATAAATTAATCAAAATAATGTACAAGATTCTTATAAAGTGTCCAGTTTTCCCACATTTTGGGGGCCGGCCAATTAATCGCAATACCTTAATTATTAATACTAAACACACATAATCATGATCAGCTTTTTAAAGTGCGCCGGTGTATTTCTGGTACTTTATATTTCTCTTTCATGCAACTTACCTGCCATAAATCCATACCATCAGGTTGTTTTCAGTTCCGGGAAAGCAGAAATAGTACTTGAAGACCATTTGCACCATCCATTTTACTGGTGGCCCAATACCTTATTGAATTATCCTGTCGTTTTTAATGAAGAGGTCAGGGTTGGTGGACTTATACTAATTGATGGGAAATCAGGAATTTTCTATAGACAGATTTAAAATGAGGAGAAATACTAATTTTGAATTGGAAAAGCCAAATCACTTAATCCGGATATTTAAATAA
>JAHEYS010000461.1 GCA_023251475.1 Prolixibacteraceae bacterium
TGAACTGCTGATCTTCCCGATCGATCCCCAAAGCAGAGGGATTGACTGCCTGCTTTCCGTTGTAAACAACCGAATAGGTAAGCGCTGAAAAGGGATCGCCATCAGAAGTTTTGACACCCTTAATGCACACCTCCATTTTTCGGTCGGGCGATTTAAGGATGAATTCACCCGATTTATTTTGGCAAAACAGCGTTAACGAACTAACGGTCAGGAGTACCAGAACAAATATTTTCTTATTCATCTTTTGAGTATATTTAAGTCGTTTCAATTTACTTTTCACGGAAGATCCGGAACCAGATTCGAATCATCGGTTGACATCTTTTGTGGAAGACATCGCTATACCATCAGAATTTGGAAACTTGTCAGAGCTGGTACCTGTTTTAATCCAGCGCCCCTGTTTTCATTTTCTTCGAGGCCCCCCTGACTGCCGCTTCAATCTTCCCATTCAGGGTGACTTTTATAACAGAAGCAATGGCATCGGGCGCTTTTGCAGGAACAGAAATTTCGAGTCCCGAGGCGCCGCTTTTTGTTTTTAATATGGCACCCTTTGCGAGCAATTTAGCCGAAGTGGCATTTTGAACAAGTCCCGGGATAATCAGTTTGCCATCCACCGGCCAATTAAATATGGCAAAGTAAAGGACACTTTTCCCGTTTACGATTTTCTGTGTGCAACGACCCCACGGCATCGCTCCCAGCGGACTGGCATTGGTAGCGTAAATGGCTTCACTGTTTGTTTTCATCCATGTTCCGATTGCTTTCAATGATTCGATACTTGGTTCAGGAATTTGACCAAGGGGATCGGGACCAATATTGAGCAGGTAATTCCCCCCCTTGGAGGCGATGTCGCAAAGATTTTGAATCAGTTTCTCAGGTGTTTTCCAGTTAGTATCCCAGCTTTTATAACCCCATGAGCTTCCCATTGTCATGCAGGTTTCCCAGTCTTTGCCATTCAGTTCATCCTGTCCGGGAATTTTTTGTTCCGGGGTTCCTGTATCACCTGGGAAATTGGGACGTTTGAGCCGGTCGTTGGTAATAATATTTGGCTGTAATTTCAGCAATGCCTGCAGCTTTGTGGCATATTCATCGGTCATATTTGTTGGGGTGTCCCACCAAAGTACAGCGACATCTCCGTAATTGGTCATCAGTTCACGAACCTGGGGAATAGCGACCTGCTCCATGTATTCATCCATGGTACGCGTCAGTTGAGCCGGATCCCAATGTCCCTTGTTGGCGGCAGTAAAGGCATCAATCCGTGCCGAATCGGGATTCGGCCACCCTTCGGTAGCCACTTTGCGGGCAACAGATCCACCCGGATTATTCCAGTCCTGTGCCTGTGAATAGTAAAACCCGAGTTTCATATTGTGTTTACGGCAAGCTTTTGCCAGCGCATCGAGTACATCTTTCCCATATGGGGTGAAATCTGCGATGTTAAACCTGCTTGCATTCGATTTGAACATTGCAAATCCATCGTGATGCTTGGCGGTGATGATCATATATTTCATTCCAGCCTGTTTGGCCAGCAATACCCATGCCTCCGGATCAAATTTAACCGGGTTAAAGGTCGAGGCATATTTTTGATATTCTGCAACCGGTATTTTACATCGGTTCATGATCCATTCGGCTCCACCATGGCGCTGCTGATTTCCGTGGTAAACACCTCCAAGAACCGAATAAGGTCCCCAGTGAATAAACATACCAAAGCGCGCCTCGCGCCACCACTGCATCCGCTTGTCACGCGCCTCTTTCGATTCCTGGGCGAATGGGATTTGAACGAGCAATAAAATGGTCAATAATAATAAGATGGTCTTTTTCATTTATATAAAATATTAAAAAAGTGATTTCTTTTCATGGAGATTCTTTTGGCGTAATAGTGCCTCAAGATAGTAATAATCAGCATAATTCAACGGAACATCCACTTCACTTTCAGATGGTTTGGAACCCGTACTGTGAATCAGGATAAACCCTTCATTTTGACCAACGGGCGAACGATAACCCATTGTCAGGTTTTTGGTGATCTGGTCTGCAATTTCCAGGTAATGTTTTCCCTGCCCTGAATAGAGGCTAAGTTCATATAATGCTGAGGCTGTGATCGCTCCGGCAGATGCATCCCGGGGCACATTTGGAATATCCGGGGCGTTAAAATCCCAGTAAGGAATTAAATCTTTTGGAAGATTAGGATGATTCAAAATAAATCCGGCAATCTTTTCGGCCTGTTCGAGGTATTTTTTGTCTTTCGTTTCACGGTAACACATCGTAAAACCGTATAATCCCCATGCCTGTCCGCGTGACCATGCCGATTCGTTATTGAACCCCTGATGGGTGGTTTTTTTTAGAACCTTCCCTGTAATTGAATCATAATCTACAATATGCCACGAACTGTAATCCGGTCTGTAATGATTTTTCATCGTTGTATTGGCATGGCTGACCGCAATTTTGGAATAGGTTGGATCGTTGGTCAGTTTTGATGCTTCAAAGAGCAATTCCAGGTTCATCATATTATCGATAATCACCGGATTGTCCCATTTATCCCTGCTGTGATCCCATGAACGGATACAGCCGGTTTGGGGATTAAACCGTTTTGCCAGTGTTTTGGCTGACTGGATAATCACTTCGCGATAATCTCCATTTTTGGTAAGACGGTACCCATTTCCAAAACTACAGTAGATCTTGAATCCCATATCATGCGTTCCGGCATTCACTTTTTCATGTTCAATCTTTGCCGTAAAAGCCTCAGCGTTTGCTTTCCACTGATCCTTCCCGGTAAGTTCATAGAGGTACCAAAGTTCACCGGCAAAAAAACCGCTGGTCCAGTCTTTTGATGCAACCATGATCAGCTTTCCGTCAGGGGTCACGGAGCGGGGGGAGACGACCTCCGGCTTTTTCTTATTCCGCGCATCACTGATCCATAATGCTTTGGACCGACCGATCCGCTCAAACAGATAAGAGGTTTGCGTTTCGGCATCCCCGATAATTTTCTTTAATTCCTGGGCGCCTGAAGTAAGAGCGCCAAAGAAGATAAAGGATAAAAAAAATAATATTCCGGTTTTCATTTTGAAGGATTTAGGGTTATTTCCTGAGGGCTGCATGGATTGCCTTTAGAACGGGTTCTGCCAGGAGTTCATATCCTTTATCCGTATAATGCACATTGCCAGGCTTCGAGTTCTGCGGATGGACTGTCAATGAAAGGGTATATAAATCAACGACTTCAATTTTATTCTTTTTCATTACATCCAGTGCCACGGCATTATATTTTGCCGGATCATCCACCTTTCTACCGGCTGAATTTTCGGGAACCTCAGTTGTTGTCATAAAAATGAGAGTTGCCGTCGACTCTCTGAGTTTGGCAACAATTACCTCCAGATTTTTACGGTACTCATCCAAAGACACGGCCACTTTACCTGTTACGTCGTATTTATTTAAAGAATCCTTATGCACCAGGTCATGAAGGCCGAAGTTGAAAAGAATAACATCCCATTGCCGGTCTCCCACCCACTTTTCGACATTTTCCACACCCCGTACCGTTGAGCCACCATTCCCGGGATTGTGTTCAACAATGATTCCCGGAGCTAACGCTTTTTGCACAATGGGAGTATAACCTATCGATATTGAATCGCCGATAATCAGCACATTGCTTACTTTATCGCTCGTCGCAGAAATGCAGATTACACAAAATGCGAGCAGGACCAATTGAATAAATGATTTTTTTTTCATGGTAATAAAATTATATAATTTATTGATTCTTAATTATTCAAACCATATTATGGGATTTCGTACCGGGAGATTCCGTATCACCTCTTCAACTTCAGGGAAGTGTTCCAGCGATTTCCAGACGCTGAACCATTGATTGTTTTTGAAGGCACCCGCTCCAAAGATCAGGGCGGGTTGAGCCACAGGCCAGTTTTCCCAGTACATCACATCTTTAGGCAGCTCCCATTTGTTTTTGTCTGCAATAAAAGGGAAGAGATATTCAATTCCAGTTTTGATGCACCTGCCTTCGGCTGTTTTGAAATTCCACAAATCATGCTCTTTATCCGAAAGTATCTGACAAAGCATTGTCATCGCATCGAGATTAAACAGGGAATAGCCATAAGGTTTTGTCCGTTTTAGTTCCTGAGGGAAACTTCCGTTTTCAGCCATCTGCATCGGGAGAAATACCTCCTTGTAGCGATTACGACAGAAATCGAGCAACTCGTTATTATTGGTTAGTTTTGAAAAGG
>JAHEYS010000462.1 GCA_023251475.1 Prolixibacteraceae bacterium
TTGAATTGAACCGTTCCCTGAAAATGACAGGCTTCCAGATAGTGTTACCGAACCGTCAATGATCAGTGTCTTCGAGTTGTTGATGACGACAGAGCCTGAACCGCTCAAAGCAGCATTTGCCGAGGCAGTAAAGGAACCATCGATGGTCAGCGTCCGGGAAGCATTGACAGTAATCATTCCCGAATGACTAAATGAAGCGGACACCGTTAAATTTCCATCAATATTCAATGTGCTCGAAGCTGCAACTGAAACCGACCCCGAACCGGTAACATTCGCAGTGCCGGAATATACCACATTGGTTCCTGTGAAGAACATGCTTCCCTGAAGAGTAACGGCAATAGAGGAATTATGGGTATAAGACGCTTTAATGGTGAGCGACCCGCTTGCGTTGATACTGGCGGAAACTCCGGCATTCAAAGTAAGGTGGTGCGTCACCAGGGCGCCACTAAGAGTGAGTGAAGCCGTTGCACCGGCATTGACCTGGATACTGACTTCGCTACCGATGGTTGTGGTTGTAGTTAATGAACAACCAGCATCGATCTGAACCGTGCCGTTAACAGTCAGTAAATTGCCTCCGGCAGACCCCGTGAAAGTGTAGGTTGCAGAACCGGTTACCTGTATCCCGGCGATTGTTGAAGCAGGGATCCCAGTAATATTTTTGTTCACGGGCCCATTATCAAAACAGGCAATTTCAGATGAAGTGGGAAAATGACTTAACGACCAGTTGGTACTGACAGTCCAGCTGCTGCTGGTCGAACCTGTCCAATAATTCTGGGGTTGCCCCATCAAAAAAGTACAGGCAACCAAACCAGCCAATAGTAAAATAATCTTTTTCATAGCCTGTAAAAATTAAATTAAATCAATAAACTACGGATGTATATATGGATATAATTAATTGTATTGATTTAATTCTGGCATGAAAGATACAAATAAAACATATCAAAGTCAAGTAAATGTTAAATTTTGTTCAAAAAAAAAGGCAGTCCGATTTGGACTGCCTGGTGATGGTTTGAGTTAAAAAACCATTATATTCTTTTGATTTTCTCTTTATGTCTGACAAGTTGTTTGCGTAAGGCTTCCACTGCAAGATCGGTTGCCTGTTCAAATGAAACGGAATGTTTTTTAGCAAACAGATCGTAACCGCGGATCATCAGGCGTATTTCGACGACTTTATTGTCCCGGTTCTCACTATTTTCAACCTTCAGAATCACTTCACTGTTAAACACTCCTTCGAAAAGATTGGGCATTTTCTGAAGTTTGTCTTTGATGAAATCTTCCAGTTTTTTATCAACCCTGAAGTGTACAGAATTAATTTTAACGTTCATTCAAACCTCCTTTTTTTAAGCCTTCGGATGGGCTTGTTGATAAACTTTCTTTAATTTTTCAATCGTATTATGGGTATAAACCTGCGTCGCAGACAGGTTCGCATGCCCGAGAAGTTCCTTTACTGCATTGAGTTCTGCTCCATTATTAAGTAAATGTGTGGCGAAGGTATGCCGCAATACATGGGGTGATCTTTTTGCAAGCGTAGTGACCTGTGAAAGATATTTTATCACAACACGATAAATAAATTTCGGATAAACGGATTTGCCGGAATCAGTAATAATCAGATTAACAGGTGGAATGTATAACGGGTGATCCTTTGAAAACATCTCGAAAAAATCAAGTCTTTGCTGTAAATACATTTTCAACATCCCGGCGAATTTGAAAGAAAACGGGATTAATCTTTCTTTATTTCGTTTACCGGTGACTTTAACTGTGGAGTGCCTGAAATCGATATCCGTTTCTTTCAGTTGGACCATTTCAGCCAGTCGCATACCGGTATCATAGAGCATTTCAAGGATCAGGCGATCACGAAGGCCAAAAAAACCGGTACCGAAATCAATTTCATCGAGGAGCAGATCCATTTTTTCCTTCTCAACAAAGACAGGAAGGCGTTTTGAGGTTTTGGGAGAAATAATCTTGCGCATCGGGTTTTGATCAATGAGGCCTTCCCTGAGCAGGAACCTGTAAAAGGATTTAAGGGTTGTGAGTTTCCGGTTCACAGACCGGGAGGAGATCCCTTTCTCCATAAGATAGACAAGCCAGGAGCGGATCATGGGATAAGTGACTTCCTGGATTGTCGATATCCCGTACTGATTAAGAATATAGGTGTAGAATTGATCGAGATCGTTGCGGTAAGCAGTTACAGTATGTGGCGAAAATCTTTTCTCAAACCCGATAAACGCGACGAATCTTTCTTTCTCCATTGAGTATCAGCATATAAAACCTGGTAACCGGCAGCAATTATCGCAGGATAAATATACAATGGTTTCTGCTGGAATTAAATTAATTCTTCCTAAAAAATGTTAATTTCCGTAATTCTTCTCTGAACCAACGGATATAGAAGGGAATAAACAGAGCAGGATTATTTCTGGATATCCTGCTGGATCTTCTGGATAAAAATAGCACGCGAGACGGAATCCCTGCGGCGAACAGATGGCTTTGTAAATTTCTGCCTTTCGCGCAATGCCTTTACAACACCGGTTTTTTCAAATTTTCTTTTGAGCTTCTTTAAAGCTCTGTCAATGCTTTCGCCTTCTTTAACAGGAATGATGATCATTTTTCTTTAACTCGCTTTCTTTTTAGGATGATTGTTAATTTAATTTTTTATCGGGGTGCAAAGATAGTATGATTTTTGGAAATAGCAGAAAATATTTTAATTGTAGTTCACAGATACATTAAAGGGGGAGATGGAAACATAAGTTCCGGGTACCTGGTTTGGCGCCACATGAACTGTAGCACCGATATTCAGGGATTGCGAGCCGCTGGTTCCCAGGTTACCGGTGGATGTAGGATCACTGACAAATGAATCGACCATCATGGTTTCACCTCCGGTACCAAAAGTGTTCGTAATGGTCACCTGGGAAGGAAGTGTTATTGAATAGGTATATCCCAGCATTCCCGATACTGAAAATGCTGCCGGTGAAACCTGTCCTGTAGTGTTAGGTAATGTAATACCTCCATTAATCGAACGTGTACCAGCAGGGCTGATACTCACCACCCCGCCATATGAATTTACTGAAATGTTACCAAAACTCAAATCATTGATCTTCATAAGGTTGATAGGGGAAACAATGGTTGCAGCGGCACTTGCAGATTGAACTACCTGGGCGAATGAGTTTAGATTAAATCCAATCAAAAACAATATAAAAAAAGAAATCCTGACCAAAGATTACTAGTGTAAATAGTTGTGGTGGAACTAATAAACGTTTGCAAAAATAAAACAATTTTTGAGATAAATAGCAAATTTAAAATAATTTTATAGATTATTGAGAATAAAATCTGTCATCCTGGTATAAAGATGGAATGAAGTGTTTTTTCCTGTAAAGATGCCGTGGTTGCTATTGGGATAAACCTGCATTTCAAAATCTTTACCGGCAGATACGAGCGCAGTCACAAAGTCATAGGAATTCTGGGGATGGACATTGTCATCGGCCATCCCATGGATCAGGAGAAGCTTTCCTTTTAATTGATCAGCATGATTGATCGGTGAGTTGGATTCGTAACCATCCGGATTCTCTTTAGGTGTACGCATATAACGCTCCGTATAGATATTGTCATAATATTTCCAGTTTGTCACCGGTGCAACAGCCACGCCAAGCTTAAAATAATCAGCCCCTTTGGTCAGGCAGGATAAAGTCATAAAACCGCCATAGCTCCATCCCCACATGCCGATGCGGGACTTATCGACATAGGGTAATGTACCCAGGTACTTTGCAGCTTCAATCTGATCGATTGTTTCATATTTCCCCAGTTGAAGGTATGTGCATTTCAAAAAGTCCTCTCCCCTGCCTCCTGATCCCCTGTTATCAACAGAAACCACGATGATGCCATGCTGAGACCAGAGCTGGTTCCATGATGAAACGGCACCCCACCGGTTAATCACTGTCTGTATGCCTGGACCACCATAAATGGTGAACATCACAGGATATTTCATATTGGGGTTAAAATCCGGTGGTTTGACCATCCACCCGTTAAGGACAATATTATCGTCCGTTTTAAATGAAAAGAATTCGGCTTTGGAAAAACTGAACTCATTCATGGTTTCTTTCAGCTTCTCATTATTCTCGATCAACCTGACCTGTTGTCCGTCTGCCTTATAGACATTGATCACGGGAGGTGTATTGATGCCGGAATGACTTTTCACATACCAGCCGAATCCGGGGCTG
>JAHEYS010000004.1 GCA_023251475.1 Prolixibacteraceae bacterium
AAAAATTTAAAAAAAATTGATTTTGAGTATTACTTTTTAGGATTGGGATGATAATGTATGAAACACTCTAAATATCCATTTATAGTATCTATACTTTTGAATAACAGAATTAAGTTTTTACATTTGCACACTTTTACCGGGGTATTAGCTCAGCTGGCTAGAGCGTTAGACTGGCAGTCTAGAGGTCAGGGGTTCGACTCCCCTATACTCCACCTGTTAATGAAAGGAAAAGCCTGATTTCACAATGATTTCAGGCCTTTTACTATTATATTTACTGTAACATTACAGAAACATTTCAATTTTTCTATTCCTTTTTCATTACTCAGTGTTAGCTTCACCCGTTTTCGCTTTATTGGCTTATGATCCATATTGTGGGTTCATTGAAAATGGATGTCGTGAAACTTTGTGGATACAAAAAGTGAATTATCTCTAAGGCTGGCTGCGTTAATCGTGATCCTTTACATTGCATTTTGAAAATTTTGATTATGATGCCGGGTGCGTTAAGAATTTATCACTTTTCTTTAAAGACGGAGTGCTAAAAACATAGAGTAAATTCAGATACACACACAAACATACTATTTCCAAGTGAATGGCCGGGAACAAATCCGGCTATAATAATCCATAAAGACGGAAAAATCCCGCCTTGCCTTATCTGTTAATGAATAAAAATGTTCCTTTTTGGCTATATATCCCTTTAATGACAATACTTTTAAATAATAATAAGTGTTACGGACATGGCACCAGACAAGTTGGAGATCATTAACTTTAAACTGTTCCAGGAACCGGTATTCGAATAATGAATAAATACCAAAGAAAAAAAAACTGCTGGTAAGTTAATTCGAAAGAATACCGGAACTGTTGAAATGTCTTTCGAAAATTATAAGTTAAGGTGAACTTTGTGATTATTTCGGACAAATTGCGCCAGTGATTTCGGAGTAAAGTGAGCCACCCATTCCGGAGCAAAGTGAGCCACTTTTTCAAAGGGCAAATGGGATGATAAAAATACTATTTTTTTTCAACTTTCTTTTTTCTTAACGATTCTCCTTTTAATTCGAAGCGATGTGCAGAACCTGACAATCTGTCCATAATTGCATCGGCCAATGTAGGTTCATTTATATATTGATACCATTTGTTGACAGGAAGCTGGGATGTTATAATGGTAGAGCGTTTACCATAGCGATCCTCCAGGAGTTGAAGCAGGGCTATTCGTGCCTGGTTTTCCAAGGGGGTAAGGCCAAAATCATCAATGATTACCAGTGGGATCTTTTCGATATGATTAAGAAGCTTAATGTAAGATCCGTCCAGTTTTGAGAGTGAGAGTTTTTCTGTAAATCGGTTCATGCCCAGATAAAGGCATTTGTAGCCCAGAGTAATCGCCTGCCGCCCAAAGGCGCAGGCGAGATAACTTTTGCCACAGCCGGTCGAGCCGGTTATAAGGATATTTTCTGCTCTTTGAATAAAGGTACAATCAGCCATTGCGAGGATTTGATCTCGAGTGATGTTTCGTTCGGGCGAGCACTTGATTTGCTCCAGGACTGCATCGTAACGAAGGCCGCTAAGTTTTAGGTAAAGTTGAGTTCGTTGCTGGGTCCGGCTTTGTTGTTCTGATTCTACCAGTACAGCCATCAATTCATGGGCTGTGGGGAGTTCATGGGATGGCAGGGTCAGGGTAGTTGCGTAAGCCTGTGCCATTCCGAACAGTTTTAACTGTTTAAGTTGTTCGATGGTTTGGTCTGTGTTGATCATGGTTTTTTGTTTTAAATGAATGAATGGATTTATTGATATGTTTCAGCACCCCTAATATTCTCATGATGGGGGATACGGGGAAAAAGATCTTGCTCTGATGGTGCTTTGTCGAGGTTTCGTTCCAATATGTTTTTAATGACCATATAGGTCACTTTATATCCTGCTATGGCTCGTTTACAAGCGGCCTCCAAACGGTCATTCCCGTACTTTTCACCAAGGCGTAATATCCCCAGACAGGAGTTAAAAGTTTGCTCTACAAACATTTTCTGTTCCAGGATCCGGCCGACCACCCCGGAGGTATTGCTGCCGATTGCAACTGCTTTCTCTTTAAAATATTCTGCGGTGTAGCCCTTGATCTGTGCAAAATGATTATGATCGGGGGGCATATGTTCGGCAAGGGTGGTATGACCATTTCTTTCATAGTCACGCCGGTAACTGGCGATACGGATCGTGTTCAGGTAGATTTCCACATGATCCGTATCATAAACAATCGCGACTGTTTTTCCGATATTTTGAAAAGGAACACTGTAATGGTGCCAGTCCTCTCCCAGGGTGACATGATAGTTCCTTTGAACCTTGGCCTGTACTTTGTTTTTCGGCACAAAAGGCTCGGTGGGTAAAGGAAGCAACAGTTCCTTCTCATGAAGCAGAAACCGATCCCGGCGATTGTAATCCAGACGCTGGAAGTTACGGGCATTGAACTTTTCCAGTTCCAACCGCAAGGCTTGATTCATCCGCTCAATATAATGGAAGACCTCGTTGCGTAAGGCAGCATAGATGCGGTTATAAACTGCATTCACATGGCTTTCGGCCGATGCCTTATCCCTGGGCTTTCTCACCCGACTGGCCATCAGGGTGGTACCATAATGAAGTGACCATTGCATCGCCAGTTCATCAAAAGCAGGCTCGTAACGGTTGCTCTTTTTTACAACCTGGGCCATGTTATCGGTTTTTGCCGAGCGTGGGACTCCTCCAAAGTAGTCTAAGGCATTGTTCAATGCTTTAAGCAGTTGCTCACGATTAGCCGTGGGAAGCGCTTCGATGTATGTGAAGCTTGAAAAGGGTAAAACACACACCAGAACCGGGCACCAGGTTATCTCTCCAGTGTTTTCATCAACCAGGGGGATTTTATCCCCGGCAAAGTCAAACATCATGCTGGCGGCCGGTTCATGGTCAAAAAGCATAACTGCCTTGCGGGTCTCCAAAAACCGGTTCAGGTGTTCACAAAACTGAGTATAACCATAGCCGTCAGGTACTTTTCTCTGGTACTCCTCCCAAAGGATCATTCTGGTGGCATGTGGCTTTTGGAGCTCATCACCAAGATCTGGAATCCGCTTTTGTAAATCTGTAAATCTCCAGTCTGTCTGTGGGACCGAAGACTCTTTGTAAACCAAGGACGAAAGCTCCTGGTCATTGAGTTGTAATAAATCACATAGTCCCTTGCCAATATCTGTAAATTGCTTCACATAGAAATTAACAGTGTTACGCGCCAGATGAAGTTCCTGGGCAATCTCCCGGTTTGATTTGCCGTTTGATTTTAGTTGTAAGATGCGTTTGATCTGCAACATGGTTATGGGTTTATTTGACATCGTATAAAGTTTTATTCCTTTATACGAACCCATGTTGCCCTTGAAAAAAGTGGCTCACTTTCTGCCGGAATGTCAGGTCGGTTTTTTACTTCCTTTCCGGGAACCCACCCATTTCAGTGGCTCAATTTGCTCCGAAATCACTGGCGCAATTTAGTCCGAAATCACTGGCGCAGTTTGCTCCGAAATGAGTGGCGCAATTTGGTCCGAAATAGGTGGCTCACTTTAGTCCGAAATAGTCAAACTTTGAGTTCTTCATTACTTTACATTAACCTTTCTATATATGGAATTAACTTACAAAGGTACACACTCAAAAAGGGAAAGGAAATACTTTGTGAAACGGAGTTATCAATGAATAATTGGATTAGATTTATTTTCTTCAAGTACTATATCATTTATCTTGAATGGTTTAAATCCATTGAATTCATTTTCGAAAAAATCTTTAAATGCCGCACTATCCGTAACGGAGGACAGATAAAATCTTTTATTAGGGTCAATTCCTTGTGGATAAGGTTCTTCAATTCTTATTCCATATTTATGGCCGTTTTCGATTAACAATTCCGTTTTGGGCCCAATTTTCCTTTTATGTCTTCTTTCGCAAATTAATACCCCTTCAGAATAAATTTTATATGTTAACCGTTTATGATTTTTCATAGTGTAAATATATTTCCCGTTAAAATATAATGGGAAAATTTGACTTTCATCCTGACCAAAATTGAAAAGGATATAAATAATGGCATAATTGATTGTGTAAGTTGTTTTTTTTTGTTTTTTAAGAATTTTAGAACCGGTTTTATTGTACATATTATCAATAAAATCAATGTAACCGTTTGAATATTGGATTTTATTAATGAGTGCAATTAATAGTTA
>JAHEYS010000189.1 GCA_023251475.1 Prolixibacteraceae bacterium
TTAACCTGATGGGGAATCCTGGTTTCGTAAGGTCCATCCTGTTTTTCCTTTTCTGCAGGTATTAATTTTGGATCGGAAGCATTAAAATAGCCGCGTGAAACTTCAATCCACCCTTTGTCGCCAATAAATTTCACCCCTTTGGTTTGCTTTTCATCGAAAGGCTCTGAAGTCATCACCACGCCGTTGGCATAGGTCCATGAGATATATTCAGATCCGTCGCCAATGGGTGAGATTTCAACCGGACCATTTCTGTCCATTCCAAGTCCCCACTGTGCAATGTCGAACATGTGAGCACCCCAGTCGGTTGTGAAACCGCCGCCCATCTCCTTGTACCAGCGCCATCCACCCCACATTTTTTCATTCACTTCCGGATCAAGGGTGATAGGGGGATCCAACTCTTTATTAAAATGTATTTTAACAGCAAGCGGCCCTAGCCAGAGGTCCCAGTTCAGATCTGCCGGGATAGGTTCCTCAGGAAGATCGTAGGGCTTTGGAGGGGCGCCAACGTAAGCTTTTACCTTTGTGATCTTTCCTATAGCGCCGGTTTGTACCAGCTTAACCGCACGCTGAAAATTGGGATCAGAACGTTGCTGACTGCCCAAACCA
This sequence comes from Prolixibacteraceae bacterium, assembly GCA_023251475.1. Classification (GTDB taxonomy): domain Bacteria; phylum Bacteroidota; class Bacteroidia; order Bacteroidales; family Prolixibacteraceae; genus JAAFHB01. The sequence continues at coordinate 607 of JAHEYS010000189.1, forward strand.
AATATTCTGCCCGTTTGGCGCACCACTTTTTTCAGCTCCTGACCCTCTTTAATGGTAAAGGTCATTGGTTTTTCCAGGTATACGTCTTTGCCAGCCTTAAGGGCAGCAATGGCAATATAGGCATGCGAATGATCCGGGACAGCAATCACCACCGCATTAATATCTTTTCTTTTCAACAATTCGCCATATTTCTCATAGGTCTCCACCTTAACCTGCTTTCCAGCCTTGGTATAAAAGGCATTTACCCTTTTTTCAAACCGCTTGCGTTTGATACCATATACATCACATGCAGCCACTGCCTGAACACCCGGAATCTGAAGGAATCCGTCCAGCAGGAACATCCCCTGCCGGCCTAACCCTATAAATCCTAATTTAAGGCCGGCATCCGCGGCGACCGGTGCGGCCCCTGCGACTCCAGGCAATACAGTCAGGCCAGCCATTGCAACAGCCGACGCACCAAGAAACTGGCGCCTTGACCATCCTTTTTTCTGTTCTTCCATTGTTGTGAATTAATTTGTTCTTAAAATGAGTTATTACAGTACAATTTTAACCATTATTTTTTAATCAATAAGGGTATGGACACTGTTAATATTTATTATTTTATTTTAAATCATCACCTCCTTTTTTGAAAACAATTATTAATTTCACGCGGTTTTGTTCCACTAATTCAATCCAATTAAATCTTAAATCATTAAGGAGATCAACAAATGACCAGACGAATTATCGGTATCCGGGAGAAACTACCTTTACTGGAGAGTTTACCCCTAAGTTTTCAACACCTCACGGCCATGTTTGGCGCTACGATCCTTGTCCCGATCCTGTTGGGCGTAGATCCTGCTATTGCACTGTTAATGAACGGAATTGGCACCCTTCTTTATTCATGGATTACCAAAGGTGGCATTCCGGCCTATCTTGGATCAAGTTTTGCATTTATTGCACCCTCATTGCTGATTATCAGTAAATATAATGGGTTCAGTCATGCGCAGTCGGGGTTCATCTTTTTCGGATTGTTTTTTATCGCGATCTCTTATGTGGTCAAAAACTGGGGAATCAGATGGATCGATGTGGTGATGCCACCCGCAGTGATGGGCGCCGTAGTGGCAATTATCGGACTGGAGCTTGCCCCTGTTGCGGCACAGCAGGCCGGCCTGGCGCCATGGCCGACAGCAGTTGGCCAGGTAGTAGCCCCATTTGTTGTTGCTCCCAATGTTGTTATCGTTTCAATGTTCACCCTGTGTATCGGTATTATCGGTTCGGTAATGTTTAAAGGTTTTATGCAGGTGATTCCGATTCTGGTTGCCGTCATTGCAGGCTATCTGCTGGCACTTGTTATGGGTCAGGTTGACACTGCAGCTATCAGCAATGCCAATTGGTTTGCTTTACCAAAATTCCAGGCGCCGGTGTATGACCTTAATGCGATTGTCATTATTGCCCCCGCCTGTATTGTGGTGCTGGCCGAACACATCAGCCACCTGATCGTCACAGGTAAAATTACCGAAACCAATCTGATGGAAGATCCCGGACTGCATCGTTCATTACTTGGTGATGGAATCAGCAATGTTTTATCCGGTTTCGCCGGTTCGCCTCCTAATACTACTTATGGTGAAAATATTGGTGTAATGGCAATTACACGCGTCTATTCCGTTTGGATCATTCGCGGGGCAGCGCTGTTGGCTATTGCATTCTCCTGTGTTGGTAAAATCTCGGCAGCAATTTCAACGATCCCTTCTCCTGTGATGGGAGGAATTACCATGTTATTATATGGGGTAATTGCAGTACAGGGTTTTAGAATGTATGTAGAGCAGAAAGTTGATTTCAGCAAGAATCGCAATATGGTCCTCGGAGCCATCACTTTTGTGGTTGGCGTGAGCGGGGCAAGTATTAACATCGGCTCCGTTCAGCTAAAAGGGATGGCCTTTGCCGCAATTATTGGCGTTTTATTGTCACTGATTTTCTTTTTACTGACAAAACTTGGGGTGATGAACAAGGAGGTATAGCTCTTCATCATCTGGATTTCTTGTTTATTGATGCCTTTGGTGGCCTTTCAGGAATATAAGTAATTGTCAATATATAGTATAAAAAACTCCCGGTGCTGCTTAATACAGACCGGGAGTTTTTTTATTTTGAAAGTTTGATATTCCTATCCCTGAAAAGTATTTACTCCTGCCGTTGTGACCGAGCGGTCGACCTTTTTCACCAATCCCTGCAAAACCTGTCCCGGACCAACTTCCGTAAAGGAGTCGCAGCCATCTGCAATCATATTTTTAACAGTCTGGGTCCATCTTACCGGGGCTGTCAATTGAGCAATAAGGTTGGATTTGATCACCTCCGGATCAGAAACGGGCGATGCATTCACATTCTGGTAAACCGGGCAAACAGGTGTACTGAAATTTGTGGAGTTAATCGCCTCTGCCAGTTCAGCTCTGGCTGGTTCCATCAGCGGAGAGTGAAATGCGCCTCCGACACTGAGCTTCAAAGCGCGTTTTGCACCCGCTTCGGTTAGTTTTGCGCAGGCAAGGTCAATCCCCTGTATGGAACCGGAGATCACCAGCTGTCCCGGGCAATTGTAATTGGCAGGAACGACAACCTCTTCAATCCCGCTGCAGATTTGTTCAACGATTGAGTCCTCCAGACCAACGATTGCGGCCATTGTGGAGGGTTCGGCTTCACACGCTTTCTGCATTGCCTGTGCACGTTTTGAAACCAACATCAGTCCATCTTCAAATGAGAGGGCTCCGTTAGCCACCAATGCGGAAAATTCACCCAGTGAATGTCCGGCCACCATATCCGGTTTAAAATCATCCCCCAGCGTTTTTGCCAGGAGTACCGAATGGAGAAATATTGCCGGCTGTGTCACTTTGGTTTGTCTTAGGTCCTCATCGGTACCATTAAACATGAGATCCGTAATGCGGAAACCAAGTAGCTGATTGGCCCGTTCGAATAACTCACGTGCCATTGGCGAATTGTCATACAGGTCTTTACCCATTCCTACAAACTGGGCGCCCTGCCCCGGAAAAACATATGCCTTCATAATTTTATTTTGTAAAATTTCGGCGGCAAAGATACAAAATAAAGGATTAGGACAAATCGGAGCTGATCAGCTTTATAAATTCCTGGCGGGTAGCCTCCTTCTGAAATGCGCCTGTAAAATCGGAGGTGGTCGTTACCGAATTCTGCTTCTCAATCCCCCGCATACTCATGCACATGTGCTTTGCCTCGATCACTACTGCAACCCCAAGCGGGTTCAGGGTATTTTGAATACAATCTTTAATTTGCATTGTCAGTCGCTCCTGAACCTGCAGGCGCCTCGAAAAAGCCTCAACCACGCGTGCGATTTTACTCAGCCCGGTGATATAACCATTTGGAATATAGGCCACATACGCCTTACCGAAAAAAGGGAGCAGGTGATGTTCGCAAAGTGAGTAAATCTCAATATCCTTCACGATGACCATTTGGCGGTATTCCTCCTTAAACATGGCAGATCGGAGGATCTTCTCCGGATCCATATTATAACCCTGGGTCAGGAATTGCATTGCCTTGGAAATTCTTACCGGTGTTTTTATCAAACCTTCACGCTCTACGTCCTCGCCAAGCAATTTTAAAATTTCACTGTAATGCCCTGCCATTTTCAGGATATTCTCCTTGTGGTGAACCTCTACCTTACTGTAACCATTGTTATCTTTACCATTGAGGGAAAATTTCATATCTTGTCAATTTAACGATTCTAAACCTTAACATCTCATCCTGTACAAAAGTTTATCTGAAAATATTCAATCCTTTGAAAACCTTTTTATAAATCCTGCGTACAAAAGAACAATTATTTTTAATCTTTTTTTTATAATCGATAGGATTGTGGGTAATCATTTCGATTGATTAATGAAACGATATTATACTTTTGCATTTAAATAAGTCAATCAAAATAAACACGAGTGAAGATCCTTTTTGTAGGCGCAACATGTTTTGAACTTTATCAATTCTTCGAGAATCTTAAAGAGGCTCCTGAAAATAAAGGCCCTGTTTTCCATTACAAGTGGCATAATCTTGATATTGACCTTATTATAACAGGAATAGGAACCACTTTCACCACCTATTTTTTAACAAAAGCACTGTATCTCACTAAATATGACCTCGTTATCAATGCGGGAATTGCCGGAAGTTTCAGGGATGAGATCTCGATTGGTACCGTTGTCAATGTAAAAAGCGAACAATTCTCAGACCTTGGGATAGAAGACGGGAACCAGGTCAAGACCATCTTCGATGCCGGATTTGTTGATCCTGGTGAATTTCCTTTTACCAACGGTATAATGATTAATCCGGACAGTTACCAACACCTGGAATTACCCGATGTGCATGCCATTACAGGTAATATCAGCCATGGCTCGTTAAAAAGCATCACCAGAATGGTCCATGATTTTGATCCTGATATTGAGTCAATGGAGGGTGCTGCCATCTTCTATGTCTGTCTGAGGGAGAATGTCCCTTTTCTCGAAATCAGGGGAATCTCCAACTATGTCGATATCCGGGATACCGACAAATGGGATATCCCCACTGCGATAGAGAACCTCACAAACGAACTGTTCAGATTTCTGCGTCAGTTCGCCACCATTAAACAGGTCTCCTGATGAAGGAAATCGGTTTGCCTGCTGTTTATAAAAAATATCAACTCTCTTTAAAATGAAGCTTACCCTTGGATTTTCAACGTGTCCGAACGACACCTATATTTTTGACGCTATGGTGCATGGCAGAATCGACACCGAAGGAATCGAATTTGAGCTGGTAATGTCGGATGTGGAGGAGCTGAACCGCCACGCGTTCACCGGTGAAATCGATATAACCAAAATCAGCTATCATGCTTATGCCTATATTGCGGACTCCTACCTTCTTTTAAATTCAGGAAGCGCGCTCGGATATAAAAACGGACCATTGCTGATCAGCAAATACAAAATATACCCGGATGAAGTTCAAAATCTCAAGGTGGCCATTCCCGGAATTCACACCACCGCTAATCTTCTGCTCGGCATCGCCTATCCGGATCTTAAGGATAAAAAGGAATACCTCTTTTCAGATATTGAAGATGCTGTTTCGTCAGGCGAAATGGATGCCGGACTGATCATTCACGAGAACCGGTTCACCTATCAGAAGAAAGGGTTAAAAAAAGTGGCTGACCTGGGGGAATTCTGGGAATCAAAAACGGGGTTGGCGATACCCCTCGGTGGAATTGTCATCAACCGCCGGTTGTCGGTCGAATTACAGCGCAAAGTTAACCGGATCATGAAACGGAGTGTTGAGTACGCATTTGATAATCCAAAGGCTTCCTATCCTTTTGTGAAACATCACGCACAGGAGATGGAGGACAGGGTTATGGAGAGTCATATCAAACTATATGTCAATGAATTTACGCTAAATCTTGGCGCCGCTGGCCGAAAAGCAGTCGAAACGCTTTATCGTGAGGGAACCTCACTTGGAGTAATTCCCAAAGTAAGACAGGATATATTTGTGGAGTAAAAAACTATCGTTCCAAAATAATCTTAAACTCCTGATCAAAGGATAACTTACCCTCCTGTTTCGAACCATCGGCGCCCAAAAAGCCATTGATTTTGACCGTTTTTCCCTTCAGAATCAATTGTTCCAGATTACTTTCGGACAGTGCCTTTCCCATAAATACAAATGGAACACGCAGTTGGCACCCATTGCGAAACTCCGCACAACCCCAGGCCGATTTTCCTTTTACAATTAATCCTTTTTTGCAGCGGGGACAAAGTAAAATCCCGGGCCCCTTTTCCTCAAAAGAGAGGGTAAAACCTACATTAAGCAAAAGATTTCCAGGTACAACTTTTCCATCCTCTTGATGCTTAGTTATCTCACCGCTTCTCCCCTTCCGGCACAAAGCTTTGATATTACTGTCAGTCAGATTTTTCCCTTCAAAATTAAAGGGAAGTCTGAAATCGCACCCATCCCGGTAGGCAGTGCATCCCCAGGCCTGTTTTCCTTTGATGACCTCCCCTTTTTTGCATTTTGGGCAAACAAGGGTATCCTTCTGTTCAGGCAATTTGGGTTTTATCTTTTTCTCAGGTTTGCCGGTAATTGCTGCAGGGGTCACAACCTCCTCCCTGGGGACAACCGTAATCGCCTTTCCTGATGACTGTTTCACCTGTACCACTATTTCGGTGACCATCTCCTTCAATTCAACCATAAACGCAGCAATCTCATACTCCCCCAGTTCAATCTGCCGAAGTTTTTTCTCCCAGATCCCGGTCAATTCAGCCGATTTGAGCAGCTCGTTTTCGATGATCTGAATTAATTCAATTCCTGTTGGGTTCGCTACGATTTTTTTCTTGTCGCGAAAGATGTATTTACGTCTGAACAGGGTCTCGATGATATTGGCCCTTGTTGATGGGCGGCCTATCCCATTTTGTTTGAGCAGGTCGCGCAGTTCTTCATCATCCACACTTTTTCCCGCAGTTTCCATTGCCCTTAGCAATGTTGCCTCGGTATAATGTTTGGGAGGCTGGGTCATCTTTTCCGATAACCCCGGCTCATGCGGACCATGTTCCCCTTTCAGAAAAACAGGGAGGATATTTTCATCTTCAGCGGCTTTACCATTATCCTCTTTATAGACCACCCTCCAGCCCGGTTCCAGAATCTGTTTCCCCGTTACCTTAAACTCTATCTTGTTAACTTCACCCAGTACGGTAACATTCGATACTTTACAATCGGGGTAGAAAACACAGATAAACCGGCGTGTAACCATATCATAAACTTTTCGTTCATCGGGAGTGAGCGAATTGGAGATAACGCCAGTTGGGATAATGGCATGGTGATCGGTAATCTTCGTGTCGTCAAATATTTTGGGCGACTTTTTTATCCTTGTGGCAAGCAATGGTGCAGTAAATTCCTGGTATGGTGTCAGTTTCGACAGTATTCCCTCCACTTTCGGATAAATATCCTCCGAAAGGTAAGTGGTATCCACACGGGGATAGGTGGTAAGTTTTTTCTCATACAAACTTTGTATCAGCTTTAAGGTCTCTTCGGCCGTAAATCCGAATCTCCTGTTACCATCCACCTGTAAAGAGGTCAGGTCAAAAAGTCTTGGGGGAGCTTCATTACCACCCTTTCGTTCATACGAAACAACATAAAACTCATGACCAGTAATTTCCGACAAGGTGGCAGCAGCCTCGTCAACGGTGGCAAACCGACCTGAGACGGCCGAAAACACAACCTCCCGATACCTGGTTTTCAGTTCCCAGTAGGGCTCCGGTTTGAAGTTGTCGATTTCGAGCTGACGTTTTACAATTAGAGAAAGTGTTGGGGTCTGTACGCGGCCGATGGAAAGAACCTGCCGGTTCTGTCCATATTTAAGGGTATAGAGTCTGGTGGCGTTCATCCCCAGCAGCCAGTCGCCAATCGCACGGGCGCTGCCTGCAGCATACAGGTTATCAAACTCATGACCGTCGCGCAAATGGTCAAACCCCTCTTTGATCGCCTCTTCAGTCAGGGAAGAGATCCACAACCGTTTCAGAGGACTTGTATTTCCGGCCTTGGAGAGTACCCATCGCTGGATCAGCTCCCCCTCCTGGCCGGCATCACCGCAATTTATCACCTCATCGGCTTTATTCACAAGCCTTTCAATGATTTTGAACTGCTTTTTCACCCCATTATCATTAATCAGCTTTATTCCAAATCGTTCCGGCAACATGGGAAGGGTCCGCATATCCCACGATTTCCACCTGTCGGTATAGTCGTGCGGCTCCTTCAAGGTGCATAGGTGTCCAAAAGTCCAGGTCACCTGATAACCATTCCCTTCATAATAGCCATCCATCCGGCTTTTAGCCCCGATAATAGCGGCAATTTCCTTGGCAACACTGGGTTTTTCTGCAATACAAACTCTCACAATTTCAATTTCAGTTCAATGTTCAAAGGTAGTTCTCTTTGGCGGGAAAGGAAAACCGGATGCAAAGATTATTGTCCAAAGGGCGGATTCCCCAAAATTTTCACCCAGATTAAGTAAAACAGGAATAATGTTATATGTTTGCAGTAAGACACATTCAATAAATATTCACCCCTGCATGAAAAAACTTATTATCCTGACCATGCTCTATTTCTGGCTCATTACCGGATTTGCAGCCTCCATTAATCAATCCGCCGGGGATCGCGGCATGGCACTTTTGCGCACCAATTTGATCAACAATATTCTTAAGGACAAAAAGCCGGACGAAATGATTGCAGGTATCTGCCGGTTGATTCAGCCTGACGGAAGTTTCTCAGATCTCAACTACACCGACAAAACACGGGGAGGCTGGCCATTAACCGATCACCTGAACCGCCTTTTGGCAATGACAATATCCTGGAAATCTCCCCAAAGCTCCTATTTTAATGCTCCGGAACTTAAGATATACCTTTTTAGCGTTTTGGACCACTGGCTCAAAAACGACTACATTAATCCGAACTGGTGGTATCCCGAAATTGGTATTCCCAGGGTTCTGGGTCAGATCATGGTCTTACTTAAAGACGACCTCTCAGAGCAGGAATTACAGGAAGGGTTAAAAATTCTCGGCAGGGCCAAAATGGGGAAAACAGGACAGAATAAAGTCTGGCTGGCGCAGAATGTGATCTATCAGAGCCTTTTAACCAATGACTTTAAAATGATTGAGATCGCTGCAAAATCAATTTCATCAGAAATTATCGTCACTCAGATCGAGGGGATTCAACCCGATTTTTCGTTTCATCAGCATGGTCCGCAGCAGCAATTTGGCAATTATGGACTTGCCTATGCTGCTGACATGTGTGACTGGGCCATTATCTTTGAAGGAACCCCATTTTCGTTCGGTGAGCAAAAAAAAGGGATACTGCGTAATTATTTGTTAAATGGGCTAAAATGGGTCGACTGGAAGGGCGTATTTGACATCAGCGCCTGTGGAAGACAACTTTTCCCGGGAGCACAAACCGGGAAAGCCAGGTCATTGGAAACCATATTCAGAACTTTTACGGTAGCAGATCCTGCGTATAAAACTCAATATCTCGCTGCTGCAGACAATTTTGAGGGGAATATCCATTTCTGGTGCTCAGATATGACCATTCACCGACGTGCAGCTTTTTACTCGTCGGTTAAAATGGCTTCCAACCGTGTGGCAGGGGCAGAATCGTGCAACAGCGAAAACATTCAGGGTTATCATATGGGCGATGGCGCCACCTTCTTTTATCAGTCAGGTGACGAATACGCCGATATTTTCCCCTTCTGGGACTGGAAAAAAATACCTGGGATTACAACATTTCAGGATAATTCAGTTCTCCCCGTTTTGAATGCATCGGGGTACCGGATTAAAAGTGACTTTGTTGGTGGTGTGTCTGATGGATTAAACGGTCTGGCAGCAATGCAATTCTTCCGCGACAGTCTAAGAGCAACAAAATCATGGTTCTTTTTCGACAATGCAATTATTTGTCTCGGCGCCGGAATAAGAACCGGGCTGAACAAAAAGGTTACCACTACAGTCAATCAAAGTTTTCTCAAAGGTGAAGTTCTGATTTCACAGAACGGGAAAAAGGCAGTTTTAAAGAATGGAGTGCATGAATTGAACAGCCTGAATTGGGTCATCCAGGATAACTGGGGTTATTATTTCCCTGGAGGTGCCCGTGTGGAAATTGAAAATGGCCCGCGCACGGGCGCCTGGAACCGTGTAGTTGCCCCAATGTCAGATAAAATTTTAGATTCCAGCATCTTCCAGTTATGGTTTGATCACGGAACGATGCCTCAGAATGGAAGTTATTCCTATATCGTACTGCCTGGGTCAACTCCTGAAAATATTCAGAAAGCGGGAAGCGCATTTAAGATCATTTCCAACACTGAAAAAATGCAGTCGGTCAAATCAAAAAACGGAGCGGCAACAGGAATTGTTTTTTTTCAGAAAGGGTCCTGCACCATTTCACCAAAGATGATTTTAACCAGTGATACTCCATGTATCGTATTTTACACTTTAAGTAATGGCAAGGAAGCTGTAAACATTTCAGATCCCACTCATTTACAGACATATGTCACTCTTACCATCAACCGGAGAACCTCTATAAAAACAGGAGGAGCGGTATCGTATGATCCCTTGAAAAATTTAACAACCATATCAGTTCTGCTTCCCAAAGGTGGTGATGCGGGAAGGACTGTTACAATTCAGTGAGATTTAATCAATATTGCATCTATTCTATATTAAAAGCCTCCAGGGTCAATTTTCAGGAGGCTTTTTTTATTTATTAATGCTTATTTTTGCCGCGCCAATGAGAAAAGTCAAGGAAATATACAACCATAATATTTACGGGGTTATTGCCGCGTTGGTCTTCCATATCATCGTTTTGACCTTCCTTATCCTTTCCAGGCTCGAATTGAGAGATCCCACACCTCAGGATGTTATAGAACTCGATTTAAATGATATGAATCTGAAACTCCCCGAGCCCGAAAAAGAGAAGGCACTTCAAAAAGCACCAGCTGCTCAGCTTCAAAAAATGGCCGGTTCAAATAAACTGGCGTCGAACAGGGGAGTCAATGATGCAGCCAAAGGTTCGGATCAGTCACCTACCCGATCAAATGACCCCTTTTTCGATAAGGCCTATCAAAACGAGATTGCCGCCGCCAAAAAACTGGTGAATGATGTCAATAACAACCTGGCCAGGAAAATTCCAAAAATAGGTGATATCCCCATGCCCGTCGATAATACGGAAGGGAAAACCCGCGAAGAGGTAAAACAATCGAATTTTAAAGGAAAATCAAATATTCACTATTCACTTGAAAACCGGTATCATGCAATACTGCCCATTCCAGTCTACCTGGCCGAGGGTGGTGGAGAGGTAATTGTAGATATCGTGGTGACCCGTGACGGAAGGGTGATCAAAGCTGAACCACGGGATAATCCAGGCATAAGCGACCTGACCATTCTTGCTTACGCCCGGCAGGCAGCCGAGAAAACATGGTTTAATGAAGACCCCAAAGCGCCTGAAAAACAAAAAGGGACGATCACCTATACGTTCCTTGCGCAGTAGAGGAGAAGAATATAAAGTGGCAAGTGAAAAGTGAAAAGTGAAAAGTGGGAAAAGGGGAATTACCTCTGTTAAAAAGCAATTCCCCCAATTAATTTATCGTTTCGCAACTTATAATTTCTATTCTGCCTTAAATAAAATTCCGGAAGTGCTTCATAAACTGGACCCGCTCCCATGCCGCCGGATTACCACTGTTGGACTGACTTAAACGCCCCCTGAAAGATTCGATTGACCTGAATTCATGTTCAACCATCCATTGATACAGCTCGTCGGTCATTTTCCCGATTTGGGATAAATCATTAATATACAATGAGGAAACAATCTGACAGGCACGCGCTCCGGCAAGGATTTGCTTGATCAGGCCGGCGCCGTCATGGATTCCGGTTGAAGCAGCGATATCACAGTTAACGCGACCAGATAACATCGAGACCCAACGCAACGTATTTCCAAGGTCAGAAGGGGAACTCAGAACAAACCCCGAAGAGATCACGAGATGACTGATATCGATATCAGGGAGCCACGAGCGGTTAAAAAGAACCATTCCTTCTACTCCGGCCTGATCGATAAATTGGGCATACCTGATCAGATTTGATTGATATGCACTTATTTTCAAGGCTATCGGAATTTTTACACTCCCTTTTACTTTTGATATGATTTCAAGCGTCGAATCGAGCACCTCTTTTTCCCCGCGCAGGCTATCTGAAGGGAGGAAAAACAGGTTAAGCTCCAGTGCATCAGCTCCCGCTTTCTCAATTTCCCTGGCGAAATAGGTCCATTTCTGCGAACTTACGCAATTGATGCTGGCAATTACCGGTATTCCGACCGCCTTTTTAGCCTCGGTGATTAACTGGAGATAATTCAACAGAATATCCTCTTTGACAATCGTCTCCATATAATCCATCGTCTCGGGGAACACAAAATTCCGGTTCGTCATTGTATGGATGGTCTCCTCCATCTCCATTATAATCTCCTCCTCGAAAAGGGATTTCAGCACAACGGCTCCCGCACCCATCGCTTCAATACTGATGATCTTTTCGACAGAATCGGTCAGTCCGCTGCTCCCTACGATCACCGGATTTTTAAGTTGAAGTCCCAGATAGGTGGTGGATAAATCAGGTATTTTCATGGCACAAAATATTTTAAAGTCATCATAATTTAATAGTTGACAGCCACTTTCAGTAACCGGATATCATTTAAATATCAGCAGCAAGTTAATCTAAAAGTTTGAACTGCAAAAATCTAATTCAATTAGCATTATATTTGAAAATTATTAGGAATAAAAATAATATTAAAGACAAATATGATGACCAGCAAAATTTATTTGGTTGAGGGGATGACGTGTAACCACTGCAAAGCCCG
>JAHEYS010000463.1 GCA_023251475.1 Prolixibacteraceae bacterium
TCGAAATTCCAAAAGGTAATTACTCCGAAATAAAGATCGACCCCGGACATATCACCCCCGAATTATTCAGACTTAATAACAACATCCGTAAATCGGGATTATTTCCCCGTGCTGATCCAATTCAGACACAACTCTATTTTTCACTTGAGGATCCGGAGAAACGTTATCTGATGTATTTTCCTGCAATTAACTGGACTCGTGAAAACGGACTTATGATTGGAATAGCATTACACAACGGATTCCTCACACCCAAGCCTTTCGAATATTTTGTGATGCCATTTTATGCATTTGGTAATGCCGGTCTGGCCGGATTTGGGAAAATTTCATACAACATTACCCCCTTTAATAAATTGATCAGAAAGGCGACCATCTCCCTGGAGGGAACACAATTCGGTGCTCCGGGTAACCAGAACTATCAAAAAGTCAAAGGAGGTCTGGAACTATATTTCCGAGACCATAAAATGGATAACAGTTTAATGCATATGGTCTATGGGAACTATATTGCGGCAACTGATCTTTTTCAGATTGAAAATCAGGAGAAAGCAAACCTGAATTCCTTTCTGCAGCTTGGATACCAGTTGGAAAGGAAAGGTAAAATCAATCCTTTCAGATTGCTGACTTCTATCGAATCCAATCACTCATTTCTGAAAACATCAGCTGAGTTTAATTATAAATTAAGCTACCGTGGAAATAAGAGAGGATTGGATATCAGGTTTTATGGAGGAAAAATGCTGATCAACAATCCGGAAGTTCCTTTTTATGCCCTCTCAGCGGGTGCAAGAAGCGGACGTGAGCAATATCTTTATCAGGGGACTTATCCTGATCGTTTCAGTGTTTTTCCTAAAAGCTTCTGGTCAAGGCAGATGACTTTTACGGAAGGAGGTCTTGTTTCTCCGGTAAACGAAAATCTGGGTTACAGCCGTTGGTTGGTATCCTTATCATTGACAAGTAGCTTACCCGGAAAGGCAAACCGGATAGCCATAAAACCCTTTGCTAATCTGCTGTTGAACGATCATGGCTCCGCAACCGATCATGGTTCCCCACTTTTTTGTGAAGCAGGTTTTAAACTCGGATTGTGGAACTTTTTTGAGATTTATATTCCTGTTGTTGTTTCAGGAAACATCGAATCAATGACTGGGTCATTCAAAGAGAGGATTCGACTGGTCTTTAACCTTAATTCATTTAGTCAGGTGAATTTGAATTCGGGGACAGGTATTCAAATCAGGTAATAACCTTTCACCTGGGCTTTTATTATCTTTACGTATCTTTATATAGAATAACCGCTACTAAAAATCATCACTATGTTTATTGATTATTATAAAATCTTAGGGATTGATAAAACGGCAACGCCGAAGGATGTTAAAACCGCTTATCGGAAACTGGCCAGGAAGTATCATCCTGATTTGAATCCGAATGATAAGGATGCAAAAAACAAATTTCAGGAGATCAATGAAGCCAATGAAGTTTTGAGCGATCCGGAAAAGCGGAAGAAATATGATCAGTATGGAAAAGAGTGGCAACATGCTGATGAATTTGAAAAACAAAAACAGTATCAGGAGCAATCGGCAGGATCACATGCAACTGGATTTTCAGGCGGAGATTTTTCTGATTTCTTTGAATCAATGTTTGGCGGAGCAGCAGGTGGAAGTCGGGGAAGGCAGGTGAAATTTCGCGGAGAAGATCTCAATGCAGAGTTACAACTTGAACTTATTGATGCTTTCAAAACACAAAAGCAGACCTTAACGGTTAACGGTTCGAAGATCAGAATTACCATTCCGGCAGGCATTGAAAACGGACAAACCATAAAAATCCCTGGACATGGTGGACAGGGAATAAATGGCGGGCCAAACGGTGATCTGTACATCACCTTTTCAATTGCCGATCACCCTAAAATTAAACGTCTTGGGGATAATTTATATACTACAGTAGATTTAGACCTGTACACCGCAGTGCTGGGAGGTGAACTGACCATTGATACCTTAAACGGACAGGTAAAACTAAAAGTAGCTCCAGAAACACAGAACGGCAGTAAAGTAAAGTTAAAAGGCAAGGGATTTCCGGTTTATAAAAAGGAGGGTCAGTTTGGCGATCTATATGTAACTTACACCATCAAAATTCCAACAAATTTGACGGAAAAGCAAAAATCACTATTTACCGAACTCTCCAAATCGTAATTTAAAAACAGACGCCATGCAAACAAAAAACTTAATAGCAGTCAATGAATTTTGCATAAACCACAACATTGAAATCTCATTTATCAGTGCATTGCATCAAACAGGACTGATCGAGATTGCGACCATTGAGGAGGCAACTTTTATCGATGCCGATCAGCTTCAGCAGGTGGAGCAGTTTATCCGTTTCTACTACGATTTGGATATCAATATTGAAGGGATTGAGACCATTAACCATTTGTTAAAGCGAATGAATGAGATGCAGCATGAAATTACGATGCTCAGAAACAGGTTGAAATTCTACGAACATTGATTAAAAACCTGTCAGGTTTTTAATATCCGCCTCATTTTTTATTCGTACCAACATATGAAAATGATTATTCATCAGTACCCATGCGAATGTATCGGCAATTGGAGAGATATGTTTATCATACAAATTGAGAAAATATTCATAGTTTTCTTTTACTTTAAAAAGATCACAACCATTGATTCCCCGATTGCAGATGTGATAGAATTGCTGATAAGTCAACGCTTCCAATTATTGCACGGTTTTGCAGTTTTAAAACCCCGAAGGTTTTCAAAACCGTCGGGGTTTTAAATTTGCGAGATATTTCCAACATAAAAGTTAGTTCATTCGGAATATATGACATGTTTTTACCTCCAAGATAGCCGTAAAAGTGTGAATATTATAACTCTTTACAATAGTTGTGTAACAATCACGGGATTGTTTGCAAGTACTTTTAGATAGTATAAACGGACTCCGGTTAGTGAGTGTTAGATTCTACAGAACCTTCTCAAATAATAAACACATGAAATTCAGCATGAAATATTTAGTTCTATCAGGGGCATTGATAATGACCTTTTTACTATATGCAAAACACGTATCAGCTCAACAGGAAAATGTAAGTTTTCAGGTTTTCTATGATGAGCTTAGCCCTTATGGTGAATGGGTTGACTATCAGAATTACGGTTATGTCTGGATTCCCGATGTTGATCAGGACTTTGTTCCCTATTCGACGGCAGGATATTGGGTACTTACTGACTATGGCTGGACATGGATGTCTGATTACGAATGGGGATGGGCCCCTTTTCATTATGGTCGCTGGGATTTTGATCATTATTACGGTTGGTTCTGGGTACCCGATAATGAATGGGGACCTTCCTGGGTGAACTGGAGAAGAGCCGATGGTTATTACGGGTGGTCACCAATGGAGCCCGGCATCAGCATCAACCTGAGTTTTGGAAGACAATACAACCGGAATAATGATCACTGGATGTTTGTAAGAGACGTAGATTTTGAAAGACACGACCTCAACCGGTATTCTGTTGACCGGTCAAATAATGTTTCAATTATCCGGAACTCTACGGTAATAAATACCACCTATATTGATAACAGCAGGCATACCACTTATATTACCGGTCCGGCAAGGGAGGATGTACAAAGCGTTACCGGTAGAAGAATCAATCCTGTTACGATCAGGGAAAACAGTCAGCCGGGTCAGGTAATGAGCAACGGACAGTTACAAATATACCGGCCCCGGATTGAAAAAAATAACGGTAATCAGCTTAAAAGTGCACCTGCCAGAATCTCGGAACTTAAAGATGTCAGACGACCCTCTGAAAGGAAAGAGACGATTCAACCAGGGAGTTCGGATTCCCGGAATAACCATCGTGTTCAACCAATCCAAACACGTTCGGTAACCAATGGAAATGAAAATATCAGGCAACAGCCTGCCGAGGGAAAGCCACAAAATAACCGTGTAAATTTGCAACCTGCACAGCAGCAGCAGCAAGCAAACCCATCCTATAATGTCAGGCAGCAACCTGGTAAGGTAAGGCCACAAAATAGTAATGCAAAACCGCAAAACAGAGACACCAAAGAAAAACCCGGGGATTCGGGTTCAGAGAAGGATAAAAGGTGAAATAATGCGTATATTTATATTTTATGGTTATGCTTGATGCGATAAAAAAAATAGTTGTTTTACTATTTCGGGGTATTCTTCCTTTTGTTCTTCTTTTTTT
>JAHEYS010000464.1 GCA_023251475.1 Prolixibacteraceae bacterium
TGCCTTTTAATGTTCTGGAGGTTTGTGACCAGGTCAGTAAGGGTTGTTGTCCTCTTTGCAAGCTCTTGGTAATTGGGATAATCTTTCGGCAGAAACTGCATGGTGCTGTCATAATAGGATTGTGCAAGGATATAATTGTGTGACCCAAAGTAAATATCCGCCAGTTCAAGGGAGGAGATGGCCTTCTGGTAATTATTCGTATGACTTGTACTTACCGACAATTTAAAGTAATCAACGGCTTTCGTGGTATCGGTATCTTTCATTGCAATATGTGCAAGAGCATAGTAAATCTGATCCTGAAATTCTTTATTTTTATCATCCTTCAGCATCTTGTTCAACTTTGTGATGATAAACTGCCGGTTCCCGCTTGCCGCATCATAACATTGAGCCAGGTTGATCTTGGCATTGAATTCCATCTCATAGGTTTTGGCATGTTTTATCACTGCAAGATACATAACGGTCGCATCGTTCAACTCCCCGTTGAGCTGGTGGATCTGACCGAGGATGAAATGACAACGGGTACGAATGGCCGAGGTGGGATGTAACTCAAGGGCCCGGTTGATATAAGGAACAGCATCATTATAGTTTTTCTGCATGATGTATTCCTGGGCATACAACAGATTCAGTTCGGTTTCATACTTGTCGGATGCTTCCCCTTTTTTAATCTTACTTTGCAACATATCGAGCAGTGAACCTGCCTTGTTGAAATCTCCAAGCTGAATGTTCGTCCGGGCCAGCCATAACATCGCCGGGTACTTGATCTCGTTGTAATTGTACGTCTTGATCACAAACTCGAAGGTACGTCGGGCCATCGGATAATCCTGCTTATAGAAGTAACATTTGCCGATAAGCAGGTAACAATCATCAATCCAGCGCACATACTCTCTCCTGTTGAAAACCATCGAATGTTTGTTGATCGCTTTGGAAGCTTTTTTTATAGCTACATCGGTATATTGTGCGATCTTGTTGGAACTCGATTTGTCGCCGTAATTGTAAACCGGCAGCACCATCGCATAATTATCTTTCATGCCGGTCTGATACTCTTTCAGTCCCTGGCGAAGGTTATCCATACCATTCCAGTACACATTATAATGTGCAGTAAGATTGTGGTAGGTTCTGCGGATTATGGTGTTTTTTTTGGTGGAACAGGCGGTTAACATGGTAAATACTGACAAAATCAGTAACCATGCGGCGAGGGAATATGTCTTCGTCGATTTCAAAACATCAATGCCATTGAATAATACTAACTTTAATTTTACAAAAATATTTTATTTTTTTGAATTAGACCAGATATATACCTAAACTATTTACGATTTTAGATTTTAGATTTACGAGGAATTCTTAATGCAGGTTTTTGATTATCGGTTTTATATCGTTATAATTCATAAATCCAAAATCTAAAATCTCTTAAGAAACAATTACGAAGGGATTAATTGAAAACCCAACATAGAAGCTTGATTTTTAATATATTTTAATTTTCGTTCTTTGAATAGCTGGTTATAAGTATCAATTGGTAAAGGATTAAAACAAATCTGTTTTTTAATCATTTGGTAGAGTATGATAGCAAGTTTTCTTGCTGTTGCTTTAACTGCCACCGGGGCTCCATGTTTTGCCTTCACGCGTCGCATTGATACACCCAGCCAATGGTTGCTTCGTTGTAACGTAGATGCAGCGATAAGAAACGATTGGCCTGCTTTGTTCTTCTTTTTGTCTTTTTTTGGTTTTAACAACTTACCACCAGAGATTCTATTATTGGGTGCGAGGTTTAACCACGAGACAAAATGTTTTGGTGTATCCCACTTCGACATGTCAATGCCAATTTCAGAGATGATCTGCATGGCCGATACTTCACTGATTCCAAAAATTTCGGTGATGTCAACGCCTAAGATCTTCTTTAAATAACTTGTTGCATTGAAGCCAAAAGTGTTCTTTCCACGGGGTTTTCTGTTTATCACCTGGTCTTGGTTCGAAGAACTGTTTTGGTGTCTTTGCAGTGTAAGTTCTATCTGATTATCACATTCTTTGATTTTTTGTTTAAAGATCAGGTAGAGTTCATAGGCTTGTCGCAGTTCAAATAGGTTCTCGTCGCGCCAGCACCCCTGAAGGGATTTAATGATCTCTTCTTGGGGAGCTTTAACGCGAGGATCGGCAAGCAACGCTAATTGCCTGGCATTACGCTCTCCCTGAAGAATAGCCTCCATGATAGAAATGCCTGATTTGCCGGTTATGTCAGATATTACATTGTGCAATTTGATATTCATTTGTTCAAACGCCTTTTGCATTAGCTGTACCTGCATGGCATAACTCTCGGTGAGGTTTTTGCGGTGACGCATGTAGGTTCTTAATTCCCGACCATAAAGGTCAGGTTGAAAACTTGCATTGAGCAAGCCAAATGAATGTAGTTGCTGGATCCATTGACAATCCTGAACATCTGATTTTCTGCCTGAGACATTTTTGATATGCCTCGCATTTACCAGAAAAACTTCAATCCCGTATTCTTCGAGAATAAGGTAAAGCTGAATCCAGTAAATCCCGGTAGATTCCATGGCCACCGTGTCGATCTGGCACTTTTTTAACCATCTTGCCAAATCATGCAAGTCCTGGGTAAAACTGCCAAACTTTCTTACCGAAGGCTGATCTCTCGATGGAGGAACAGCAACATAGTGCATCTGGCTTGCAACATCGATTCCTGCTGCATTTGGGTGAACTATTTGAAAATCACCCTGTGTCAAAGAACGAGACTTTTCCATAGCTTTATGTTTTAATAAGTTCTTTGCTCGGCTACTTTCAGAAATTTAATCTCTTAAACGGGATTACTATGAAAGCATCACCAATATTATTGCCAATTGTAGCCGACACCAGACTAAAATGCGGGCTTTGTGAGCACCATTGATTGAACGGTATTCTTGCAAAGAACGTTGACGTAAAGCTAAACAAATTGTTTCTTTCGATTATTGCAAAGTATTAATTTGTATTCACTAAAATCGTAAATCGTAAATCCATTTATCACATGTCAGACAACAGTACCAAGTCTTTATAATGTATAACTTTGTCCTGTTAAATAATGTTCCATGCGGCTGTCAACAATGTTCCTCCATTTGTTTCTTCTTTATACTATACCAGCCATTGCACAATGGAATTATCTGAACCCCACCCCGACGCCCGAGGGGTACTCGGCGATTCATTTTGTTGACCAGGTTTCAGCCTATGCAATAAGTGCAGCCGGAACCCTGGCAAAGACAACCGATGGAGGGTTGCATTGGGTGCTGGTCAAACCAGATCACTTCCCTAAATGTTATTGTACCGGTATGACCTTCCTTACCCCCGATAAAGGGATTATCATTGGGGCCAATGGAATGATACTGATGACAACGGATGGCGGTCATTCATGGGATTCAGTTTTTTCGGGAACCGGATTTTCCCTGTACTCCTTATATATGTTCTCCGGTTCGTCCGGATATATCTGTGGAGTGCATGGGACAATTCTTAACACCCGGGATGGTGGTAATACCTGGCAGGTGGTTCCAACGGGAATGACGAAAGATTTTTATGATTGTTGTTTTCCTGCGCCGGAAACAGGGTTTGTCGCTGCTGATAAAAGCGTATTTAAAACCATGAACGGTGGTGCTTCATGGCAGGAGGTCCTTCACGCCGATTCTGGTTATAATTTTACCCGTATAAATTTTATAGATTCATTGCATGGCTTTACAATTGGCCGTAACGGAGGAATTTTCAGGACTGCTGACGGAGGTCATTCCTGGGTCAGGGTTCCTTCAAATACAGGTATGAACATGAATGCGATAACCTTTGTGAACAGCCAGTTTGGTTGTATCGTCGCAAATGATGGCCTAATTCTCAGAAGTTCGGATGGAGGAAATAGCTGGAGTTCCATAAATACCGGTTTCCCATTTTATTTTAGTGGTTTGGCTTTCAGCAATGTAAATAATGGAGTGGTTTACGGACCATTTGGTGCCGTATTTCATACCTCCGACGGAGGATTTAACTGGTCACCTGTTACCTTCATCACCCTTGAATCATTAAATACCGTTTCATTTTCTGATGAGCAGGCAGGGTTTGTGGCAGGTTCCGGGGGAACTGTCTTAAAAACTGTTGATCACGGTGAAACCTGGAGTGATTCGCCGACACATAGTACAACGGCCATAAATGATATTGATATGGTCGATCACCAGGT
>JAHEYS010000465.1 GCA_023251475.1 Prolixibacteraceae bacterium
GCTAAAGCATTAATGGTGAAGTCACGCCTTCTCTGATCATCTTCGAGTGTTCCGTCTTCAACAATTGGTTTACGGCTATCGTGGCGGTACGATTCACGACGTGCCCCTACAAATTCAAAATCGATCTCATTGAAGCGGAACATCGCTGTTCCGAAATTATGAAAAACACTTACTTTTAGTCCCGGGCGCATTGAGGCTGCAACTTTTTTTGCCAGATCGATACCACTACCGACGGTCACAATATCAACATCGAAGACTTCGCGTTTGCGACCTAAAAGGATGTCGCGGACAAACCCCCCAACAACATAGGTTTCAACGCCCAGCTGATCTGATATTTTACCGGTCTGCACGAAAACCGGATGGGTGATATACTCTTTTAAATTCTGCACAAAATTATTTTAGTCATTACAATGGCGCAAAGTTAAGGATTTAAGCGCAATTCTCCCTTTTTTGTTAAACTTGAAGCGGTTTCCGGGGAAAAGCCGGCTGAGGGGAGAGAACCTTATTAGAAATTAGCGATGAAGAATCGAATAATGTAAGTTTTGTATTAATTATTTGTCATTTTTCATTCCTTCTCATTCCTTAATTCTTTCATTCCTTAAAGTCTTCCGATCACACTTTCAAGCTTCATCCCCCTGGATCCCTTTATCAGGAACAGGTAATCTTCCGGATGAATACTATCTATATGGCTGATTAATTGTTCGGTGTTTTCACATACAAAAAAACCGGATGGAACATGACATTTTGAAAATTCCTTTCCGGCAAGCAAAACCATTGAAAGGTCAATTGATGCCACTTTGTCAGCAATTTTCTGATGTTCTTCAGGCGACGATTCTCCCAGCTCAAACATATCACCAAGAATAACCCCTTTTAGTGGGGCATCGAATGTTTTGAAATTCTCAATTGCAGCCTCCATGCTCGTTGGATTGGCATTGTATGCATCCATTAAAATGAGATTTTTTGCCGTATTCATAAACTGTGAACGGTTATTCGAAGGTTTGTAGGTCCCGATAGCTTCACTGATTGCCAAAGGATCAACCCCGAAGTAATTCCCGACACATATGGCTGCCAGGGCATTTTCGAGATTGTAACCCCCTGCAAGATTGGTCTTTATGTAGAGCCAGCCTTTTGGGAATTTTGCTTTGAAAGCCAGCATCGGGGAGTGTTGAACTATTTCGCCTTCGATCCCATCCCCTTCAGGGGTAGTTCTGTAGCCAATTGTCTCAACATCGCCAGCCATCTCCTTCAACCAGGTATTTGACGTATTTCTGAATATCTTACCGCCCCTGTTTTGAATAAAACGGTAGAGTTCAGCCTTAGTTTTTCTCACACCCTCAAATGAACCAAAACCTTCAAGATGTGCTTTCCCCACATTGGTTATCAGTCCAAAATCCGGGAGGGCAATCTCACAAAGTTCAGCAATTTCACCCGGATGGTTTGCCCCCATTTCGACTACGACAATTTCTGTCGTAGTGTCAATTGACAACAAGGTCAGTGGTACACCGATATGATTATTCAGGTTCCCTTTTGTGCAGGTGACCCTGAATTTTTTGGACAATACTGAAGTAACGAGCTCTTTTGTGGTGGTCTTACCGTTTGTGCCGGTAATCGCAATCACCGGTACTGCACGCTGAAGACGGTGATAGCACGCCAACTGTTGTAAAGCTGACAATACGTTATCTACAAGCAGGTAACGATCGCTAATCTTGTATTCCGCCTCGTCGATAACAACCCAGGCAGCCCCCTGCTGCAAAGCATTAGCCGCATAATTATTCCCGTTGAAATTTTCACCTTTTAACGCAAAAAAGATGGCGTCTTTTTCGATGTTTCGGCTGTCGGTTGATATTTTTGGGTGTTTTTCGAATATTCTGTATAATTCCTCTGTTGACATGGCGTTAATATGAAGAAAAAAACCCCATTTTAAGATGAGGTTTTTTTATTTTGAGGGTAACTTTCTTTATTTCGTGTTCGAATCTCCAAGATGTGTCATGGCACATCTGAAACCTAAATCGTTTGTTGATTTTCGTTCATCCATATACCTGCGTGCACCGGGACTTAGCCAATAGGTGCGGTCTCTCCAGCTTCCGCCTTTATAAACCCGGCTGTGATCGGAAATTCTGGAGATTGAATTGATGGCGCCTGCAGCATACATCTGTGAAGTGGTTGCGGAATCGGGATTATTTTTCCAGTCCTCTGATTCCGAAATTATTGACTGGGGGTCACCATCCTTAAAATTGGTATAATTTGCGACGGTATCTCTTACAAGTTCCCCATATTTATTTTTAATCATCTTACCATCCGATCCGAGACGGAAATTGGTATAGACATTACCTCTGAGCGGTTGAAATTCATTTACAACAGCAAATGAATTAGGACGATAGACATCCTGAACCCATTCATTGACATTTCCTGCCATGCAGTATAATCCATAATCGTTGGGGAGGAATGATTGAACCGGAGCTGTGATTTCGAACCCATCGTTGAGGTATCCGGCAACTCCCATATAATCACCGCGGCCCCTGACGTTGTTTGCGAGCATATCCCCCCGTTTTTTCTTATCGCTGTTTCTGATCTGATTTCCATTCCAGGGATAAATCCGTCTTTCAAGGACCACTTCATCTTCGGTATTGCCGGCAAGTCCAAGTGCTGCAAATTCCCACTCTGCCTCAGTTGGGAGGCGGTAGCGTGGCATAATATAACCATCCGACATATTTACACGACGTGTGCCACCATCTTTACTCAGATTTTTGATTGGTCTTTTCCCTTCAACGCCATCATAAACACCGTAAAGGTAACCATCAGAGGTGAAAACTTTATCACCTGTCTGCGCGAGATCGGGTTGAAGTTTACTGTTGGCAATCAGAATTCCTTCATTTGCCCTGTCGGTTCTCCATCTGCAATATTTTTCAACCTGCACCCAGCTTACCCCAACTACCGGATATTCGGAATAGGCTGCATGACGAAGGTAGTTTTCAAGATATGGCTCATTATAAGAGAGTTCGCTACGCCATACGAGGGTGTCGGGTAGTGCTGCCATATAAACACTCCGGTCACCCGGATATACACGCTGCAGCCAGTAGAGGTATTCCCGCCAGTCGACATTACGCACCTCAGCCTCATCCATATAGAAGGATGCGACCGTCACTCTGCGCGGCGTATTGTTTCCTTCAAACATCACATCCTGCTCGACACGACCCATTGTAAAAGTTCCACCCTGGATATAGACCAATCCCGGACCTGATTTCTGGGAATATCCTGAACGGTACTCAAATCCACCATTTTTTGGATTGTTATATGACCATCCAGTGGTGGACGACGTACTTTTCTTCTTTACTTTGGCGGTTTGACGAAAAGGACATGCCGTTGCAATCAGCAAACATAAAACCAGATAAACAAATACATTGAGCTTCATATTTCGATCTCTTTTAAATTCACTTTCTTTAAAGGTACAAATATAAAGAAAAATCAAATCTTTTTCCGACTATGATCCTCTTTTTGTTTGAGATCTCATTTATGTGAACTAATATTGATTTCTTTTTCTAAAGTTAACTTTTTTCATGAACCGACGGTCTCTTTTTCTCCTGCTCATCATCGGCTCGCTACTTTATTCCAAGCAGTCGGCTTTTTGCGCAAACTCAGTGCTTGCATCAGGGCGCTGGGTTAAAGCAATGACCAGCCAGTCAGGAATTCACAGGATTACATTCGCAGCGCTTCGCTCCATGGGCTTTCAGTCGCCACAGAGCGTGAAAGTGTTTGGGTTTCCACCCGGACCGCTGCCTCAGATGAATAGCTCCGTATGCCCTGATGACCTTGTTCAATACGCTATTTGGCAAACCAGTGATAAGTTGTTAAATGATTGTCTGCTGATTTATGTGCCTGGTGGGGTGACCTGGACATTTGATCCTGTTTCCGGATTGGTTAACCACCGTGTTAACCAGTTTGACCAGGGAAATTCGTTTATTTACCTCACTGAAGGCATTGTGAATCAGCAATTGGTCGGTCGGGCCCCTTTACGATCGGAAAATGCGACCTCGGTAGTCGACGAGTTTGATGATTACACACTTTACAGGGAAGAAACGTACAACATCCTTGAAACAGGAAGCCGTTGGTTTTCGACGCAATTGTTTCCAAATGGAACTTTATCAAAGTCGTTCACATTTACGGATCATGTCGGCAATG
>JAHEYS010000466.1 GCA_023251475.1 Prolixibacteraceae bacterium
ATAAGTCAAGCGGAACATTTTATGGTAAAATACTCGATGGACCCGAATACTTTACCATCTTCAGCGGCCGGACAGGAGAAGCCCTGGCAACAACCAATTATATTCCCAACCGCCTTCCGCTAAACGGGTGGAACGGACATGGCGGTAACGGGGGTGGCGATAGCTCAGGGAATCGCGTGGACCGTTTTCTCGCCTGCATCGCCTATCTTGACGGGGTTCATCCAAGTGTGGTGATGTGCCGGGGTTATTATGGCCGGACTGTACTGGCAGCCTGGGACTGGAGAGATGGAAAGCTAACCTCAAGGTGGGTTTTCGACAGTAAAGATGGCGAAAATGCTTTTTCCGGACAAGGGAACCATAATTTAACGGTTGCTGACGTCGATGGTGATGGGAAAGATGAAATTATCTATGGTTCAATGGTGGTAGACGACAATGGCAAAGGATTGTTCTCCACCGGATTCCGGCATGGCGATGCCATCCATGTTGGGAAGCTGATTGCTGGCAGACCGGGGCTTCAGGTCTTTGGGGTCCATGAAATTGAAGATGGCACCACAGGACCGGGTGCTGCTGTTTATGATGCCGCAACCGGTGAAGTATTGTACAAAGGCTCGATGGATAAGGATGTAGGTCGTGGTGTGGCCGAAGATATCGATCCTTCCAATCCCGGAGCGGAGCTATGGTTTTCTGGATCTGGTGGACTTTTGAATATGAAGGGTGAACGAATCGGTGATACACCCCCGTCAACAAACTTTTTGATTTGGTGGGATGGCGATCTGACGAGGGAATTACTCGATGGAAATCATATCGATAAATATAAAAATGGCAGACTTTTTACCGCCGAAGGATGCGTTTCGAATAATGGTTCAAAATCCACCCCGGCATTGAGTGCTGATCTTTTTGGCGACTGGCGAGAAGAGGTGATCTTCCGTACATCCGACAACCGGAATCTCCGGATCTATACAACAACCATCCCAACAAAGCACAGGATGTATACACTGATGCATGACCCTCAGTACCGATTGGCTGTGGCAACTGAAAATGTCGGCTATAATCAACCTCCTCATACCGGATTTTTTCCCGGTACAGGTATGAAAGAGGTACCAAAACCAAATATTATTTTAGTTAAGAAAAGACAACAATAATTTAATCAGATGCAGAAACCACTGATAAACAGGATTTAAACCCATCCAAACAGGCTGCTCCTGAAACTTGGGAACAAAAAGCCAGCTTTGACTTACCAATTTTTAGTATTTTATTTTGCCTTACGCAGTGTGATCAGTTTTACACCATGTGGAGGAACAACGGCTGAAAAGGTCCCTGTAAAAACGCCCTGATCCTTTTGACGCCATACATCGCGGGCAATTTGTTTACCGGTTAAACCAAGAACACCCCAGTCTGCATTGATCGTCGCATCAGAAACTGACCGGTTAAATAAACCAACAGCTCTTGAACCATCTTCGAGCTCTTTGACCCAAATTTCCAGTCCACCCTCTTTTGAAGCGCGACTGGCCTGTTTACCCAATGGGTCCTGATTAATTTCAATCACCTCATCATTGGTCAGCAGACTTTTGGTAAAATCATCCATACGGGTCATATCACATCCGATCAATAACGGTGAAGCCAATAACGACCAAAGAGAAATATGGGTATACTGCTCATCAGCAGTTAAACGTGACGGATGAAGCTGCGGACCCCAGCCGACCAAACCAACAACCAGCATATCGGGATCGTTCCAATGTCCCGGGCCTGCGAACTTTTCCTCCCCTGACTGATTAAAACCAATCCCTGCCATGCTTCCCCACGTATCGGTGATATCACCTGTTGTCCGCCAGCAGTTGCCACCAACCTGGTCGCCCCATTCCCAAACTTTACCCATGCCATATTGACAAAGGCTGTACAGAATATCACGGTCAACCTTATTTAAGGCGTCGCGGAGAATAAGGTAAGGCTTTTGCAACTCTGCAATCGTTTCACCTTTTGAAATTTTTCCGTAGGAACACCAGTCATATTTGATGTAATCAAAACCCCAATCGGCCCATTGCCTGGCATCTTTCTCTTCAAACTGATAAGACGCGGTAAATCCGGCGCATGTCAGCGGACCCGGCGAGGAATAGAGCCCTGCTTTCAATCCCTTGGCATGGATATAATCGGTAAGCCCCTTCATATCGGGGAATTTCTTATTTGTATTGATCATCCCCTCTGCATTTCGGGGTTCACCCATCAGTTTAGGATCTTTTGAACCTGGTTTTATTTCCCAGCAATCATCCATATTGATATACGTCCATCCATGATTGATCAACCCTGAATTGACCATTGCATCGGCAGCCGCCATTACTTTCTCCTGATCTACCGCATTTGCAAAGCAATTCCAGCTATTCCATCCCAGCGGAGGAGTAAGCGCAATCTTCTCACCAACAACAATCTTAAGCTGACGTGTCGCAGTCCCAAGACTATTTTTGGTCTTTAAAGTGACTACAAACTCACCCTTCTCCTTTACAACGCCAGTGATAATCCCGGTTTTACCATCCAAAGAGAGACCGGCAGGAAGATGATCGGCCATAAAAGTCATAGGCCGTTTACCGGTCGCGGCAACCATAAACAGGAAAGGGTGACCCGGACGAACGCCAAATACCCTGGCTCCGTTAATTCTTGGTTTAGGCGATTCAGCAGGAGTCAGAATATAGGGCTTACTCACATTGTAGGCACTAACGACCTCTGGTTTAACCCCATTATAAAGGATATAGGCATCGGCCCAGTCGGCATGATCATAATTAATTCCATCACCACCATCCTCAACCGTAAGTAAAAGCTGATTCACCCCTTTGAGATCAATATCCACCTTAACAGCTTTCAATCCTGAAACCATTTTCGGGCTGCGGAAAACCTCCTTTTTATCGGCCAAAACAGCGAATGAAACACTTCCATTCTGCCCCATCGCATCGTCATCAAGACCAACCTGAGCCTGAAAACGTAAAGCTGCCCCGTTTAAATCAATCTTAATCAGACCGTCGGCATGAGTGCCAAGTCCATATTTAAATAACTGACCAGCAATATGTAATGCCTTACCATTCACTGACTTGTTGGCCTTTGGGGAACCATAACCCTGAATAACCCTGCTCAGATCCATCTTTTGAAGCCATAAGGTATCAGCCTTTTGGGCATTTAATGAGATGACATTAACGGACAAAGCCAATATTGTCAAAATTGCGATTTTCGGAAAAGAAAAAGTTGACATAAAGATAAACTAAGTGTGTTAAAATAAAGATAGTTGGTAAATCAAAGGCCTGCTTCCAAAATCAATATTCGATTCCGGAAGCAGGCCCAAAGTTATCCTTTATATTGTTAAAATCTCTATTTGAGTTGGATCAATACAACCGATTTGGAAGGAATAATTGCGGTTACCTCCCCTTTATTCATCTTCGCGTTCGTAAAATCGGCAATTATAACCTCATCTTTTTTGCCAAAATCGTTGTAAGCATTAATTTTATTGGCAGTTACAATCTTCCCCGAAACGTTTGCAACTTTCAGCCCCTGAATGTCAAAACTGATATTCTGTGAATTAGCAGGATCAAGATTACACAGCGTAATACTTACAACTCCATCCTTGACTGAAGCCGAGGCATTGATGGCATCAACCGACTGCGAACCTGAGGTGTATTTATTACATGTAATCTCAATTGGGAGCATTGTGGCGTCCTGATGGACGTTGTACATCTTAAAGACATAATAGGTTGGCGTTAAAACCATCTCCTTGTCTTTGGTCAGAATAACCGATTGCAAAACATTGATCATCTGGGCGATGTTACTCATTCTTACCCGGTCGGCGTGGTTATTGAAAATATTCAGGTTAATACCGGCTACCAATGCGTCACGCAGCGTGTTCTGCTGGTAAAGGAATCCGGGATTGGTCCCCGGCTCCACATCATACCAGGTACCCCATTCGTCAACCAGTAGTCCAACCTTTTTTGCCGGGTCGTATTTATCCATGACTTCGGAGTGTTTTGTAACCAGTTCCTCCATTTTCAACGTTTTTTGCAGCGTGACAAACCACACGCAATCATTAAACTGAGTCGCCGATCCCTTCTTATTCCAAGCTTTGGGAACCGTATAATAATGAAGTGATATACCGTTCATATTGCGTGCTGCTTCCCTCATTAAAACATCCGTCCATTTATAATC
>JAHEYS010000058.1 GCA_023251475.1 Prolixibacteraceae bacterium
ATGACCTGGATGGTCTGAAAGAGCGGTTTTCATGCCTGGCCTACCATCCTGGCAGTGATCAACCGGTTGAGGTGGCGTATAAAAAAGAGGGAAAAATGATCACCTTGAATGTTCCCGTGGTAAGAGGCTGCGCCATGCTATATTTAAGTAATAAAGAATAACTATAAATCAAAGTATATGAAAATCGCACAAATAATTTTAGCGTTCGGATTGTTGCTGTCAGGAGTGAATCAATGTTTTGCACAATCAAAAATTGATCCCAAAGAGATTAAAGATAAGATGCAGTGGTTTGCAGATGCCAAACTGGGTATATTTATTCATGCTGGGATCTATGCGGTCGACGGGATTGATGAATCATGGAGTTTTCATAACAGAAAAATCAGCCATTCTGATTATATGAAACAGTTGAAAGGGTTCACCCTTAAGAATTATGATCCCGCTTCCTGGGCCGACCTGATTCTGGAGTGTGGCGCCAGGTATGCCGTAATCACCACCAAACATCACGATGGGGTTGCCATGTATGATACGAAAATGAATAACCTGAGTATTGTAAAAGCCACTCCGGCAAAACGGGATATGGTCAGACCATTTTTCGAAGAATTGCGCAAACGAAATATAAAGTGCGGCGCCTATTATTCGCTGATTGACTGGTCTGATCCGAACTATCCGGGCTTTCTGAAGGACAGCTCCCGTTATAAGGTTGCCGACGACTATGACCGATGGAACCGTTTCAGGGTTTTCTTCCAGGGACAGATCAGAGAGATCAGCACTCAGTTCAATCCCGACTTATGGTGGTTTGACGGAGACTGGGAACACAGCGCCGAAGAGTGGGAATCTCAGAAGGTGCGCCATATTATCTTAACCGGAAATCCTAATTCAATTATCAATGGACGTCTGCAGGGATATGGCGATTACGAAACGCCGGAGCAGAACTTCCCGGTTTCCAGGCCAAAATTCAACTGGTGGGAATTGTGCATGACCACCAACGATAACTGGGGTTTTCACCACGATGACAACTGGAAAACACCATATGAGGTGATCACAATCTTTGTTGATGCCGTTTCCAATGGCGGCAACCTGCTGCTGGATATGGGTCCGAAAGAGGATGGAACTATTCCTGAAGAACAGATACATGTCTTAAAGGAATTGGGTGCATGGAATAAAAAACATGGAGAGGCTATTTTTAATACCGTGGGTGGTCTTCCGCAAGGCCATTTTTATGGACCGACCACTTTATCAAAAGACTCAACTTCGCTCTATCTGTTCCTGCATGGACATGTCAGCGGTACATTAATGATTAAAGGACTGGTCAATAAAATTGCAGCTATTTCGGTTGTAGGCAACGGCGCCCAGTTATCCCATAAAGTTGTGGGTAAAATATCCTGGAGCCCCGTCCCCGGATTGGTTTATATTGATGTTCCGGAAAATGTTTCAGACAAATACATCACCGTTCTGAAGGTGAAACTGGAAAAACCATTGAAATTGTACAGAGGACAGGGGGGATTGAATTAATCAGTACATTAAAATATTTAGATAGATTAGTCGTGAAAATTCCTGAAAATGAGGCAGTAATTATCTTCCGATAACACCAGACAGGATTCGCCGGGAAGCTAAGAGGTGAAATACGACATTATATCTTTACTGTTACTTAGGACGATTATTAATGTTTTTAATTTATAACTATGAAAATCACCACCCTGATTGCGCTTGTTGCCTGTACCATCCTGATCACCGGTTTTGTGAGAAAACGAGAGGCCATAAATACCGAAAAGATTGACGATAAAATTAGAGCAGAGCAGATTAGGGAGATGAAATTCGGCATGTTTATCTGCTGGTCGTTTAGTACCTTTTCGGGACAGGAGTGGACGCCGACCGAAGGGAAGGATGCCACTTATTTTAAAGCCACCGGTTGCAATACCGACCAATGGTGTAAAGTAGCGAAAGATGCCGGAATGGGATATATCTTATTTCTTACCAAGCATCACGATGGTTTTTGTTTGTGGGATACCAAAACTACAGATAAAAAGGTGACAAACAGTCCGCTGAAAATTGATGTGCTGGCGAAACTCCGGAAATCGTGTGATAAATATGGGATAAAACTGGCTCTCTATTTTTCGGAAGGGGACTGGACTTTTCCAGGCGCTGTTTTCTCCAAAGATGGGGGAAAGAATCCCGAAATTAAGAAAGCACAGCTTAAAGAACTTTTAACCAATTACGGTCCGATTGAATACATCTGGTTCGACCATGCCCAGGGGGAGGGGGGATTAAGTCATGAGGAGACCGATAAATGGGTGGCACAATTCCAGCCAAACTGTCTTCCTGGTTACAATCATGGAACACCGGCAGGTCGTATCCGGCTTGGCGAAATGGGTGGCCCGTCGGCATTGGATGATATTTCCGGAGCAGGTTATAACAAGCATGCTGCCGGTTATAAAGGTTATATTGCTGCTGAATTTACCTACCCTATTCTTCCGAAACATAAAGGGGGTGCGATGTGGTTTTATTCGTTACCTCAACACGATCAGTTATGTTTGCCGGTCGATAAAATCTATCAGGATTATGTGGGAGCAGTAAAATTTGGCAATATTTTTTCCATTGATGTTGGGCCTGACTATGCGGGGAATCTGCGTAAGATCGATGTTCAGACGTTGCATAAGGTAGGTGCAATGATCCGAAATCCAAAACCTGTAAGTGTTAGTTCATCAGTAGATTGGCCTGCGTTTCTGTCGCGTCACGACCTGGTATGGGATACGTTACCCGCGAAGTTTGATCATGGCGCCTTTCTCGGTAACGGACTACTGGGTACAATGATTTATTCCGATGGACCAGACCGGATCCGTTTTGAACTGGGTCGTTCGGATGTTACAGATCACCGCCGTGACAATGCGCGTCTCCCTATTGGTGGGATGATCTTAAAAACTGCGGGAGCCATAAAGTCAGGTAAAATTCGGCAGGACTTGTGGAATGCTGAAATTCGGGGAGAGGTGGTCACCGACAAAGGACTCATCCGGTTTCGTGCCATGGATCATACCAGCGAGATGGCCTTGTTGGTTGAACTGGAGACCGAAGGCGATGAACAGCATGCGGCATTTACATGGGAACCGGAAAAATCGGAGGTTTTCCGTGAAAAGTCGTTAAAGCTAAATATCGCGCCAAATCCCCCTCCGGAAGTTGGTGAAGATAATGGGATCAGTTTTTGTGTTCAACGCCGCGCTGCAGGTGGAGCCTATGCTACCGCCTGGCAGTTGAAGGGTAAGCCCCAAAAGCGCAGTCTCACCCTTTCAATTGCTGACTCCTATCCCGATCTTTCAGCAAAGGCAACGGCCATTGTGACCGTAAACCGGGTAGCAACTCTACCAATGAAAACACTGGAAACAAGTCATCGCAACTGGTGGCATGCTTACTATCCTGGGAGTTTTCTGTCTGTTCCCGACAAACAGATTGAGGGTTTTTACTGGGTGCAGATGTACAAACTGGCATGCGCGACGCGTCAGGACCGTCAGGTAATCGATCTGCTGGGACCCTGGTACCGTTCGACGGGATGGCCCCGTATCTGGTGGAACCTGAATCTTGAGATCGCCTACTCGCCGGTATATACCGCAAATCATCTTGAGTTAGGGGAGTCCTTCACCCGGTTTGTCGATGCCAAACGCGATAATTTTGTGGTTAATGCGAAGAGTATCTGGGGTTTTGACAGCTGTGCCACCGTTCCTCATACCACCGACTACGAGGGGCTTCGGGGTGATGGCACCTGTGCACCCCAGAACTACATCAATCCAGGCGATTTCACCTGGGCCTTGTTCAATTACTGGCAGCAATACCGTTATTCCATGGATGATGAGCTGGTAAAGAACCAGTCGAAGCACGCATTCTACCCGTTGCTGAAAGGCAGTATTAACCTTTACCTGCACCTGCTTAAGTACGGTGCCGATGGTAAACTCCACCTTCCGGTACTTCACTCACCCGAGTACAATAAAGATGGGGATGTTGATAACAACTACAACCTTTCGCTACTCCGGTGGGGGTGTACAACATTGATGGATCTCAGTAAGCAATATGGTTTTAAAGATCCGCAGAATTCCGAATGGGCGCGTATATTGCGTGATCTTGTTCCCTATCCGCAAAATGAGAACGGCTTTATGATTGGTCCCAACGTCCCTTTCGCCAAATCGCATCGTCACTGGTCGCACCTGCTGATGGTATGGCCGTTGCACATGCTCTCAGTTGAACAGTCTGAAAATAAAGCGCTTGTAGAAAAAACAATGAACCATTGGCTTACTGTGGATGGCGGACAACAAATTTATGGATGGTCGAGTGCTGCAGCCTCGCTCCTCTATTCTTCGATGGGTAATGGAGAGAAGGCCCTCGAACGCCTTCTGGCACACCATAATGACAAACGGTTCGTTATGCCAAACACAATGTATATCGAAGGTTCACCTGTGATCGAGTGCTCACTTTTTGCTGCAAAAGCACTACAGGATATGTTGCTTCAAAGCTGGGGCGACCGTATACGGATTTTTCCGGCAATCCCCTCAGCATGGAAAGAGGTGAGATTTAATGATATGCGGACTGAGGGGGCATTTTTAGTCAGCGCCGCAAGGCATAACGGTTTTACCCGCTGGATTAAAATCAAAAGCCTGGCCGGTGCTCCTTGTAAAGTTCGCCCGGGATTTGCCGGCACTTTCGAATCTTCACTCCCTTCAGCCAACCTTCGTGAGGTTGAGCCTGGAATCTTTGAACTCGATTTAAAAAAAGGGGAAGAGGTAATCCTTTTTCAGGAGGCAAAAGACCTTTTACCGGAAAAATAATTTTAATTCAAAATTTAAAGCCATGCTGCACGACCCAAGTCATATCCCCCAAATTCCGATGGAAGAGGAGATTGCCCTGACATCACATGAAAAAACAGTGTTACGCCAACTGGGGGGCAAAATAGCTGAAATAGCCACATTATCCATTCAAAGGGAGAAAGCCCGGCTGTGGCAGAAAATGAATGATCTGAAACAGGAAAGACCCATGGTTTGGATCAATGAAATTCCGTGGCATGAGATGAATGTCAACGATGAACTGACGTTACAAACCACCCATCCCTGGGCAAGAGAATTGGAGACAACTCTTCGCCGGACCATCTACCAGTGGGAACATATGCCCTGTGATATGATTGTAAACGACTATCTTGACTGCCCGATCGTCTATCATACTACCGATTTCGGGATCGTTGAAGATGTAGATACCATCCATGTGGATGAAAAAAACGAAATCTATTCCCGCCATTTTAAGATACAGATCAAAGAACCGGAAGATATTGAGAAAATCAAGAATCCTAAGATCACCTATATGGAGAAAGCCACACAGTATAGTTTTGAAGCAATGCAGGACCTCTTCACCGGAATTATCCCTGTAAAAAGAGTGGGGCAAACACATATCTGGTATACACCGTGGGATTTTTTAATCAGGTGGTGGGGTATTGAGGAGGCAATGATGGATCTGTGCCTGAGACCTGAAATGGTTCACGCAGCCTATGAGAAAATGGTGGATGCCTGGATGAATGAACTTGACCACTTTGAAGCACTGAATCTTTTAAGTTTGGATTGTAATAATACAAGGATTGGCTCAGGAGGATATGGCTATACCAGTGAACTCCCGGGTGGCGATTTTAATCCCGGTTATGTCAGGCCAATCAATATGTGGGGCTGTTCCAATGCCCAGATTTTGTCATCCGTCTCATCGGAAATGCATTGGGAGTTTGCCATTGAACACGACCTTCGGTGGCTGAAACGTTTTGGCTTAACCTACTACGGTTGCTGCGAACCATTAGATGCCAAAGGGGATATTCTTTCGCGCATTCCTAATCTTCGCAAGGTATCGGTCAGTGGCTGGGTTGATGTTGACAGGGCAGTAAAGAGCCTGGGTGATAAGTATGTGCTTAGCCGAAAGCCTTCCCCCGCAATATTTGTGGCGTGGGATTCTGAAGAGGCAAAAAGACAATTATTAACTTTTAACCAGGCCGCCAAAGGGTGCAATGTTGAATTTATCATGAAAGATATTTCGACGCTGAATTACCAGCCACAACGACTCTGGGAATGGGCTGATATGGCGATGAAAGTGGTTGAAGCAGGGTAACTGGCATGAAACTTTATGGCTACTGGCTGCTTGCAACTAGCGGTTGGCTTTTGGCGGCTGATAGGTCTTGTGCTTAAAAATCACCTTTTAAGTATCAGATAAAGGACAATTAGATATTATACAAAGAGTATTAATGCAAGTGGCCAGTGACTAACCGCCAGCTACAATTAAACCCCATGAATTTTATGACAAATCCTCAAAAATCCGGTTTTCTCACGGCAGGGACAGTTCTCCCGTTTATCCTGGTGACAACCCTTTTTTTTATGTGGGGTATCCCCAACAACCTGAATGGAATTTTGATTAAGCAATTTATAAAGTCAATGGAAATTTCCCGTTTCCAGGCTGGATTGATTCAATCGGCCTTTTATATGGGTTATTTTGTACTGGCTGTACCGGCTGCCTTATTGATGCGCAGGTTCAGCTACAAAACAGGAATTGTCTTCGGTCTGTTGTTATATGCTGCCGGTTGTTTGCTGTTTTGGCCGGCTGCAATGATCGGTAAATTCGGGGTTTTCCTGATGGCACTGTTTGTGATCGCCTCAGGGCTTGCATTTCTTGAAACCGGGGCCAATCCTTTTATTGCATTGCTGGGTAACCCGGAATCATCGGAACAGCGGCTGAACTTTTCGCAGGCATTCAATCCGATAGGCTCTGTTGCCGGAGTCTTACTCGGAACTGTATTTATCTTTTCAGGAGTTGAACCCGATGAATCAAAGATTGCTGCCATGAAAGCTGCAGGGGAGTATAGTGGTTTTCTTCAGCACGAAACATTGCGTGTGGTAAAACCCTATCTTGGGTTGGCACTCTTCGCTTTATTGTGGGCATTCCTGATTATCAGTGTGAAGTTTCCTGAATTTGAATCAGAGCGGGGTGAATTACCCGATTCAAAGGGGAGGTTCAGGGATCTTTTAAAGTTTCCCCATTTCTGGAAAGGGGTGTTGGCGCAATTTTTCTATGTTGGTGCACAGGTAGGAACCTGGAGCTATTTCATCCCTTATGTTCAGGATTATACAAGTCAGCCGGAGAAAACAGCCGGTTACTTTTTAACAGGAACTTTGGTGGCCTTTGGTCTGGGCCGTTTTTCTGCCACCTGGCTGATGCATTACATCCAACCCGGCCGATTGATGGGTTGGTACAGTATTACCAATGTTATCCTGGTTGGATTCAGCATACTGATTCCGGGATGGTTCGGGATGTGGGCCATCTTTTTCACCAGCTTTTTTATGTCACTGATGTATCCCACGATTTTTGCGACCAGCATTAAAGGGTTGGGTGAAAACACAAAATTCGGAGGATCCATTCTGGTAATGGCCATAATCGGTGGGTCGCTTTGTACACCGTTGATGGGATATATTGCTGAGGTAACCAATAGTATGGCTGTAGCTATGTTGGTTCCATTGGTGGCATATGGTTATATTTCATATTATTCATTCAGTAGAGACGTAAATGAGGGTGTCTAAAAGTTTCAAAAATTGCTCTTTTCCTCCCTGTGAAACTCTGAGCGTGCTCTGTAAAACTCTACTGAAATAGTTAATTAGACTGAGAACCACAGAGAAGACACAGAGGCACACAGAGTTTTTGGACACCCACATGTGTCAATTTATCACCTCGAACGGATCTCTCTTCTCATAAAAGAGAGGTAGGACAATGCAAAACACAGTACTGTCGCAGCGATCAGGCCGGTGACCTGCGGCCAGACGAGCAATAAACTCTGCCCGAGAGGAAGCGGACCCGGTATGGTGCCGTAAACCTGTTCCATTGTTAGGGGTCCAAGGCTGCGTACAGATGGCATCAGCAGAGTGGTAGTAGCCTCACTGAAAAGCTGATTGGGCATTATCCGTAACAAACTCAGTTTTAATTCCTCAAAACCGATAATCTGGTATTCACTGGCCATGGCTGAAGGAGCTATCGATTTGGTAATCAGATTCACAATCATGCCATAGAATACAGAGAAGAATAACCATACCGCGATCCCTGACAGCGCTGAAGTAGCTGGTTGCCGGAACTGCACCGAAAACAAAATGGAGAGATTTAGCCAGAATGCCACGTAGAGTATACTTAGGATTATAAAGAAAATAATCCGCATAAATTCTTCCACTGTCGGAGGTATACCAATGGTGACAAGCCCGAGTCCCATCACCAGGAACCCAAGTGCAAAGAACATTACACTAATGACTATTAAAGCAGCTAAAAACTTGGCGTTCAGTAAATAGTCACGATAAATCGGCTGGGAGAGGACACGGCTTAGCGTTCTGTTATTTTGCTCAGAATTAACCGCGTCAAATCCAAGACTGATTCCCAGTAATGGTCCCAAAAAACTGATAAAGACAATGAAAGAGGGGAGTGTGCCATCGGAAATTGTGAACAGTTTCAGAAAGAAGAAGGTCCCCTCCGGATCGTTGGGTTTGACCGCCTTATCAATATTGGTTAAGGCCGTATACATCGAACCCAGGCAAGTCAATGCGATGATCGCAATCAGGATGATGAAACGCCAGCTCCGTACATGATCTGAGATTTCCTTGTTTAAGATTACCCTGAACGGGTGGAGAATCCTTTCCTCATTTTTGAACCGGCCCATTATATTTTTGGGTATTAAAAATCGGAATACTTTGGTCATCCAGGATTCATTATATGGTTGTACCTGTTGTTCTGAATTACTCATTTTCTTCACCTCCTTCGAAATAGCGGTAGTAAATATCATCAAGTCCGTATTCTTTCCTATTGATGTAGTTTAGTCCAGCCCCCGATTCAACAATCGCTTTTGCAATCAGGGTCGTCGTATCACGTGAACACTCGATTTGAAAAATTTCATTTTTCTTATGCACCGCGTTTACTCCATCAATTTTCTGCAATAGTTGCGGTAACCAGTCAGCTGCATCCTGACCACCGGAACCATCCTGAGCATCAGGTGCATTATTTGAGACGCCAACTTCAATGATAAACGGGCTTTTGGTGAACAGTTTCTTCGATAGGGTTTGAATATCCCCCTCAGCCAATAGCTTTCCGCTTACAAATAATCCGACCCGGTCGCAAACCTGCTGTACATGATGCAGATCGTGAGATGAAAATAGAACTGTCAGCCCTTCCTCACGGCTCAGCCTGATAATTAATTCGAGGAATTCCTTTACTCCTGTTGGATCAATCCCTAATGTTGGCTCATCAAGGATAATCACTTCGGGATTTTTGATCAGCACATCGGCCAGACCAAGACGCTGCAACATTCCCCGGGAATATTTTCCGGTCTTTTTTTCTGCAGCATCTGATAATCCCACGCGTTCAAGTAGTTGTTCTACTTTCTGTTTCGCTTCATTCCGTGAAAGACGGTTTAACCGGGCTGTAAGCATCAGATTCTCATAACCACTTCGGTTGTAGTAAAATCCGACATCTTCGGGTAAATACCCGATTCTCCTTTTTACCTCAATCGGATTGGTCGTGGGATCAATGCCACAGACTTTGGCCATTCCGGAAGTTGGCTCTGTCAAACCGAGCATCATCAGGATCGTAGTTGATTTCCCTGCACCGTTAGGTCCAAGCAAACCGAATATTTCACCTTTCCGGATAGCCAGATTGAGTTGATCAACTGCCGTAAAAGATCCGTATTTTTTTTTCAGATCAACCAGTTCAATAATATTCCCGGCCACGATTACCTCCTTCCATATTTACGGAACAGATGATAGACACTTCCCAAAGCGACAACGATGATCAATACCCCAATCCATCCCCAGAGCATTGGGGTTTCCACGGAGATCCTGAAAGAGATTTTTGAAGATATCTCAGGTGTTTTAGCTTCGATATTCGCTACGTAATCTCCCGGGATCGCCTTCTTATCGGCCTTTATGGTCGCATAAATCCGGGCTGATCCCCCGGGAGGAAGTTTGTCAACTTTTTTGGGATCGAATACGACGCCCCAGTTAACCGGGACAGAAGATTCCGGTTTAATATCGGTAAGTTCCGATGACCCGGTGTTATTAACCACCAGTTCCAGCTGTTTCGCCTCACCCGCTGTAAGGTTGGCACTTAGTAAACCCGTTGGTGTGGTCAGTTCCATATTGTAAGAACCGGTAATCACCACTTCGAGCTCCAGGTCTGCTGCCGATGAGCTTGTTGCAGCCCTCACGGGAATTTTATACTTTCCCGCTTCTGTTTTGTCGGGTGCCTTTATTTCGATCGTGACTTGCTGGGTACTGTTGGGTTCGCTGTTGACTGATGTAACCTGCTGATAATTTGATTTAAATACGACATTCCATCCCCGGGGGGCATCTGCCATTAAGGCATAAAGCTGCTTATCAGCTGTTTGGTTTTTCAGATTCGTATTGAAGGTAAAGGTCGAATTGACATTTCCCTGCATATTCGATTGCCCGGTGGTAAACTCCGTTTTGAAGGTTCCCTGCTCCGAAATGTTGATAACCAGCGGTAAGGGATCAAATCCTCCCGCCAGAACTTTGAAATGGTAGTTCCCTTTATTTACTTTCATGGGAACATCCACTTTGAGTGAAAGGGTCTTCCTTTCACCCGGTAAGATGGAGATTTGTCCAATGGTCCAACCTCCCGATTTCAAAACATAATTCCACCCTTTTGGCACTCCTGAAACCGATATTTCCGCATTTTTAAGTTCCTTGCTGTTGTTGATCACATCGATCGCATAGTCAATCGATTCACCCGGCGGAACCGAAATCCTGGTGTAGGGTGTGTACAAGGTCACACTTTCTGTCACTTCATTGGCGTGACTAATTAGGCAAACGATCCCTAATGACAGGGCTAAAAACAGCCTAAACCATCTCTTTTCTACTGACATAAAAAATCCTCCGTAATTTTTGTGGTTAAAATTCGGGAGGCAAAAATAAAAAATCTCAAAAAAAAACAAAATTGTAAAAGCCTGGTAAAATGTTAAGAGTTGCTAAATTTTTTTTAACAGGGAGATTTGAAATCTTAAAAATCTGCCAGCCCGGTGTCGCTATAAAAATCAAATGGTTATCTTTGATTTTATAAACCCATCTGTGTTTTTTAAACTATCAGATATGTTATCTAAACGAATTTTAAAGCTGATGATGATCAAGCATATAAAATTTATTGCCAAAATTTATTTTAGATATAAATGAATAACAATTTATTGATCCGGATCACCTTTTCTTTTGTTCTGCTCACCTTTTTGGAGAATGTTTCGGGACAGGTTGCAGATTTTAACCAAATCAGATGGGAAAGGGAAAAAATCGCTCCAGGTCTGATCTGGAAATCATCCCACACGATTCTTGATGATTCAATACCTCAGAATATCAATATTCTGATAATCAATCTTCACAAACGAAAGATCGCCCTTTCCTACAATCCGGAAGAAAATATTACTGTCAGCAGACAAGCTACTGGAAACGGGGCTCTCGCCGCAGTCAACGCAGGATTTTTCAATATTAAAGATGGCGGATCAGTCACCTATATTAAAACCAGAGGTTTGATTACAGACACAGATACGGCAAAAAAATGGAAGCGGAATCTAAATTTTGATGGTGCAATCGTCATCGATACGAATGGTCAGGCAATTATTGAATATGCAAAAGCAAACCACTATTATGATAGTCATCCTAAATACCGGGAGGTTTTGGTTACGGGACCCTTATTAATCAGAAATTGGGCAAAGTCAGTTCTCCCCGTCACATCTCTTGTCGTAAATAAACATCCCCGTACCTCAATGGGGATCCTTGCACGCCATAGAGTTGTACTGGTAACTGTTGACGGCAGAGCAGTTCAGTCAAAGGGAATGAACCTATCTGAGCTGACTGATTTAATGCTTTCATTACATTGTAAAGATGCAGTGAATCTGGATGGCGGAGGCTCTACAACAATGTGGATCACGGGTAAACCGTTCAATGGCGTAGTTAATATGCCTTCCGACAATAAAAAGTTTGATCATGAAGGTGAGCGGGCAGTTGCTGATATACTGGTTATTAAATAATATCCCCCAAAACCCGCATTGGATTTGGAACAACGTTATAAATTTTCACTCGTTAGCAGGATTTACTTTAAATTATCAGGTGACTACAGCCAATGATATGATGGCCAAAGCGAATTATCAGGGTGATACCTAAAAATAAATAAATATAAGTTTGCCCAAAATGCAGAATAAGGGAAAGAAGCTGACGGGCCAATTAACAGAACATATCTCAGAATTAAAAGGATCTTTCTAAAGCAGGCATAATATTATGCAGGTTTATAATAGATTTATCCCATTGCTTTTTAATCCTGAACTTTTGGAATATTTTTTTCATTCGTGATTTTATCGTTCTGCTGTTGAGAAATTTTTACTTTTGATGCTTGTTCCGTTTCCTCTAATACAAACTAATGAAGGAAGATAAATATATATGGGCTGATTTTAAAAATGATGCGGAAAATGCCTTGTCGTATATTTATAATCAACACATTGATTTCCTCTTTTTCTATGGTAAGAAATTTACAACTGATGAGGATTTTATCCTGGATATCATTCAGGATATGTTTTATGATTTAATCAAATACAGGAAAACCCTTGGAGAGACAGATAATATTCGTTTATACCTGATGAAATCGTTCCGAAGAAAACTGTTCCATGGAATTGAAAGTAAAAGAAAATTGGCACACCTTGATAATGTCTATAATCATGATCCTGACATTGTATTCTCCATCGAAGAGGTGATGATCCATGAGGAAGAACAATCGAGAAGAAATAAATATATCAGAGAGGGTTTGCTGGCGTTAAATTCAAAACAACGTGAAGTGATTTATTACAAATTTACCCTGGGATACGATTATGATCAGATTTGCGAAATAATGGCTGTCACCTATGATACAGCGCGGCAGTTGGTATCTCGTGGTATAAATTCCCTGAAGCAATTCATGTCTGAAAATGATTTTATACTTATGTTCATTTACAGAAGAATAACAAATAAATAAAATATTTCGTCTTTTTTCTGTCACAAAAAGAGCCCTTCTTCCTTTTGTATATAATTAAAGGAACAGATGACAGAAAAAAAATATTTAGGTTATTCAGTTGAAGATCTGCTTCATGATCAGGAATTTATATCCCTGGTAAAAAACCTGAACACACCGCAGGAGTGGGAAAGATTCCTTCAGGTTCACATTGAGTCGAAAAATAACATGATTCAGGCGCAAAAAATGATCCTGCTCTTCCAAACGAATGAGGGGGTACTTTCTGATGAAAGAAAACACAAACTCTGGAACAATATTTCCCATTTCAATCCTATTTCCGCAGGAAATTATAAACTTATCCGGATTAAATCTTTTGCCAGGATTGCCGCCACTATTCTGATCATCATTTCACTTGGAGGTTTAGTATATCTTCAGTTTAACCGAAGTGAAAATCAATATCGTTTTTCCGATTCAAGGAATGACTTGAAAACTGACAACCCCTTATTAGTACTTTCTAACGGGAAAACGGTTGAATTAAAAAAAACGGAATCGAAAATTGAAGTTTTAAAAGGGAAAGATGCCATTCAGATCAATAATGATCAAATTGTGGACAATCAAACATCAAACGATAAAACTTCCATTGAAGCAAAATTTAACGAGGTGATCATCCCGTTTGGTAAAAAATCAAAACTTATTTTAGAAGATGGTACAACAGTATGGCTAAATGCCGGAAGCCGCTTTGCTTTCCCTCAAAAATTTAATCGAAATAAAAGAGAAGTCCTTCTTGATGGTGAGGCATATTTTGAAGTTGCAAAAAATGTCCAAAAGCCATTTTTAATTTCAACAGGTGATATTAAAATAGAAGTTCTGGGTACCAAATTCAATGTTAGTGCTTATCGTTCGGATAATCAAAGCGAGACTGTTTTATTGGAGGGAAGTGTCAATATTTGGGATAACGGTAAGCTTTTTAAAGATAAAATCCTGATGGTTCCAAACCAGAAAGCCACTTATAGCAAATCCGGGAAAAACATTGTCCTGGAACCAGAAAAGGAACCTGGATTGTCTATTGCATGGGTAGAAGGATGGTACCAGTTTAAAAACGAAAATCTGGAAAAAGTATTTTTAAAACTTGAAAAATACTATAACGTTCGTTTTAAATACGATCAAAAAATAATTTCAGGCTTACTACCTGTTTCCGGGAAATTAGACCTCAAAGATTCATTGGATGAGGTAATGGCCGTATTATCGAAGGTCGCCAAATTTAAATATCAGATCTCCGGGAATAGTGTCATAATTATCAAATAATATTAAAATAGTTGCCTATGACAAATTAATAGAGTTAATAAAGAAGAAAACCGGGGAG
Organism: Prolixibacteraceae bacterium; assembly: GCA_023251475.1. Classification (GTDB taxonomy): domain Bacteria; phylum Bacteroidota; class Bacteroidia; order Bacteroidales; family Prolixibacteraceae; genus JAAFHB01. Next base: position 14,381 of record JAHEYS010000058.1, read on the forward strand.
ATTGCGCCTCCACCGGTTTTCAATGTTTATCGTGATTTGGTATTAAGTAATAAACAAAGTAAAAGTATGAAAAAAAATCGAATCGGCTTATGCTGTTTATATGACAGCATTCAAGATTATTTATTTAAAATGAAACTGCTAGCTTTTTTAATATTCGTGTCGATAGCCTCCGTAACAGCGAACAGCTATTCCCAGCAGACAAAATTTAATTTAAGTCTGGAGAATACTTCAGTAGGCCTAGTCATTCAGGAAATTGAGAAGAACAGCGAATTTATATTTTTATACAGTGAAAAATCTGTCGATGTCAATCGGAAAGTCAATGTAAAAGTTGAAGATGAAACTGTAAATTCAATTCTGGATCAGTTATTTAAGGGAACAAATAACTATTACGAAATCCATGAACGGCAAATTGTAATCCTACCTTCGGAATCGAAAGAACTTCAACCAGTGGTGAATTCCAAAAGTGAAATCATGCAACAACAAAAGAAATTGATTTCAGGAATCATTACCGACGCAAAAGGAGTTGCTATTCCAGGAGCCACTGTTCTGGTGAAAGGAACAACGATTGGGATTACATCCGATAATAACGGAAAATTTCAATTTTCCATCCCGGATGATGCTAAAATACTGGTTTTTTCATTTATAGGAATGAAAAAACAGGAAGTGGTCATTAATGGAAAACTCAACTTTGCGGTTACTTTAGAAGATGAATCAGTTGGAGTGGATGAAGTTACCATTGTTGCTTTTGGAAAACAAAAAAAGGAGAGTGTGATTGGTTCAATTACCACGGTCAAGCCTGCCGACCTGAAGGTGCCATCCAGCAATTTGACTACTGCATTGGCAGGCAACGTAGCTGGTATCATCGCCTATCAGCGATCTGGTGAGCCAGGTCAGGATAACGCCGACTTCTTCGTCCGGGGTATTACCACTTTCGGCGCCAATACCAGACCGCTGATCCTGATCGATAATATTGAACTGACAAGTACGGATCTGGCCCGTCTGCAGCCTGATGATATTGAGAGTTTCTCCATCATGAAAGATGCTACAGCCACTGCACTCTACGGAGCACGTGGGGCAAACGGAGTAATTCTGGTAACCACCAAACGAGGGAAGGAAGGTCCTGCAAAGATTTTTGCCCGATTTGAAACATCAGTTTCTGCTCCTACAAAGAACATTCAATTGTCAGATCCGGTCACCTATATGAAGTCCTATAACGAAGCGATAGCAACCCGCGACCCATTGGGTGATTTGATGTATAGCAACGATAAGATCGAGCAGACTGGCAAACCTAATGCCAACCGACTGATTTATCCGAGTAACGACTGGTATAAAATGTTGTTTAAGGATTACTCAAACAGCTCGCGTGCCAACGTGTCGATGAGTGGTGGCGGCAAGATCTCTTCGTACTATGTATCCGGAGCTTTCACGCATGATTCTGGTATTCTGAATGTCGACAAACGCAACTCATTTAACAACAACATCAATTCAAAAAACTACACCCTGCGTGCCAACGTGGATATCAACATGACTGAAACCACAAGGTTGTCTGTTCGGTTGACGGGTAACTTTGACGATTATTCCGGCCCTCTTAACGGTGGGAGCGCTGTATACAACCAGGTCATGCATTCTGATCCGGTTTTGTTTCCGGCTTATTATCCTGAAGATAAGGAACACATTGGGTATAAGCACATCATGTTTGGAAACTACGATGATGGCAGTTACATCAACCCCTATGCAGAAATGGTCCGTGGTTACAAGGATTATAACCGTTCGCAAATGATTGCTGCGGTGGAACTGAACCAAAAACTTGATTTCATCACCAAGGGGTTACAATTTATGTCACTCTTTAACCTGACCCGTTATTCCGATTTTTCCATTTATCGCAGCTTTTCGCCTTACTGGTATGCGATGGATAATTATGATTCTTATACTGGAGAATATCATATCACCCGTTTAAATGAAAATGGAACCGATTACCTGACTTATGGTGAGGGTCAAAAGAATGTAATCAATACGCTGTATTCTGAAAGCCGTTTGAACTGGGCCCGCGAATTCGACAAAAACAGTCTCAGCGGTTTGCTGGTATTTACCGCCCGCGAGCGGCTTGAAGCCAACGCCGGTTCATTGCAACTGTCACTCCCCTCACGAAATGCAGGATTGGCAGGACGTTTTACCTATGGATGGAACAGCAAGTACTTCAGTGAATTTAACTTCGGCTATAATGGTTCAGAGCGCTTTTCGAAGAACCATCGCTGGGGTTTCTTCCCCTCCTTTGGTCTTGCCTGGGTCGTGTCAAAAGAAAATTTCTTTGAACCGCTGAAAACGGTGGTCTCGAACCTTAAACTGCGCTATTCCTATGGTCTTGTAGGAAACGATAACATTGGTTCAGCATCAAACCGTTTCTACTATTTATCGGAAATGGATATGACAGATGAAAGCAGAATGTCCTATTACGGCGAAAACCGGGGCGTTTCCGGTACAGGTATCTCTGTGTTGCGGTATGCAAACGATGCGATCACCTGGGAAAAGTCGCTGAAAAGAAACTATGCCGCAGAAATTGGTTTGTTTGGTAAGGTCGATGTGATTGCCGAATATTTTACAGAAGACCGTTCCGACATCTTTATGACCCGTGCTGATATCCCCAACACAATGGGGCTTCAATCAAACATTGCTGCAAACATTGGTAAGGCCACCTCAAAGGGTGTTGATATTCAGGCCGACTATAAACAGAGCTGGAACAAGCATTTCTGGTCATCGGCCCGTGCTAACTTTACTTACTCCACCAGCAAGTACAAGGTTTATGAGGAGCCAGAGTATAAAGAATCCTGGCGTATGCACGCAGGTCACCCCATCGGGCAAACCTGGGGCTATATCGCTGAACGTTTGTTTATCGATGATGAAGATGCATTGGCCAGTCCTTCTCAGAAAGCTTTTGGTTCACAGTATGGAGGGGGTGATATCAAGTATACCGACGTAAACCAGGATGGTGTTATTTCTGAAGCCGACAGGGTACCTATTGGAAACCCGACCACTCCTGAAATCATATACGGTTTTGGATTCTCTCTGGGTTACAAGGGAATTGATGCATCTATGTTTTTCCAGGGATTAGCCAATGAGTCATTCTGGATCGATGCAGCCGACATGTCTCCCTTTGTTGGAGACACCCAACTGTTGAAGGAAATCGACGAAAGCCACTGGAGTGAAAATAACCGAGATATCTACGCTTTCTGGCCACGATATAGCTCATACAGGAATAACAATAATACTCCGGTGAGTACCTGGTGGATGCGCGATGGATCCTTCCTCCGGCTAAAGCAATTGGAATTGGGTTACACACTTCCTCAAAAATTGACCCAAAAACTTCACATCTCCAACTTCCGTACATATCTGAACGGAACCAACCTTTTTAGCTGGAATAAATTTAAGATGTGGGATCCTGAAATGGGTAGTTCTGGTCTAAATTATCCTTTACAGAGAACATTCAACATTGGTATTAATATAACATTTTAATAGTATAAAATGATGTTTAAGCTATCATATAGAATTAAGATATTGGCCTTAACGGGTTTAGTTACAATGATCGGTATGCCCTCCTGTAGCAACTACCTGGATGTGGTGCCAAATGATGGTCTTGCCACCATTGAAACAGCTTTTAACTTGCGCTCTACGGCCAAGCGTTATCTGGGTACCTGTTATTCATACATGACCGAGGAGGGTGCCTCAGGTGCTGATCCGGCCCTGCTGGGGGGAGATGAACTCTGGGATCTTGTCAGCCGGAGTGTCTCTAATACAACAGCCCGGGTTCCCAAAACTATGTTCCAGATTGCAAGGGGGTTACAAAGTGCCAGTACAGTTTACGCCAATGACTGGGCCTCCATGTATCAGGGTATCCGCTGCTGCGACATTCTGGTCGATAACCTTGATATCGTCCCTGATATGGAGGAGTGGGAAAAGAAGCAGTGGAAGGCTGAAGCCAGGTTCCTCAAGGCTTACTACCATTTCAATCTGATCCGCAAATGGGGTCCTGTACCCATAATCAGGAAATCGTTGCCTATAGATGCAAGCGTTGAAGAAGTGCGTGTTTACCGTGATCCGATCGATGATTGCTTCGACTATGTAATCGAACTCCTGGATGAGGCTATTCCAGACCTTCCATTGGTTAACCCCACGGTAGATGAATACGGACGAACCAACAAGCTTATTGCAACATCACTTAAAGCGCGCGTTAAGGTATATGCTGCCAGTCCACTTTTTAACAACAACGTGGATCAGGCTACCCTCTTGGATAGCCGGGGCAAACAACTGTTTGCACAAAACAAATCAGAAGCAGATCAGCAAAAGCGTTGGACAGATGCGGTGACTGCGTGTAAGGAAGCGATTGATCTTTGTGCACAGGCCAATCTAAAACTGTACAAATATAATGATGAGTACAGGGTAAACGACACGTTACGCCGCGACTTTACCTTGCGTGGGTTGATGTGCAAGCGCTGGAACGAGGAAATCGTCTGGGGCAATACGCAGAGCAATTCCACTCAGTTGCTGATGTGGCAGCAGCTGACTCAGCCCAATATTCAGTACCAGACGACGGGTTGGACACATTCCCTGAGTTGCTATGCCTTTATTGGTGTGCCCCTGAAAATTGCCGAACAATACTATACCAAGAGAGGTTTACCAATCAACTTTGATCGTGACCGGCAGGGATTGAATGAATACGCCCTTCGTGTTGGAGATCCGGCTCATGCCTATTATCTCGAAGAGGGGTATACCTCTGTTCAGCTGAACTTCGACCGGGAACCGCGGTTTTATGCCAACCTGGGATTTGATGGTAGTAAATGGGTTGGTGCGCTGACAAACTACAACGATCTGAAGCCTAAAGATATCTTTAATGTGGAGTGCCGGATAGGTAAAGCGCTGGCAAAGTCCAGTAATGAATCAGGTCCTCTGACCGGTTATTACCCGAAAAAGATGTATCCCTATCAGAACCGGATTGGTGCACAAGGTAGTCAATTGTCGACCTATTGGTATCCCTGGCCGATGATTCGTCTGGCCGACCTCTATCTGTTGTATGCAGAGGCGATCAATGAGGCGGAAGGTCCCAGCGGTGCTCTCAGTGGGGATATGTTTTATTACATCAATACCATTCGTGAACGTGCAGGTATTCCGGATGTCAAGAATTCGTGGGATCAATACAGCACATCTCCCGGCAGATATAATACCAAAGCCGGTATGCGTGAGATCATTCACAGGGAACGTCTGAATGAATTAGCCTTTGAAAGTCAGCGTTTTTGGGATCTTCGTCGCTGGAAAGAGGCTAATGCGGAATATTCGAAGAATATTTACGGGTTCAGTGTGATTTCGTCACGACCGGAAGATTATTACCGGAAAATTTTGATTGCCGAACAGCCATTTGCCCAGAAGCTCTATTTTTGGCCAATTCAAACGGCAACACTTGAAAAGAATCCGAATCTTATCCAAAATTTAGGATGGTAATTGTTTAACCAGGAAAAAAACAAAAAATATGAAACAAATAATATTGTCTTCTTTGTTAGCCGTAACTGCACTGATCTATTTCAGTTGTGTTGAATCGGGACGGATTGACCAGCTTGACAACACCATTCCGGCACCCAAACCAGTTGAGGTTACAAACATTACCAGTAGACCGGGGGGGGCAGTCATCAAGGTTAAAATTCCTGATGATGATAATCTGAAGGGTGTGGTGGCTATTTATGAACGCAACGGTGAAGTGGTCAATACAAAAATTTCACGGTATCTCGACAGTCTTGTGATAGTAGGCTTTGCCGATACGTTAATCCATAAGGTAGAAATAAAGTCTTTCAATGTGAACGAACTCCCTTCCACCCCGGTCGAGGTAAACATCAAACCAGTGCCGGCGGCTGTGCAAACGGTTCAGTTTGATGTGGTCGAAGCATTTGGGGGGATCAAAATTCATGTGATGAACAATACCTCCAAGGCTGATCTGGCTGTCATTCTAATGGCCGATAAAGACACGGCCAATATTAGTCTGCCCGATAAGTCAAAGAAGTGGGTGGAAGTTGTTACCCTGTTTACCGCATCTCAGGATATTTTCCTACCCCGGCGGGGTCTGAAGGATGCGAAAACCATCTTCGGGGTATATATCCGTGACAGATGGGGCAATAAGTCCGACACCCTGGTCAAGATGTTGACTCCACTCGGGGAAGTCAAACTTGATAAGAAAAAATTCAAGTACGCCAATCCGGGTGATGACAATTCAGTTTCAACCAACTCCTCCTTGTATCCCGTACAGGGATTGTGGGATGAATCGGGACTTTCTGCATCCCCTTACTTCTATGCAAGTACCAGCAGCAATCCCATGCCCCAGTGGCTTACTATCGACCTCGGTGTTCGCGCAAAGCTTAGCCGCATTGGGAAGATGGCACGTATCGACTATGCGATCTGGACAAGTGCTCATCCCCGGGAATACGAGTTTTGGGGGAGCATGGGCCCGACCGGCAAGCCGAACCCAAATAACAAGTATGGATTTGACGATACCTGGTTTAAACTGGGGTATTATGAACAACCCCGCCCCTCCGGGTACAATCCCGATGGAACTGTACCCGCATCCTATACGGCTGAAGACCGTGTGATGTTCAATACCGGTACCGAGTTTGAAATGGACAATTCCATCAATCCACGTGCCTATGATGAGCTGCGTTATCTGCGTGTAGTGATCGTAAATACCTTCGCCACCTGGGAAACCAAGGCAACAGTGGGTCAGATCCAGCTGGGTGAGGTTACTCCTTACGGACAGGTTCTCGAAGTATACAATAAATAATGTAAGTTTTACAAACAAAAGTAGATTAACATGAACAAGAATATATTTATTCTGTTGATCCTGTTCATTGGGACAGCATTATACTCCTGTAAGAATCAGGATGATGTGTACCAGGAATTCGTCAAGAAAGGGGGCTATGTCTATCCACAGAAGACGAATGGATTGGCAATATTTACCGGTTACAAAAGAATTAAGCTGGTATGGGATGCCCCAAAGGACCCATCGGTCAGAACTGCCAAAGTGTACTGGAACAACAATATTGATATGAAGGAGATCGATTACTCCACCATTACCGGCGACAAGGTTGAACTCTATATCGACAAGCTGGAAGAACGATCCTATACGTTTAATTTGGTGAACTTTGATTCCAAGGGCAATCAGTCGATGACGAGTGAAATCACCGCAGCACCTTATGCGGAAAACTGGCTGATGCTACACGCTGACCGCACCGTTTCATCTGCGCAGACCAATGGAACTGCGGCTGATCTGGTGATGAGTTATGGAACGGATGAGATGATCGCAACCCGGTTCAGGTACCTCAACACGGACGGGAATACGGTTTTGCATAACCATGTAATGAATGCGGCCAACAATAAGATCTCCCTGCCCGGTGCGGTCGCTGGAAAACGGTTTGAATACAGTTCCAGCTACTGCCCCGCTTTAGGTCTGGACACCATCTGGAATGACTATAAAAAGTCAGTTAATCCAATTTCCGGAAAATTGGATTGCACGTTGTGGGGGGGTGATGTTACTACTGGTCAAATATGGGACAACACTTTTTTGCCTGCCAAAGTTTTGGATGGCATCATCGACAGAACTCACCGATGGTGTAGTGCCCAGGGAACATTGGCAAAAACATTTCCAAAGATAATGGTATTTGATAATAAGAAAAGTTCTTTTTATATCAACAAGATTTCGCTTTATCAGGATCAGACCAGTACAAGTTATCGTTATGGAAACACGGTAGAGATTTATTGGGGAAATGAACCTTTCGATCCCAATGCGGGTGCATCTTATGCAACCTCGCCCGGATTTGCGAAAGCGATTACCAGCGTGACCTACCTGACAACTACCTTTTACTTCAGCACCTCCATCTGGACTAAAAGCTGGACTGATATGCAGAATTTCAGATATATGGCTGTTGTTTGGAAGGACTCCCGTAATACCAACGGCTATATCGATTTGTTTGAATGTGAGTTTTACGGCTATGATGCCGCAGCAGAATAATTCGGAAAGCCTTTTCAGAATCTGAATAATTGTTGTGGAAATGTTAGCCAGAATATGGCCTGTCCGGCAGGTAGGTTCACCCCTTGCTGCCGGATTTTCCATAATCATTAATCATGAAATGTAAGATGGTAAGAAAAGAATTTCTTCGTTTTGCACTTATTTCCGACATTCATTTTGGAATCAATTACCCGGATATTCGCATACGGTTCATGAATCAAATCTTAAGTTTAGGAAACTTTTCATTAATGTAATTTCAAAATTAAAATATTAAACCATGTTTATTCTTCAAAATTATACACTGGCCATCCTCTTCTGCATCGTAACGATGCTCTGCTGGGGTTCATGGGGCAACACGCAGAAGCTGGCAGGCAAATCCTGGCGTTTTGAATTGTTCTATTGGGATTATGTGATTGGGATTGTCCTGTTTTCTCTTTTATTCGGTCTCACCCTTGGGAGCACAGGCGAAAGTGGCCGTGGATTTTTAAATGACATTCTCCAGACCGAACCGGGGAATATCCTGAATGCCCTTTTGGGTGGCGTTATCTTTAATGCTTCCAATATACTCCTGGTTGCAGCAATGGCCATAGCAGGTATGGCTGTGGCTTTTCCAGTTGGGGTCGGTATCGCACTGGCATTGGGTGTGATTATTAACTATATTTTTGCACCACAGGGGAATCCGATGTGGCTTTTTGCCGGGGTTGCCCTGATTGTTGCTGCCATAATTATTGATGCAGTTGCCTACAAAAATCATCGTACATCATTAAAGAAAGTCTCAGGGATGGGAATCCTGCTATCCATATCAGCCGGAGTTTTAATGTCGCTTTTTTATCGTTTCGTGGCGAGTTCGATGGTTACCAATTTTGAAGCGCCTGAAACCGGAAAACTAACCCCCTACACGGCACTATTCTTTTTTGCAATTGGGGTATTGATCAGCAATTTCCTGTTTAATTATATCATCATGAAGAAGCCCTTCGAAGGAGAACCACTTTCGTTTAAGGATTATAAAAAAGGGAGCCTGGGGGTTCACCTTACAGGTATCCTTGGAGGAGTGATCTGGAATATGGGCATGTCGTTTAGCATTCTGGCATCAGGTAAAGCAGGATTTGCCATCTCCTATGGATTGGGGCAGGGGGCAACATTGATTGCAGCGCTTTGGGGCGTTTTTGTGTGGAAAGAATTTAAGGGGGCCTCAAAATCAGTTAATCAGTTGATTTTTTTCATGTTCCTATTCTACCTGATCGGTTTGGCGCTATTGGTTTGCGCGGGCGCTTAATTTTATAAAAATAGGACAATGGATAAAATTTTAGTTATTGGAAGTACAAATACCGATTTGGTTGCGACGGTAAAATGCTTCCCGAAAGCAGGCGAAACCATAACAGGAAAATCATTCCTTCAAACCATGGGGGGCAAAGGTGCTAACCAGGCTTTAGCGGCACATAAATCTGGTGGAGATGTTAAGTTTATTACCTGTCTGGGAAGAGATGCAAACGGCCAAAATGCATTAAGCTATTATAATGATCAGGGAGTGGATGTTTCTTTGTCGCTGATTGTTGATGATGCTCCAACCGGAACGGCCATTATCCTGGTGGATGAAAATGGAGAAAATTGTATTGTTATAACTCCGGGAGCCAATAAGATGCTAACATCAGATTATTTATTTAAAGTGGAAAAAGCGATCATTGAATCTGATATAGTTGTTTTGCAAATGGAGATTCCCTATGATACAGTAAATACAGTTTGTGAGCTGGCCCATAAACATAATAAAAGAGTGATGCTTAATGTCGCTCCAGCCTGCCACTGTTCTGAAAACCTGATGAAAAAAATTGATATCCTGCTTGTAAATGAAACAGAAGCAGAAACCATCTCCGGAGAAAAAATAGAGATTTCAGGGAAAGAGGCGGTTATTGATAAATTGTTGGCGATGGGTGTTAAATCTGTTGTTTTGACTTTGGGGGAAAAAGGGTGTTTGCTTAAAAATAAGGAACAAGTTCTGTATATCCCTGCATTTAAGGCTGAGGCATTGGATACGACCAGCGCAGGGGATACCTTTTGCGGGGCTTTAGCCGCGCAACTGAGCAAAGGTCATGATTGGAAAGATGCCTTAACGTTTGCTACTGCAGCATCAGCCATTTGCGTTACCCGGATGGGGGCACAACCTTCGATCCCATCAGAAAAGGAAGTAATTGAATTTTTAAGCAATTATCATCATTGAATCAGATTGAACCGGATTGCGAAAAATAGCTTTCAGGTTAGAGATGAGTTTTTTGATTCATGAATTAAAACAATTTTAAACTTAGCGTATAAATATGAAAATAATCTTTTCAATTCTTATTTTGTGCTTAACCCTTCATTCGGCTAAAGCCGCTATTGATTCACTGGCGATCTGGAACCCTGTTATTCCCAATAAAGTAGATGAAAAATATATCCCGGCCAGCCTTCATCAGCTCAACGGTTTGTTAAACGACCGTATCCTGATTAATCTTGAAAAAAGATTATTACGGATAGATTCTGCTATTCTCTTATCGGGCTTTGTGCACCGCCCGGGCTCACAAACATGGATAGGTGAACATGTCGGTAAGTTTTTATATTCCGCTTCCAATACGTATCGCTACACGCACGATCAAAAAATTAAAGAATTAATGGATGGAATGGTTAAAAGATATATCGCCACCCAGTTACCCGATGGCTATTTGGGAACTTACCTGCCTAAAGACTATTGGTCGGCCTGGGATGTTTGGGCACATAAATATGCCATCTTTGGCCTGGTTAATTATTATGCGGTGACCGGATACCAACCCGCACTCCAGTCGGCCAGAAATGCGGCAGACCTGATATGCCGGACTTTCGGCGATGAACCAGGGAAGCGGGATCTGAATAAATCTGGCAGTCATGTTGGTATGGCTTCTGGCAGTATCCTTGAACCGATGATTGATCTCTACCGCTATACCGGCGATCAAAAATACCTCGAATTTGCAAAATACATACTTCGCAACTGGGAAACGGCAACAGGTCCCAAAATCCTAAAGGGTCTTGAGCAATATGGTAAAGTTACAAAAGTGGGAAATGGCAAGGCGTATGAGATGATGTCATGCTTTGTCGGTATTTTGAAATATTATCAGCTGACCGGTGATGCCACCTATTTAAAACCTTTGCAAACGGCATGGCAGGATATTGTTGACAACAGGCTCTACCTGACCGGCACCTCAAGTGCAGGTGAGCATTTTTGCGACGACCATCACCTGCCCGCTGAGACGAAGGATAAAATGGGCGAAGGTTGTGTAACAATGACCTGGATCCAATTTAATGAACAACTTTTGAAGATAACAGGTGAAGCTAAATATGCGGAAGAAATCGAGAAAGCTGCATACAACCATTTGTTTGCTGCTGAAAATCCGGAAACCGGTTGTGTAAGCTATTATACGGCCTTGCAAGGGGCCAAACCTTATAAATGTGACCAGGGATTTTCCTGTTGCCTCTCCAGTGTACCCATGGGAATTTCCATGTTACCCGATTTGGTATGGGGAAATATCAACAATGAATTTTCAATCCTGATGTACGAACCTGGTGAGGTGAAAGAGAGTATCCGTGCGGCTGATGGCTCCAGGCTGTTCTTGCAGATAAAATCGACCACTGAGTTTCCTAAGGATGGGAAGGTGATTTATAATATTAATCCTTCATCCCCAGCAAAATTTGCAATCAGCTTCAGGATACCAACGTGGGCGGCCAATTATAAACTTATCGTAAATGGGGTTAAACAAAACAGGACCAATGGTCAAATCTTAAAAGTAGAACGGGTATGGAAAGCGAATGATAAGGTAATCGTCCGTTTTGATATGCCCTTGCAGGTCATTAAAGGGGAGCCTACATATGCCGGTTATGTCGCTTTAAAAAGAGGACCTCAGGTGCTGGCGATGGACGTTGTTTTTGATCCCGGTTACAAAGATGTATGGCCAGTATCTTTGAACAAGGATACAAAGTTTGCCATCAAAAATGCGAGCTATATCTTAACAAAGGGATGGGTAGGCACACAGGCTTACAGCATCACTTCAAAAACCGGTAAAAAACAAAAGCCAATCATTTTTGTACCATTTGCTGATGCCGGACAGCAGGCAACAAAGCAGCAGGTATGGATCGGTACAGGCGGGTTACAATACTAAAAAACAACAAAGGTTAGAGAATGTTGAAAACTACAGCCTGAACATGGCTGTAGTCGGAATAATATACACCTTCAACAAAAACTAAAAGTGAATTCAAAGATTAATCTTAACACAAAAAGCATCGCCATTAAGGCGGTGCTCTTTTTCAGTTTCCTGTTTTCCATTGCTTTAGTCAATGCACAACCGGTGAAGAACCAGTTCGATATCAGACTGGCCAATAAATCGGTTGTTCGCGTTCAGGTTTGTTCACCACAGATTTTTCGCATACGGGTTTCAGTTGACAACCAGTTTCCCGAAACACTGATGGAACGATACGGCATACTCAAAACTGACTGGAATGCCCCGGACGCCAGGCTAAAAACCGAAAAAGGGAAACAGGTCATCACTGCCGATTACTATCAGCTTGTGTTGAATCCGCAAAATGGCGAGATTTCGGTTGCTGATGCAAAGGGGAAAGTTTTGATTAACCGCATTTTAGTGAATGATTCAAAAACCAGTTTATGCACCGACCTGGCAAAATCGCTGAACACCTATTTTGGAAAACCGAAGAGTGGCACTGAAATTATCGGTTCGAACAAAGGACCGGCCGAGAATAAAGAACAGGATGAAGTGGGGGACGTTTCGAAAAGCCGCGTGATCGAATTTTCGCTGAATCCCGACGAACGGCTCTACGGCGGGGGAAACACCAGCCGTAGCAACATTCAGCACCGCGGAACAGCTTTACGAATGTGGGCCACTTACCAAAAGACAGAAATCCCGATGCCTTTTATGATGAGTAGTTCAGGCTGGGGCGTTTTCGACAACACAACAGCTAAAAATTACTTCGACATCGGACGTTTTCAGAAGGACAAACTGGCTATCTACAACACCGACGGGTCTGTTGACTTTTACCTGATGTTGGGGAGCTCGCTGCCAGCCCTCATCAACCAGTACACTATCATTACCGGAAAACCATACTTGCTTCCGAGGTGGGGATATGGACTTGCCTTTGGCGGCACCATGATGGAAAATCAGCTCGACATTATGAATGACGCCGTGCAGTTCAGAGATGGGAAATTTCCGTGCGACATCTTCTGGCTCGAACCGCAGTGGATGAGCAAACGCTACGACTTTTCCACAGCAAAAAACTGGAACTACGACAAATTTACGGCAGAGCCTTACTGGAAAGTGAAGCAATATCCCAAATACGAAGACCCCAACCTATTTATCGCGAAGCTACATGGCATGGGCTTTAAACTGGCTTTATGGTTGTGCATCGATCACGATATGAGCATTGCCGAAGAAGACCGCCTGGCCCAAAAAGATGGAAAATCACTATTGGGACAGGAACATTGGTTCGATCACCTGACCAATTTCATGGATCAGGGTATTGATGGTTTTAAACTCGACCCAGCCAATACCCTCGACGACCATCCCAACATGAAATATTACAACGGCTACACCGACAAGGAAATGCACAACCTGAACCAGATTTTGTTACAGAAACAGATGGAACAGACTTTCCGCAAACACAAAGGGATTCGCTCATTTCATCATTATTGCGGCGGTTATTCGGGAACCCAGCATTGGGGAGTTTCGACCAGCGGTGACAATGGCGGCGGAAGAGATGCACTTTTCGACCAGTTAAACCTTGGACTGAGTGGCTTTGTGAATACATCGGCCGATGTTTTAGCAGGAGTAACTGACAACAAAGCTGGAATGCACCTGGGCTTTTTCCTTCCCTGGATTCAGATAAACAGTTGGTACAATTTATTACATCCCTGGTACATGTGTCCTGAAGAAAAGGAAACTTTCCGCTATTATTCGCAGTTACGTAACAGTTTGTTCCCGTACATTTATTCGGCGGCTTTGGAAGGCAGCCAGACCGGCATGCCAATTTTACGTGCTATGCCGCTGGCTTTTCCCGACGATCGTAAAGTTGACAACATGTTTTACCAGTACATGTTTGGCGAAAATCTGTTGGTTGGCGTTTTCAGCGATTCCATTTATCTGCCCAAAGGAAACTGGACCAATTACTGGACCGGCGAAAAAGTTTCGGGCGGGAAAACAGTGTATTGCAAAACCCCGGACAAACGTGGCGGACCGTTGTTCATCCGCGAAGGAGCCATTATTCCGTACCAAAAACCAATGCAATACATTGGCGAATTGCCGACAGATACGCTGATCGTCCGGGTTTATCCTGAAAAGAAAAGCGCGTACACCCTTTGGGAAGATGATGGCCTGAGCTATGACTACGAAAAAGGGATGTTTGCAAAAACCCGTTTCGAATGCACCGACTCGGCCAACGAAACCGAATTCATAATTTCACCATGCGAAGGTTCTTACAAAGGGATTTACAAATCGCGGAACTACGAACTGGAAATCAACCTACCGAAGCAACCGGGCCGGGTTTTGATTAACGGAAAGGAAACCTCAGGCTGGAAGTACGATGCGGGGAAAGTGATGCTTACCATCTGTCAGAACAATGTGAGGGAAAAACAAACCATCAACATTGTAAAAGTCAGATGAAGAAAACCATAAAATCATTAATGTCAGCGATAATGGTTTGCCTGTTATCGGTGAACTCAGTTCAATTGTCGGGCCAAAATAATGATGCTGGAATTGCTGTTCCGAAGAGCGGCGTAACATTCAAAACCACCAACCAGAAGCTTCAGCGGTTGTACGACGAAGCGGAAAAGAAAGCCCAATGGAATGTTGCTGATTTCGGGCCGTATAAAGTTTTGGTCGAAGGAGCCGAATACAAAAATGTATGGCTCGAAACCCAGCCTATGGGTGGTTACATGTACGGGAAACGCAACCTTGAAATAGCCCGGAACAACATTCAGATTTTCATGGATTATCAGCGTGAAGATGGCCGTTTACCGGGAATGCTCCATTACAACAAGGATAAATCGTCCATTTATTATAGCAATCTGCCTGGAACCATTCAATCAAAAGACGTTAAATTAACTGCACATTACGGCTGGTTTCAGGGATATTGCTTTCCAATGCCTGCATTCGAATTGTATTTTTGGCTGAACAAAGATCGCAAATACCTCGAACAGCTTTACACGACGCTCGAAAAATTCGACCAATACCTCTGGAAAACCCGCGATTCGGATAACGACGGCTGCCTTGAAACCTGGTGCATCTGCGATACTGGTGAGGATGCATCTACCCGCTTCAATGGGGCACAATGGGCCTGGCCCTATGATTATGCCCCGTCAGGCGATGCCATCAGGAGTCTTTCAGTAAAAGAACAGAAAGCTATCGGAATCACGGGAAAAAACATCGGTAAGGTTAATCTGTTTCCAACGCCAATGGAATCGATGGACATCATGTCGTACTCGTACTCCGGAAGAGATGTGCTCGCCCTGATTTCGAAAGAGCTCAGCAACGGAAAGGAAGGCTACTGGCGCGAAAAAGCCAATGACATCCGTGAAAAACTAAAGCGTTACCTCTGGGATGCCAAACGCCATGCTTGTTACGATCGCGACAAGGATAACCGGGTGATGGATATTTTAACCCACAACAACCTGCGCTGCATGTATTTTGGCAGTTTCGACCAGCAAATGGCCGATGAGTTTGTAAAGTACCATCTGCTGAACCAGAAGGAATTCTGGACCGCTATGCCACTCCCTTCGATTGCTGCCAACGATCCGTATTTCAGAAACATTTCAGGAAATAACTGGAGTGGCCAACCCGAAAGCCTGACTATCCAGCGTTCGATTCAGGCGCTGGAAAATTATGGGCATTATGCCGAATTAACGATGATTGCCCATAAATTCCTGAAATCGGTGGGCGATTCGCTGAAATTCACGCAGCAGTTCGACCCGTTTTCCGCAACAATCACCAATAACCTGGATGGTTACGGACCATGCATTCTGGCTTCACTCGAATTCATTTCACGACTATATGGTATCCACATGACCCGGGAACAGATTTACTGGTCATGCCTGAACACTCCCAATGATTACGAATACGAACAGGTTTTGGGCGATCGTACGTTCAATCTGGTAACCAAAGGAAATCAGGTTATTTGTTCAATCAACGGCAAGGAAGTCTTCTCGTTTACTAAAGGCATCCGTATAGTTTCCGATATGTCGGGGAAAATTAAGGAGATTGTCGGTATTGAGACTGGAAAGCAGAAAATAAATATAACCTCCAACATTGGAACAAGTTTGTTAACGGTAGTCCCCAATGCCGTGTATAATTTTAGTAAGGGATTTGAAAAGAGAAAAGATACCAAATTTTATAACCCGAATAAATAATTCTATTGGTATAGACGGATAAGCCGTCCATGTTAATTAGCCGATTGTTAAAGAATTGAGCTATTTAAAACCATTTTATTTATGAGTGAACCGAATATTGTATCCATTTTAGACCGCCGATCGTACCTGAAATAGTACTCATCAAGGTATTCTTGAAGGCGATCTTTGCTGCAATGATGATGAATCCCTCTTTGCCGATATAAAATTCACCAACATGAATTATGCCGCAGATTGGATGTAGCTTATTGCTTTGCATGGCTTGCTGTATTTTCCATTTGAACTCCCAACAGGTCTTTTGGCGTAATTCAAATTCCTGAGATAAGCACAAAGAAGAACGGATTGTCTTCTTTGTGCTTATCTTAAATGCGATGTGAAAAGCCAATATAAGATACCTTGGGATACGGGAACGTGAGGTGATGGATATTTACGATTCTTTGAGGTTGTAAGAGGATCACAGCAAGGATAATCTGTATTGTTTCAATGCTAATACGCTAGTCCCCCTTTGCCATTTCTTCCGTTTTCCTTTGGATTGTAGTTTAAACAAGCAATCTGGCAAGAAAAAAACACTCACACAATAAAATGTGTAAGTGTTTGATTTCCAGCTGTCCTGTCAGGTCGCCTATTTCGTCCTGTAAGTCTTTTATTATCAATATATTTGCAACCAACAATTTCAATCTGACTCACCACATGACTCACCTAAATTTTGGTGGTCTTTAAGTCATTTTGTAGTACAATGTTACGAAAGTTTTTCAAATGTGATCATTTGAATGGAGGAAATATGGCAAATACTTCAAAATATTTTGGTGCCTTTCGGGTCATGAATTGTTGCTGTTTATTTGTTAAACTTGCCGGGTCATTTGGATGCGTTTAATTTTCCTGATATAATCATTTACAGAATGCCTGATACATCTTATCTAAATAAAAATAGGGTAGATTCATACTGGAAGGATGTCTGGATAAGATTTAAAAGCGGAGATGTCAAAGCATTCGAATTGATTTATGGTGATCATGTTGATTTTCTGTATAGTTATGGTACAAAGATGACTTCCGATATAGAGATGGTAGAAGATGCGATCCAGGATTTGTTTCTTTACCTCCTCTCTAAAAGAGATAATCTTTCTGATCCTGATTTTGTAAGATATTATTTATTGAAAGCCTTTAAAAGAATTCTGCTTGAAAGAATAAGGAATGAGAAACTATGGATGAAAGACAAGGACGATGATTTCTTTTCGTTCGAATATTCCATTGAGTCTGAATCTTTTTCTCATGATGATGAAAAAGAGAGAAAACTGGTATTAATCGAAGAAATGCTCGAAAAACTGGATCCCCGCAAGAAAGAAATCATCTTTTTAAAATTTCATAGCGGCCTGAGTTATGACGAAATTGGTGATATTGTCGGCATACAGTCGTCCTCTGTCAAGAAGTTGGTATATCGAACGATATCTTCATTCCGGGATATCCTTAAAAATAATATCATAGGATTGTTTTATCTTTTTTCGAGGTCCTCAAACGTTCTAAATTGAACTAATTAGTTACACGCATTCATGCTAGCCGCCAGGAGCCAAAAGCAAGCTGAAAATCACTAACCCGCCAGAAAACAGGGAAGCTTTTTTATCCACGCGATTCGTAATAGAGCTTTTTATTAAAAAAATCCATTTTTTTCTGTCCACTTTTTTCAAAAGCTCCTACTATATAATAATACACTTATAAAATTAATGGAAGACATTCGCAGATATATCGATAATTCATTGTTTATCAAATGGGTTTACGACCCGGATGAGCATATCAAAGATTATTGGGATTTTTATTTGGGCAATCATCCTGACGAAAAAGAATTTCTATTTGAACTGAAAAGTGAGCTGGCTTTGTTTCATATCTCTGGACAAACACTTTCCGAAGAAAAGAAAAAGATGCTTTCTGATAAAATTGCCCGAAAAATTCAGGAGAGCCAGAAAAGAACCAGGGTCTCAGAAATTGGGCGATTCTTACTTAAATATGCCGCTTTGGCTTTATTGTTTATCGGTTTAGGTGGCGGCCTGGTATATTATTTTTACCAGGATAAACCGAATATGGTAGATTTTTCCAGGTACCTGGAAATGCCCGAAATAACGGGTAAGCCAACATTGGTTCTTTCTGACGGGTCGAATATTAACATGAATAAGAACGAGTCAACGGTGGATTATGCTTCATCGGAAAGGATTGTAGTGAACAATGACAGTATCATCCCGGTGAAAAAAGGAGTTAAGAAGGTTGAAGCATTACCCAATCAGTTTTTGATCCCATACGGGAGTCGGGGGAAATTGATACTTAGCGATCATACCGTTGTGTGGTTGAATGCAGGTAGCCGGTTAATATATCCGTCGGAATTTACGGGTGATGAAAGGGAAGTTCTTCTTTTCGGGGAAGCTTTTTTTGAGGTTGCTAAAGATAAATCAAAACCATTTATTGTGAAGACCTCTGATTACCGGATAAAGGTATTGGGCACCCAGTTCAACGTATCAGCTTATTTGGGTGACGAAGTTAGTCAAACTGTTCTGACAGAAGGAAGTATTGAGCTAAATATGAATAATCAAGGGTTGTTTGGCCATGGGGTTGTGCTGAAACCGAATGAACTGTTTTCTTTGAATAAAGGGCTGAATGAAACCAATATACAAAAGGTTGATCCTGCAAAGTATGTGTTGTGGAAAGACGGGAACCTAAAGTTTGAGAACGAAGACTTAAAACGGGTATTGAAAAAAATAGAACGATATTATAATATTCAGATCAGTCTTAAAAATCCATTAGACAGTTCAATTATTATCAACGGGAAACTTGATCTGAAAGATGATAAAAATGAAGTATTATATTATGTGTCAAAAGTTGCAAAGAGGAAATATGTAAAACTAAATGAACGGTCTTATAAGATAGAATAAAAACAGAGGAGAATGTTGGCACATCCCCCTCCAAAAATAGATAGTTAACTGACCTGACAGATAAGTTAACTAATGTTCAATAATTAACACAACAAATTTATGCAAAAAAAGCGGTTTCGTGCGCTCCTTTCCAGAGGGAGGCTTAAAAAAATGTTTAGGATTATGAGAGTAACCTTCATCTTGGTGTGTTGTTTGGTGTTTTATGCTTCTGCGAGTACTTATTCTCAAAACACCAGGCTGAGCTTGAATCTTCAGAACGCAACCATATTGGAGTTAATACAGGATATTGAATCTCAAAGCAAGTTTATCTTTCTTTATCAGATTGGCGATCTGAACCTGAATAAGAAAGTGAATGCCGACTTTAAGAATGCAAAGATTGAAGAGATTCTTGATGTTGCTTTAAAAGGAGAAGGATTGTCCTATGAAGTCTTTGAAAAGCAGATTTTGATTTCGAAGGAGGATCGAGGTGTTGATCCTGGCGTTCAACCGGCACAGCAACCCCAGAAGAAAGAACTTACCGGAACGGTAAAAGACAGCAAAGGTATCCCCCTGCCGGGAGTAACCGTAATGATCAAGGGGACCACCAACGGAACCATCACGGGAAATGATGGAAAGTTTACCCTCTCTGTTCCGGAATCGGCCAAAACGATTGTCTTCTCTTTTATTGGGATGAAATCTGTGGAATTTGCCTTAGGCGGGAAAACAACTTTTAATTTGGCGATGGAAGAAGAGACTGTCGCAGTGGAAGATGTAGTTGTCGTGGCTTATGGCACGCAGAAAAAGGAGACACTGACGGGTTCAGTTTCGACCATCAAGAGAGAAGCATTACTTCGTTCACCAAATGCAAGTATTGCAAATACGCTGGCGGGACAATTAACGGGATTATCGTCGGTTCAAAGTTCGGGACAGCCGGGCAAGGAAGATCCCTCTATTTATATTCGTGGACTGGGTTCATTGTCCGCAGGGGCATCTCAGCCACTTATTTTGGTCGATGGCGTTGAACGTGGGTTTTTCCAAATGGATCCCAATGAAATTGAGAGTGTTACTGTTCTTAAAGATGCTTCCGCAACGGCTGTATTTGGGGTCAGGGGCGCCAATGGAGTTGTACTGGTTACTACCAGACATGGCGAGGAAGGTAAAGCTAAGATAGCTGTGACGTCATCATTCGGAGTACAAGCTCCTACACGAGTACTGGGTTTAACTGATAGTTATACTTACGCCACTGTTATGAATCAAAGGGACAAAAATGATGGAAAAGCTGCTATGACATTTAATGATTATCAGCTTGAGCGGTTCAGACTTGGAGACGAACCAATTATGTATCCCAACACCAATTGGCTAAAGGCTATGATGAATGACTATTCGGTGCAAACCCAGCATAATGTAAATATCTCGGGAGGTACAAAAGATGTGAGATATTTTGCTTCAGTTGGTTTTCTTTATCAAAACGGACTGATGAAACAGCAGGGCGGACTTGATTATGACAGCAATTACAAATATAAAAGATACAACTACCGCACCAACCTCGATATTGATATCACCCGCACAACAACCCTTGGATTAAATATTGGCGGCATTATTGGAGATACAAAAGACCCTAATCCCATAAGTCTTTTTTGGAATACTGCAGTTGGCTGGTCTAACCCATTCTCGGGTCCGGGTATTGTTGATGGAAAGTTTATTGTATCTGATGCTTCTACTTTCCCTGGGGTACTGGTCATGAATCCTTTAACCGGAGTCTATGGAAAGGGGACAAATAAAAGTCTGAACAATACGATGAATTTTGATGTCACGCTGAAACAAAAATTAGATGTAATAACCAAAGGATTATCGGCTGAAGTCAAAGGGGCATATAATACTTCTTATACTTTTAATAAGACCCGTGGCGGTTCAACTGAGATATATTCCCCGTTTTACACATCATCACTCTATAACCCCGGGATGCTGGTGACAGACCCTGCATTTGACAAGACAATTATCTACCGTATTACTGGTAAAGATCCCCAACTCAGTTATGCTGAATCAAATTCAAAAAGCCGAAACTGGTATGTTGAAGCCAGTCTCAGGTATAACCGGAAATTTGGGGATCATAGCTTTGGAACACTTGTTCTTTACAACCAGAGCAAAAGGTATTATCCTTCACAGTTTCCTGAGCTTCCTACCGCTTATGTGGGATTGGTTGGACGGCAAACTTATGACTATAAGTCGAAATACCTTGCCGAATTTAATGTCGGGTATAATGGCTCCGAAAATTTTGCACAAGGGCGCAGGTATGGGTTGTTTCCAGCTGGTTCATTAGGTTATGTTTTAACCGAAGAGCGTTTTATGAAGAATCAAAAATTTATTGATTATCTTAAGATCCGGGCCACCGTTGGATTGGTAGGTAATGATAATATTAGTGGGAATCGCTACCTGTATTTGCCGGATACTTATAAAGTTGACTTGCCATCTGCTAACACGGGAAGTTATGGGGGAGGATTTACGAATGGGTATAACTTTGGAATTGATTCACCCACCATTTTAAAGGGAGCTCAGGAGCAACGTCTTGGAAACCCTTTTGTTACATGGGAGACCTCACTAAAGCAAAACCTGGGGATAGATATTGCCATTTTCCAAAACCGTTTGAAAATTACTGCCGATGTTTTTCAGGAACAGCGCAAGGACATCCTGATTAGCCGTGGCACAATTCCCGGCATTTCCGGTTTATCTTCCGGCATCCTTCCTGTAGTGAACATGGGTAAAGTGAATAACCATGGATATGAAATTGAGGCGAAATGGAATCAAACCTTGAAGAAATTAAGATACTGGATTACTGGAAACCTATCGTATGCTAAGAACAAAATTATCTTTCAGGATGAAGTGGAGCCCAATGAATCCTATATGTGGAGAACTGGCAATTCGGTTGGTGATATCTTCGGATATGTTTCCAATGGGTTTTATAAACCAACAGATTTTGATGCGAACGGGAATCTGATTGCCGGTTTACCTAACCCAAATTTAAAAGTATATCCCGGCGATGTAAAATATCAGGATTTAAACAGTGATGGTTTTATTACACCTGACGACCAAAAACGGATTGGAAATTCGAACCGCCCTAATTATACTGCAGGTTTAAACTATGGCGTTGACTATAATGGCTTTAGTTTTACAATGAACTGGACTGGTGTAACAGCACGCAACTTACAACTCGGCGATTCTTTTTTGAAACCATTTAATAATGAAAGTCGTGGTTTATTCCTGTTTCAGGCAGATCAACTGTGGACACCCGAAACAGCCGAAACGGCAAAACTTCCTCGTGTCTCCACAATTAGCACAACTAATAATTACAGATTATCTGATTTATATGTTCGCGATGGATCTTATTTAAGACTTAAGAATTTGACCTTGGGTTACACCTTCACAGAACAGCCTGTATTAAAGCGACTTGGTATCACTACCTTAGGAATTACCCTGACAGGATATAACCTTCTTACATTCGATAATTTTAAGCTGACTGATCCGGAAGGTTCTCCCGATACAAATATTACCTACCCGATTATTAAGGTTTATAACTTAGGATTCAACATAACATTTTAATACGCTGTTATCATGAAACAACTCATAAAATATACATTAGGTATATCTCTCCTCCTTATACTGTTTTCGGGGTGTGAAGATTTTAAACTTGGCGATGATTTCCTCGAAAAAAAAACAAGTACTGATGTAACACTTGATCAGGTTTATTCCAGTAAAGTGTATGCCGAAGAGGCCTTAGCTCAGGTTTATCGCTCACTTCCCATGGGGCTTATCGTAAATGGGCGAATATCATGGCGAATGCTTGAATCAATAACCGATTTAAATTGCAATGCCAAGGCTGGTGCCGCGTGGGATTACGGTGGAAGCGCTGATGCTTCCTTAGCTGCCGGCTCAATGCCCTATTCTTTCTATGACGACTCGAACAAGAGAGGGGCGATCAGCGGAATCAGGAATGCCTATCTGTTCATCGAAAACGTGGATAAGGTGCCGGATATGACCCAATCAGAAAAAGATATTCGTAAAGCTGAAGCTAAAGTGATTATTGCCTACCATTGTTCCGATATGTACCGCTATTTTGGTGGAATGCCCTGGATAAGCCATTCCTATAAACCAGCAGATAACTTTGATACTGAACGATTAACTGCAGCAGCATATGCTGACAGTATAGCCACATTGTTAGATAAAGCTGCAGCTGTGCTGCCCTGGAGTGTAGCTCCGGAGGATGATGGGCGTATGACCAGGGCAGCTGCAATTGCACTCAAAATTCGTGTATTGTTGTTTTCTGCAAGTCCGTTATTTAATGCTGATCAACCTTATTTAGCAGGTGAGGCAGCCGACAAAAAATATGTTTGGCATGGAAAATATGACATGGCGTACTGGCAAAAGGCGCTGGATGCAGGGTTAGAATTTATTAATCAACAAAAACAAAATGGCGTTTACCAGTTGGTCAATACAGGGCAGCCAAGAGCTGATTTTCAGGCAGCCTATTTTAACCGTGGCAATAACGAAATTTTAATCTCATCGCGGTGGTTCACGACATGGACAACCAGTATGTGGGAATTTGCCCAGATGAGATACGGTATGGCTTCTTCGACACTTAATCTCGTAGATATGTTCCCGATGGCTGATGGTACAGAATTTAGCTGGGATAATCCGGTTCATGCAGCCAATCCTTTCTTCAAAAATGGGATACCCGTGCGGGACACCCGTTTGTACGAAACCGTCATAATTAACGAAGATCAATATGCAGGAAGAAAAGCGGAATGTTATGTTGGAGGAAGAGAATACACTAGTTTCGCGAGATTTACTGGTTTTTTGTGCCGTAAATTTTATCAGGATCAGGTAACTAATAATGGCAAGTATTATGAATTCCCGTTATTACGTTTGCCCGAAGTGTATTTAAGTATTGCCGAAGCACTAAACGAGTTGGACAGGGGCGCCGAAGCGTATCCATATATTAATATGGTACGAACAAGAGCCGGAATGCCAGGATTAAAAGCAGGGTTGGATAAAGAAACATTTCGGAATGCTATCCTTCGCGAAAATGTTTTGGAATATGCTTATGAGCAGGTACGGTTTTTTGATCTCAATCGCTGGAAAAGAAGCGATATATGGAAAACAACTGCTCATCTGACTGGTTTAGTGATTACAAAAGTCGGTTCCAGCTTCACCTATGCGAAAATAGCTACACCAGATCCAAGGGTCTCCTACGAAAATTTTAACCCCCGTCTTTATCTTCAGCCAATTCCAGTCGCTGAGATTAATAAGAAATATGGATTGATTCAAAACCCTGGTTGGTAATTTTCTATCTAATTAACAAGCGAATAAAGAGAAATATGAATAAAATTATATACCTATTGTCATTTATCGTTGGGTTGACCTTAACGACAAATGCGCAGAAAAAAATATCCGGCAAAGTAACTGACCAGACTAGTCAACCCATCAGAGGTGCATTGATTCAGGAAGTTGGTTCATCATCAAACAATACGTTATCAAAAGAAGACGGCACATTTGTGCTTCAAACCATCAAAACCAATGTCATCGACGTTGTAATTGCCGATGCAAAATGCAAACGAGTGAATGCAACCGGAGAAAGTGCGTTGATTATAGTCATGGATGAAGCTGATAAGATTGAAAACATGGGAAACGCCAGGGTCACACAATCAAGACAAACACAGGCGCTTACGACTATTACTTCTGATGAAATTCTAAAAAATTCGACGGTTAGTGTGTCTGATGCCATTATGGGAGTTTTACCTGTGAATTTCCGCGGTCATAGTTCCCCGTTAGTTGTAGTCGACGGATTTCCCCGCGACTGGTCCTATCTGGCAAAAGAGGAAATTGAGTCTGTTACCGTGCTGAAAGATGCTTCGGCTACTGCACTTTGGGGATCGCGCGGCGCCAACGGAGTGATCTCTGTTGTCACCAAACGAGGGAGTTACGACTCAAAAAAGATTAGCGTTAGTTATATTCATGGCATTGGACTTCCAACAAACATGCCGCAAATGGCTGATGCACTTTCGTATGTGAATGCCGTTAACGAGGCCCTGACCAATGATGGATTGCCTCTTCGTTACAGTCAGACGGATATTGCCAATTTTACTACCGGCACCGGGGATCCTGATCTGTACCCTAATGTGAACTGGTTAAAGGAAGGATTACGGGATTATACAGAGAAAAACCAGTTAAACATGGCCTTTCAGGGTGGTGGTAATCGGGTTCGATACTTTAGTTTAATCAATTACAAGAACGATTTTGGCATTTTGAATCCAAAATACGCTGAATATGACGGTCGGTTTTCTACTCAAATGAGAAACTATGACCTTAATATACGTACTAATCTGGATATAGACGCAACAAAAACTACACGCGTAAAATTTACATTGTTAGGGAAGCTGTCAGAAGGTAAAGGACCATATACCTCTGACGCAAATATTTTCAATAATTTAGTTGGTGTTCCTTCTGCTGCTTTTCCAATATTGACCCAGAGCGGCGCCTGGGGCAGTAACAATATTTTTAAAACCAATCCGATCGCCAATATTGCCAGCACGGGTTATGACAGCAGTAACGGGCGAATGTTTCAGTCGGATATCAGAGTCATGCAAGATCTGTCGATGGTTGTAAAAAACCTGAGTGTTGAGGTTGCCGCTTCGTACGATAACAATGCAAGCTACGCTGAGAGTCAAAGTAAAACCTACGCTTACCAGGTAAATACACCGGTAATTGATCCCATTACAGGGGCTGTAACCAAGAATTCAATCATGCTGGGTAATGAAAGCGCCCTGGCCTATAGCAGTTCTCTTTCGAATCAGTT
This sequence comes from Prolixibacteraceae bacterium, assembly GCA_023251475.1. Lineage (GTDB taxonomy): Bacteria > Bacteroidota > Bacteroidia > Bacteroidales > Prolixibacteraceae > JAAFHB01. The sequence goes on from JAHEYS010000058.1 coordinate 40,570, forward strand.
TATCACTTCAGGACTGGAAGCTAAATTTTTATATGACAGGTCTTTCGGGGTAAATAATTTGATATCCAGTGTAATATACCGTCAGGAAACCGATATGCCTTCAGGAAGAAACAGCACCAGAAAAAGACAATACCTGGTTGGAACTGCCGGTTATGATTTCAACAACAGGTACATGGTTGATATGGTACTTAATTATTACGGAACAAGTCTTTTAAGTACAGGAGATAAATTTCGGACCTACCCCGCTATTTCAGCAGCCTGGGTCCTTTCCAATGAATCTTTCTTTACTTCCAAATCTTTGAATTTGCTTAAACTCCGGGCTTCATGGGGGAAATCAGGATATGATGGCAGCCTTCAATACGAGCTCGACAGACAGTATTGGATTAGCGGATCGGGATACACTTTTCAGGATGGAAATGTTTCGTTTGGCGGAACCAAGGAAGGTCCACTACCTGTTGGATATTTAACCCCTGAAGCCGGCGAAAAATCGAATCTCGGATTTGATTTGACAGCCTTTAAAAAACTTTCCGTTACCGGTGATGCCTTTTATGAAAGACGCAGCGATATTCTGGTTAGTGCCAACAATATTATATCTTCGGCAATAGGTATTGCTGTACCCAGTATTTGTGCCGGCATCAATGAAGTTAAAGGGTACGAAGTATCGGCTACCTGGAATGAGGATACCCGACCTTTTAAATATTACTTACAAGGTAATTTTTCTTTTGCCCAAACAAAGATTATTGAGAATAATGAAGGCTATGTACCTTATGATTATCTTTCAAAAAAGGATAAAGCTGTGGGTCAATTCTATGGATTACAGGCTATTGGATATTTTAACGACCTGGCAGATATCAATAACAGCCCCAAACAGAAGTTCTCGGATGTAAAACCCGGTGATATTAAATATAAAGATCAAAATAGCGACAGTAAGATAGATCAGTATGATGTAATTGCCTCAGGATATTCAACTTCTCTTCCTGAAATTTATTATGGCATCAAATTAGGATTTGAATACAAGGGTTTTGGCGTTGATGCACTGTTCCAGGGGATTTCAAATTACAGTCAGGTACTCAATACTGCAAGTGTTTATTGGCCTTTACGCAACAATACCAATATTTCAACCTGGTACCTGAACGATAATGTTCGATGGACTGAGGCCACAAAAGCTACTGCTAATCTCCCCAGATTATCTACACTCGAGAATGCCAATAATTTTCAGAACAGTACCCAATGGCTTGTCGATGGATCGTATTTCAGCCTTCGAAACCTGAATGTCTTCTATAATCTTCCTAAATCTTTAACTAAAAAAATTAGAATAGACAATTGTCAGGTATATGCAAGGGCAAATAACCTTTTTACGACCTATCAATACACGAAATTTGTCGTTGGTAACCCCACTGTAACAAACATTTTTCTGGGTTTGAAGTTTAACTTTTAAAATAAAATAGGATGTCTAAAAAATATATTACAGCCATTTGTCTGTTGTTGATCACGATGACAAGTTGCAATTATCTTGATTTTGATGAAGTTACGGGGCAGTCAAAAGCCTATTCGTATGCATACTTTGATGAGTTAGCCAAAGATGTAACCCATATTTACGGACAGCTGCAGTCTGATTTTGGAGCTATCGGAGGCGCCATGCGTGATGCCGCTACTGACAATGCCGTTTATACCTGGCAAAACAACAACGTGTACGACATCTATAATAATACCTGGAGTAAGTTAAATACAGTCGATGATGTCTGGTCGACCTATTACAGCGCCATCCGTTCATCAAATGACTTTCTTGAAAATTACTCCCTCAAGGGTCTTGAAAGATTCAAAAATAATGCAACTTACAAGACCGATTCGGCTAAAGCTGTGGTTTATCCGCATGAGGTCAGGTTTCTGCGTGCCTATTTCTTTTTCGAATTGTCAAAAAGATATGGAGATATCCCGTTACTTACCAGGACCTATACAATGGATGAAATCAATCAGGTTCAGAAATCATCCTATGATCAGGTAGTCGATTATATTGTAAAGGAGTGTGATTCAATTGCTCCAAAATTGCCGGTAACTTATCGATCTTATTTTCTTGAAACCGGGCGGGCAACCAGAGGTGCGGCTATGGCGCTTAAATCGAGGGTGCTTTTATATGCCGCCAGCGCACTCCATAATCCGAACAATGATCCTGTTAAATGGGATCGTGCGGCCAAAGCCTCACTTGATCTCATTTTAAATGCAGAGGCCAATGTTTGGTACAAGTTTGAGCCTGCGGTCAATTTATTTAGTAATGGCAATACCATGCTTACTGCCAAAGAGCTTATTTTTGAACGAAGGAATGGAAACAGTAATGATTTTGAGGCAAGAAATCTCCCTATTGGATTTGAAGGTGGGAACAGCGGGAATACCCCCACTCAAAATCTGGTTGATGCTTTCGAAATGAAAGACGGAACCCCTTTCGATTGGACGAACCCGGTTCATGCCGCAAATCCCTACCTCAACCGTGATCCACGATTTAGTAAGACGATTGCATATAATGGTTCGGTATTGATGACTAAAACGATTCAAACATTTGATGGCGGGTTGAATGGATATCCGACAAACGGAGCAACGCTGACGGGTTACTATCTGAAAAAATATATTGATCAAACCGTTTCTTTGAGCGCTGTAAGTCCGGTTTCGAAACCACATCATTTTGTATTATTCCGGTATGCCGAAATAATGCTCAATTATGCCGAAGCTTTAAATGAGTGGAAGGGTCCTGATTTTAAAGATGCTACCTATACTTTATCCGCACGTGAAGCTTTAAACAAGGTGCGTGTTAATGCAACCATGCCGTTAATAGTTGGAGACAATTCACAGGATGCTTTCAGGATTCGTATCCGGAATGAACGACGCATTGAACTCGCCTTTGAAGATCATCGTTTCTGGGATATCCGCCGCTGGAAAATAGGGAGTGTAGTGAAAAAAATATACGGTATAAAAATCACCCAAAATGGGAGTACCCTAACCTATAGTACTCAGGAATTACTTCCGGCCCGGGTTTGGGATGATAAAATGTACCTCTATCCGATTCCTCAGTCTGAGGTATATATCAACGGTAACCTGAAACAAAACACTGGTTGGTAATAAAACGCTATTTTTGAGTCCACTCTGAAAATTCTTTCCTTCTTTATTTTTACCTTTCAGAGTGGGCTCAAGTTAGTATTCGGATTTTATGATCAATGGTTAAATGATAGTCTGATCAGGTAAAAAGACCCGGTAAACTACAGATTATAGCCATAAATCTGGCCATATGGATCGGGGTAACAAATCAAAAGCAGAGCAATTATGGATTCTTTTCAGGTAATATATCGTCCATTTTTTACTGCTTGTCTGTGGATAATCAGCGTCGGTTGCTGTTGCCAGGGAGTGACACGCGGTAACGGACATCATCGTGCTTCAGGGAATGAAGTTCGGCAATTGCAACTGCCACTGCAAGGTGTATATGAAAGCATAAGTGCAACAGACAATTACAAACCGCGCCTGGATCAGATAGCAGCAGGTGGATTCAAGGTAGTACTCAACTATAGCCTGCCAGGGAAAGTCGGTGCAGCCATTGCACCCTTGCTGGCTTATGCCGACTATGCCAATTTAAAAGGACTAAGCGTGATTTGGGCAATGAAAAATCATCAATGGTGGGATGGAACATATAGTACTGATTCTATCACAAAACTTGTTAATATCCTAAAAAATCATCCGGCGACATGGGGATATTATGTGGCTGATGACGACCAAAATATGATCGCATCAAAGGTGATTTCCTACTCGAACATTATTCGTGCCGCCGATCCCAATCCGCGGCATCCCCGACTGACCGCCGAAAATACAGGTTTGTTTAATGACGGCACGATGCAATCCCTTGAGCCGGCCAACGATTATATCGCCTATTGGAGATACGGGATTGGCAAATACGCTACTTTGGAGGAGCTATTTGTAGCAGAAGATAATTCATACAACCTGATTTTTGAATGGGTAAAGACCACGAAAAAACCTTTCGTTTTAGTAATGCAGGCAAATAATGTTGAAGCCTGTTATCCAAGATTGAAAAGTCGTTACAGTCACTGGCCCACCGCAAAGGAGATGACGGATCTGCGTAATCACATGCTTACCATTGCTAAGGCAAAGGACATTTCGGTCCCACTGATCCTCTGGTATTCCTACTTTGATATTATGAGAGTAAACCCGGCTGCGTGGGATACGCTAAAACAAGCCGCTTTTTCTCCACTGCCCTATTAAAAGATAGAATATTTCTTTGATTATCATTTATATAGGTGGATGATCATTTTAAAAAATAAATGGTTATTAAAAAATGGCATTTCTGATCCCGCTTTAAACCTTATTAAACAAAAATATGAGAAATCTTTTTTTGACAAGTATTTTTCTCCTCGCTTTAATTATTCAACTTTTTGCCCAGGAAAATACTTCAGAATTATTCAGGGCTTTTAAAGACCAATCAAAGCACTCTATACTTCCCGATTTTTCGTACGCGGGCTACCATTGCGGCGAAAAGGAGATTCCAACAATTACCAATGTTAAGATTTTCGATGTCACAGCTTTTGGAGCTGTCCCCAATGATACCTTATCGGACAAAGTCGCGATTCAAAAAGCAATTGATGCTGCCAATGAAAATGGTTCAGGAATCGTTTTCTTTCCCAAAGGGAGATTTTTGGTGAATGAAAAAAACGATAAACCCAATTGTATCGTATCCGGAAGCAGTAACATTATTCTCAGGGGAAGTGGCTCCGGCGCAAATGGCACTCAGCTTTTTATGAGAAATACCCTGCAACCCGAAGATCCAACCAAAATGTGGACCGTTCCTTACCTGTTCCAAATGAAAGGTTTGGGAGCTGATAAAAAAATCGGTAACGTATCGGCCAGTTCCGCGATTGGAAGCCTGTCCCTGACATTAACTGCTACTGATGGTTTAAAAGAAAAGGACTGGCTTGCTTTAAAAATGGAAAGCAACGCACCCGAATTAATCAGTGAAGCGGTAGCCGGTCGTCTGATTGACTCAACCTGGACATTTCTGCGCACAAAAGGGGTAATTATCCAGGTGTTTTATCAGGTTGTATCCATTACCGGAAATACAATTCATTTGAATGCGCCCATTTCGTATCCGGTCGATCCAAAATACAATTGGGAAGTTTACAAGTTTACTCATAACGAAGAGGTTGGCGTAGAGGATTTGGCTTTTGTGGGAAACTGGAAATCGGCTTTTGTGCACCATCGTTCGTGGCAGGACGACAGTGGCTATTCGATGCTTCAATTCTCAGGTTGTACCAATTCGTGGTTGAGAAATTGCAGGTTTACCGATTGCAATGCGGGGGCAGTCACCAAAAGATGCGCAAATATGACGATTACCGACTGTGTGGTGGATGGCAACCCCGGACATAATGCGATCAGTGCCCATGGATCAACAAACATTCTTTTGTCCAGACTTACCGACAATGCCGGAATGTGGCACTCTTTTGGAGTAGCCGAACCTTCAATGAATACAGTTATCCGGAAATGCAAATATCCGAATAATACCTGTTTTGAATCACACTCCAGTCAGTCACGCAACACTCTGCTGGATGAGGTGGAAGGTGGATTACTTAACAACAGAGGGGGCGGTGCAAATTTCAATATGCCAAACCACCTCACCGGTTTGGTATTGTGGAATTATTCACAAACCAACGAAGCTTTGCCGGAATTTGAATTCTGGCCTGTTAAACCCTGGTACTGGAGAATTCCCAACCCGATTATTGTCGGATATATCAGCAAAGGTACGACATTCAAAAACGATCAGCTTGGGGCTTTGGAATCGCCGGGCAGGTTTGTAGCGCCTGCATCATTGTACCAGGCACAACTTCAACTTCGTATGCAAAAGAAAAACTAAAAAAGTCATTAAACTACACCGTTCAATATTTCAAATTATGAAAAAATACCCCTTTGTCGCTTTAATAATTGCAGCATGTCTGACGTTTTATTCGTTCAGGCTACCGGCACAATTCATTAAACGGGTGATGCAGGAACCCTATACCAAAGCAGATTCGTTAAGGATACAGCAAATTGCAAAAATACTTCCTTCCCATCCAAAGGGATTTGGGGAGCCTGTTTCAAACCGCGGGGCATGGGAGAAAATAGCCGCCAAACCCTCTTTTAAAGATGTCGTCAGCAAGGCTGAAAAATACCTTGGAAGACCTTTTCCCGAATGGAATGATTCGCTCTTTCTTCAATTTTCAAAAATTGGGATTCGTCCTGCCGGTCAAAAGATGATGAGTGACCGATGGGATTGGCTCGCCCCGCTGGTCTGGGCTGAGTGTATCGAAAACAAAGGGCGTTTTATCCCTGTTATTGAGATGGTCATCAGGGAACTTTCCCAACAAAAGTCATGGGTACTGCCTGCTCATGACAGTGGGCTTACCACTTTCAACGGCACTGGAAATACGGTAGATCTGAGTGCCGCGAGCCAGGCCTTTGAGTATGCACAGGCATTGTATATGCTTGGTGACAAGCTCAGTACAAAGACGCGAAATTTGCTCACCGATAATTTGCTCACCCGTATTTTTAATCCCGTAAAACAATCATTACTCACAGGCAAGGGACATCCCTGGCTCGCCCGGGCCGACAACTGGAATTCGGTTTGTCTGGCCGGGGTTTGCGGTGCGGCATTGGCCGTTATTGAAGATCCTGCTGAACGGGCGTTTTATGTCAGGATGGCCGAAAAATATGCACCAAACAGTGTAACCGGTTTTTCGGATGATGGTTATTGTTCAGAAGGATTAGGCTATTACAATTATGGTTTTGGAAAATATATTTATCTGCGGGAAATACTCTGGCGGGCAACAGATGGAAAAATTGACTTATTCAGTGGCGATAAGATGCGACGGATAGGCTCCTTTTCTGCAAACATCGAAATCATGAACGGATCTTATCCCTATTTTGCCGATTGCCGCAACGAAACTATGGCATCCGACTGGGTCCTGTGGTATTGCAGCCGTAATCTTGGACTTGGACTTGCGAAATACGACACCCTCAGTTTTGGAACTCCAGCCGGCCTGGTTGAAGGGACGATGCTCTCCTTTCCAAATTCAGCAAGCATGAGTCAGCCTAATACAGGTAAAACTGCAAAACAAGGCATTCGTTTCTATTTTGAAACTTCAGGAATACTGATTTGCCGTCCGCAGCCAGGTTCAGCATGCAACATTGGCGCAGCCTTTAAAGGGGGCAACAATGCCGAAAACCACAATCATAACGATGTAGGTTCTTATGCCGTTGTGGTGGGTAACCAGCAGGTAATGGGCGATGCTGGCGGACCGTACGCTTATACAAATAAAACTTTTTCAGAGGTACGCTACACTTTATATAAATCGTTGGGATCTTTTGGTCATCCGGTTCCCAGGGTCAATGAGATTGAACAGGCCGAAGGTGCATCTGCCGAATCCAAGGTTCTGCTAACCAGTTTTTCTGATTCAGAGGATGTTTATAAAATCGATATTAAATCGGCTTACCCCGAAAAAAGTCTCGAAAAACTGACCAGAACCTTTAAGCTCGACCGAACTGCGAAGGGGAAAGTTTCGGTAACCGACGATTTCAGGTTTACCAAAGAAGGTACATTCGAAACCGCAATTACTACACGTTCCGCTATCACAGTGCTGGCTAATCAGGATATTCTTTTGGAAAAAAACGGGACAAAGGCATTGGTAAAAATGAATACTTTTGGAAAACCATTTGAGCTTTCGCAGACGATTATTGAAGAAGATTCCCCGGCCTATACAAGAATTGGCATCCGGTTAAAAGAAAAAACTTCTGACGGGAGAATCGAAGTAGTCTATTGTCCGCAGGAGTGATCAATTAATTCAAAAGCAGAATTTAAATCAAAAAATAGAAATCATGAA
>JAHEYS010000467.1 GCA_023251475.1 Prolixibacteraceae bacterium
CCATACCTCCCCCTCTCATAACACATTACGCTGTCATTCCGAACGAAGTGAGGAATCTCCCGATTGTCATGACAAACAAAATGATTTGATTGGTAACGAAGTGAGGAATCTCCCGATTGTAAAGGCATACAGACTGATTGGAATCCTAGCCCAGTGACGAATCTCACCTCATTTTAAATTGCCCAACCGCTTATTTCGGAAAGGGGTAAGCCGATCGTACTTTTCTGCGATAAAAATTCAAATTCTTTAACTTTTTCCGTATCTTCAACTTAATTGAATTTTCAACCTTAAAACGAGTGAAATGCCCTATTTGCATTTTAATTTCGGATTGTGGTTTTTCAACTATGACTATTAGATTGGCTGATCTACGATAGCACTTGGTCTTAATAAAACAAATTAGGTCAAATGAAACTTTACATCTACTATATTTATATTCTCACCAATAAAAATAATACTGTAATTTATACCGGAGTAACAAATGATTTGGTACGGAGAATTCATGAACATAAAAATAAACTGATAAAAGGATTCACCGAAAAGTATAATGTCGATAAATTGGTTTATTACGAAGTCTTTGATTTCATTGAATTGGCAATCAAAAGAGAAAAACAAATCAAAGGATACTCAAGATCAAAGAAGGATTTATTAATTGATCAAAAAAATCCTGAGCGAAAGGAATTATACAATAACGGATTAATAAGCGAAATTCCTCATTCCGCTGCGCTCCGTTACTAAGAGCAACCGATAATCTTAACGGAGAAGAGATTCCTCATTCCGCTGCGCTTCATTCGGAATGACAACCGACTGTCGTAAAAAGAGAGGGGGAGGTATAGGCGGCGGAGCCGCCCATACCTCCCCCTCTCATAACACATTACGCTGTCATTCCGAACGAAGTGAGGAATCTCCCGATTGTCATGACAAACAAAATGATTTGATTGGTAACGAAGTGAGGAATCTCCCGATTGTCATGACAAACAAAATGATTTGATTGGTAACGCAGTGAGGAATCTTCCGATTGTAAAGGCATACAGCATGCTTTGATCGGTAGAGAATAATCTTTGATTTTTCCAGGGACATTAGTGATATTTTATGACGACACTATTTCTCGTCCTGATAAATATACACCCCTTCTTTCCCGTCGGCGGTGGCAAATCCGCGGAACATCCCCTCCGAATTAAAAGGGAGGGCAATGTTACCGGCTTTGTCTACACAGATCACCCCACCGCTTCCACCTGCTTTTACAAGCTTTTCATTGACAACCAATTCCGAGGCCTCTTTGAGTGAGAGCCCCCTGTATTCCATTAATGCCGAGATATCGTGGGCGACCGTCCACCGGATAAAATACTCGCCATGACCCGTCGCGGAGACGGCGCATGTTGCATTATTGGCATAAGTCCCGGCTCCGATAACCGGGGAATCGCCAATCCTGTTATATTTTTTATTGGTCATTCCACCTGTTGAAGTTCCTGCAGCAAGATTCCCCTTTTTATCCAGGGCACAACACCCGACCGTTCCCATCTTTTCCCGCTTAAGCGCTTCCTGAAGGTCGTTAAACCGTTTTTTGGTATAAAAGTAGGATGGCGGAACGATTTCAAGACCCTGCTCTCTGGCAAATTGGGAAGCGCCGGCGCCGGAGAGCATCACATGTTCAGACTTTGTCATGACACACCTGGCAGCAGTTATCGGATTTTTCAGATCTGTCACCCCTGCCACAGCTCCTGCTGCCAGATTTGATCCGTCCATAATGGCAGCATCCAGCTCATTCTTGCCGTCATGGGTAAAAACAGCCCCTTTACCTGCATTAAAAAGGGGATTATCCTCCATTATCCGTATTGTTTGCTCAACAGCATCAAGCGCAGAACCACCATCAGCAAGAATATTCTTACCAGTTTGTAAAGCTTTATTTAATCCCTCCCTGTATTCCTTGTCCAATTCAGGGGTCATCTTTTCACGGGTGATCACCCCTGCCCCACCATGAATTGCAATAGCCCACTCCTGCTGTTTAACGGAATTATTTGCCGGCTGTCGAGTTGAGGCAATCACAACCTGGTTAAAAAATAAAAAACCTAATCCGCCAATCAAAAGGACAAAAACAATAATTGTTATTTTTTTCATAAATAATACTTTAATCATTGGTGTCCGGTTAAAATTAAAAAATATAAATAATTCTACAAAGATTTAACTGCTACGCAGCCATGCATTCAGCAACGTAGTTGCTAAATCTATGTAGATAAATGCATTGCCAAGTTCTTAAAGCAACGTAGTTGCGACATCTTAATATGCCTTCATTTTGACCAAAAAATAGTGTATTTTAATATTTAATTGCCATTTAAGTAAAACCAATGCTTAGAATGGTTCATGCAAAATTGTAAATATTCTGTTTGCCAGTCTGTTCCCAATACCATGCACTTTAGTTAGATTTTCAGGTGACGCATTCAGAATATTTTCGATCGTACTGAACGACCTGAGTAGTGCCAACCCCTTTTTTGTTCCTATGCCTTGTAAATTCTGAAGGAGGAATAACTTCTGACATTGTTTTTTGGTGATCATGATTCCCGTATTTCTGTGAATAACCGGTTTCTGTCTTGGCAGGGTTTGTTGCTGGCATTGGTGACAAATATGAACCAGAAGCGATGCTGTTTCCCTGATATTCATTGATCTGATAACCGGGATACCGAGAAAAACAGTGAGATGAATCAGCGCGCCCTGAACGGCTTTCCTCGAAATGGAACTTGCCTCCACCATCGATTTATCACCTTCAAGAATGATCAGGCCATTCTTACCTGACTGAGTCATCCGATACGCTTGCTGGAAAATCCTTCCCGATTTTATGGAGTCAAGAAAATCCGTCAGCGTCTTCCGCTCGATAATAATCTGATCACCGATCCAATAATCACCTGTTGGAAGAGCCCCTATCTCAAAAGCAAATGCTCCGGAAAGTTTTTCCAGTTCATCGGTAACGCCGCTTCGCTGTTCGCGAAAGTCAATCTTTATCTGAATCGTTTTCTCATATTCACCATTCATTGGTTTGTACGTTTCAATGAAGCGGAAGATCTGTAATCGTTTAGTAGATCAAAAATACCATCTTTTTGTTAAAATATTGATGATTTTTGCGATAATGTCGTTTTTGTTTTTAAATTTGTGTACCAATATGGTACACATAAATCAGAAACTATGTATGTAATTAGCAGCAGAGAGTTCCGGGATAATCAAAAGAGGTATCTTGACCTTGTTGATAACAATAAGCTCGTCATTATACAGCGCGGAAAAAACAAGGCCTATAAAATAACCGCAATAACTGACACAGACCGTTTTCTTGAAGAGCCGGCTGTAAATGAGAGGCTAGCACACTCCATTGCACAGGCAGAAAAAGGGGAAGTAACCTCATTGAACAAGGAGGATATTGATGTCTTTTTTGGATTATGAACTACCACCTAAAAATCCACCTCATATTTCATATCAACCGGTTCCCAGAAGATCTGTCTGATCTTGATATTCCGTATCCGGATCTTGCTGCAATAAGCTTCAAAACCAACTTTTGTGTATTTATAATTATCAATGGGATTGGGATCCATTGCTTCTAAAAGTAACTTCCCGTCGGCCAGGATAAAGCAATGGCCGTCGATACTACCCGCCTGAATTTTGTAAATTTTGCCCGGTTCAAAATTGTACAGCGGTGTGCCAACCATGAATTTATAATCATTTGATTTCTCAATTCCCACTTTTCCGGTCCACCAACCCTGTAAACCTGCCACATAGGCAATTCCCCGCTGGTCTGTTTCAGTTAGCCATTCGCCATTCCACATTACATTAATATCATGTGAGGAAGGGAGTATCGTCTGAGCTTCAAATTCCACGAGCACATTCCCGGGAAAATTCTGTTTGAGTATGGCCATACCAGGCCAGTTTCCAGGATTCTCCCCTTCGAGCCATCCCTCTTTAACCGCCCATTTACTGTGATGAACAGTCCATAAGCTGGAAAAACCCTCCTGAGTAAGCGGCTGATTATAAAGAACTTTTGAAGAATCCAGCAGGATTCTTTTTTTCATAAGTGAGATTGTGTTCATTTTATCTGATTTTATTACCGGTTTATTCCCATTGCTGCTGTGTGGTTGTCCTGCGGTCAGGAATCTTGCCATCAGAAAAATAATCCCCAAATTTATACCTTTCAT
>JAHEYS010000468.1 GCA_023251475.1 Prolixibacteraceae bacterium
TTTTGCACGTTGCGCAAGAAAGTCGTTGAAGTTGTTGCGAACCTGACTGAAGATTTTCTCACGGGCTTCTGCAAGTGCCATTCCATTCCCGCAAAGGGCGGTAACCTCTTCAGAAAAATTGTTTGGCGCACGTCCCGCCTTTTCGAAGGCATATTTCTGTCCGCCAAAAGGGGCGTCCTGAGGTGCTCCAGGGCTCCAGACTTTATAGCTTTTCCCAATGCTGTAGCCGGCATCTCTGAGCATCAGCGGGTAAACCGGAATCGATTCATCCCATACAGCACCTTGCAGAATAGCCCCACGGTTACAATTGAAGAAATAGCGACCCGAGAAAAGAGAGCTGCGGCATGGGGTACAGCTGGGAGCATTAACAAAGGCATTTCGGAACAGTACGCCCTCTTTAGCCACACGATCGACGTTTGGTGTCTGAACCACGTCGTTAATCGTCGGTCGCCCGTCGAGACCTTTGTAACAACTGGCATAGCGCCCCCAGTCGTCGGCAAAAACAAAAAGGATATTCGGTTTTGAGCCACTTTTTACCGCTCCGCTCAGGGAGGTATCTATGAGGCAAAGTGAGAAAAAAAAGAGGTTACTTATTTTCATTTGTTTGGTTTTTTAATAACCGGCATCTGTGCGAACCAGGTTTTCCATTTGCCGGTCATTTCGATAATAAGTGCTGATTCTGATGAAGAAAGATCGTTTTTCTCCTCTACATCTTTTGACAGATCAAATAATTCGGACTTTCCATCAGGAGCTAATACCAATTTCCAATTATCCTGACGAACAGCACCAAAACCACTCAAGGCATAAAAGAGTGTCTCGTGAGGGGCTTTCTTATTCTCGCCAATAAGATAAGGGGTAAGATTTACCCCATCGAGGTTGGCAGGTGCTTTTGCTCCTGTTAAGGCTACGCAGGTAGGAAAAATGTCGAGCGTGCTTACAGGCATTTTATAATCGAATCCCGCTGGAAATACGCCAGGATAAACTGCAAAGAAGGGTGTACGAACACCCCCTTCGTAAACGGTCCATTTATAATCTCTTAATGGCAGATTCTCACTCCGGTTTTCGGGATGCCCACCATTGTCACCAAAGAAAAAGATAATAGTATTCTTATCGATGCCAGTCTTTTTTAGTTTATCGAGAATACGGCCAACAGCCTGATCGAGTGCATAGATACAGGCTACAGCATCAGCGCGGGCTGAATCGTTTGGAAACTGTTTGATAAACCTGGCCAAATCCCCAGGTCGGGCAGTTGGGCTTTTGGGTACATCGATCGGGTACCCGGACGCAACAGACTGATCATATTCTTTCCCAAGTAGGTGAGCATTTTTTACCACTTTCAAAATGTGAGGGGCATTAAATGCAACGGTCAGTTCAAAAGGCTTTTCCTTGTTTCGGTCAATGAATTCCTCAACTTCGCGGGCAAAAAAATCGGTACTATACTCATCACTTGTTTCGACTTTTCCGTTTCGGGATAGTTTAGGGTGGTAATAGTCAATAAAAGGGCTTGACTTCGGCGAACATAATGATTCCTCAAAACAACCACGGTCATTCGGCATAGGTCCGGAGCTATGCCACTTACCAATATGTGCAGTATAATAACCAGCCTCCTTTAAAACACCTGGGAGCATGGGTGTAGTGACAGGAATACCTCCATTGTTGTCAGAAAATCCAAATCGCTGAGGATAAAGACCCGTCAGAAATCCTGCCCGTGATGGTCCGCAAAGAGCAACCGGAACGGAGCCTGAACTGAATTTTACGCCCATTTTTGCCAACCGATCAATATTGGGTGTTTTTACAACATTCCGGAACAAACAACTGACATCGCCGCTACCTAGATCGTCAGCAATCATCACAATTACATTGGGTTTTTTAGCTGCTTTGCCAAAAACGGCAGGAAGTGCAAAAACCATTCCTGCCAACAGGGGTAAAATTGTTTTTTTTATCACTTTTTTAACTATTAGTTTGTAACTTCAAAATGTCCTGTTAACCGGATATCATCCGATGAACTTCCAACAAATGCATCAAAAAGGCCCGCTTCTACCAGGAAGGAATGAGAATTCACATCGTAAAAAGCAAGTTTCTTCACATCGACCTTCATGGTAACTGTTTTTGTTTCGCCGGGCTGAAGCGTGATACGTTCAAAAGCACGAAGTTCCTTTGCAGGTCTAACCACACTACATTCAACATCGTGAATATACAACTGAACCACCTCATCGCCAGTTCTGTCTCCTGTGTTTTTGACATTGACAGAAACTGAAAGTACACCTTCTTTATTAATTTTTTCGGACTGAATATTTAAACCTGAATATTTAAAAGTGGTATAGCTTAAACCATGGCCAAATGGGAAAAGTGGTGCACCCTTCAGGTACATATAGGTAAAACCTTTTGAAACATCGTACTCATCCTGAGGAGGTACCTGATTGTCGGAAGCATAAACCGTAAGGGGCATTTTCGCACCCGGATTAACATTTCCAAACAATACATCGGCAATCGCATTGCCCCCCTCTTCGCCGCCCCACCAGGCTTCGACAATTGCCGGAACATTTTCCTTGATCCAGGGGATGGCAAGGGGACCGGCATTCATCTCAACAACAATTGTTTTTGGATTCACTTTCATCACCGCTTCGACGAGTTCCTGCTGGTTTCCCGGAAGGGCAAGCGTTTTGCGATCGCGACCTTCAGCTTCTATGGAAAGGTTTGTGCCGAGACATAAAATAACTACATCCGCGTTTCTTGCCATTTCGACGGCCTTTTGCAACTCCTCTTCCTTTTTAAAAGGTGGTGGAACCGAAGAATCCTTGCTCTGAACTGCGAATATTTGAGCTCCCGGAGTGGTTAAAACTTTTGTTCCCTGCGCAGCCCGGTTCTGAATTCCCTGAAATGGTGTCACCGGATTGATCGCCTTGCCACTATACCCGCCCGCAGTAAAAATGTTGGCGTGGGGACCAATTACTGCGATAGTTTTAAGTTTGGCTTTATCGAGCGGAAGGAGTTTTCGGCTGTTTTTTAAAAGGACAATCGATTTTTGGGCCACATTGAGCGACAGTTTACGGTGTTCCGGACTACAGATTACGCGCATTGGAATCTCGCTGAAGGGGACAAGATTTGGAGCGTCAAACTCACCCAGCCGGAATCGGTCACGCATCACACGATAGACTGCATCATCCAGCCGATCAATGGGAAGGATACCCATCGCAACCGCCTTTGGAATGTTTTCACGGTATTCTTTATCGGAGAAATCACAACCGGCAATGATTGATTTGGCCACCGCATCCTCAAAGGTCATCTGACCTGCTTCGTGTCCCTGAACCATCGATCGTACACCTCCTAAATCGGAAACAACAAATCCTTCAAAACCCCATTGTTTTTTAAGGATATCTGTCAGTAAATATTTATTGATATTATTCGGAACACCATTGATGGCATTGTAGGAGGCCATTACCGACTGCGCCTGTCCTTCAACGATACAATCACGGAAATGGGGGAGCCAGAATTCAAAAAGCCATCTTTCATCAACATTGGCATTTAGTTTTTGCCGGTCGGTTTCCACATTGTTTACAGCGAAATGCTTCAAAGTAGAAACAAGCTTCAGATATTTGGGGTCATTCCCCTGCAGACCTTTTACATAAGCCACCCCCATTCGGCCAGTAAGGAAAGGATCTTCGCTGTATATTTCATTGATACGGCCCCAGTAAGGATTACGACTAATATTCACAACCGGGGCGCGGTAGATTAATCCCTTTTTTTCACCCTCGAAATTGGGATCGTTGTGCCAGCCATTGTAGATCGCCCTTGCTTCGTCCGAAATGGCGGTGGCAACCTCATGAATCAGTGCGGGATCCCAGGTTGCTCCCATTGCTGTGGAAATAGGAAACATAGTCGTTGGCTTATTCCACACCACGCCGTGCAAACATTGATTCCATTTATCGGAAAGGATATTCAACCTTTCAAGATTGGGACCCTTGTGGTCGAGCAGCATTGCCTTTTCTTCGACTGAAAGGCGTGAAATCAGGTATTTAGCTCGTTTTTCAAACGACTGATTGGTATCCAGATATATTGGTTTACCATATTTTTTAAATCCGTTGCCGGGTTCCACAAATTTAGGATATAAATCTTTGCGCTCCGGAAGTCCAAGCCTCAGACGCTCATCCTGAATCCGCTTTGCGAAAAA
>JAHEYS010000469.1 GCA_023251475.1 Prolixibacteraceae bacterium
ACCTTTGGTCGTGAACATTCATGGGAAGAAGTCCTGAAATTTGGAAAAGATCAGCACCTCTCCTTCCCTGTTTTGCCGGATCTCAAAAGAAAGGTTTATGCGCTTTTTGCGTCCGGGGTGATCCCCAGAAGCTTTTTAATTGATCAAAGCGGGAAAATTATTTTCATGACCACAGGATTTGAAGAATCCCATTTTAATGAGCTTAAAGATTTAATTGATAGTAAATTAAAGTAGGTTATACGAAGTTGTTATTAATATTAATATATCACAAAGAGAGAGCGGAAATCTGAGGATTTCCGCTCTCTTAATTTATAAATGTTTCAATAAATGTAATGTAAATTACAATGAAGCTTCTTCAGAAGTTGATTCCTCATCCTTCACCTCTTCTTCGGGCATCTCCTCATCGAATAGGAGTAATCCTTTTTCATTAAGTAAATTATACCATGAGAGTACTTTTTTCACATCTGAACCATAAACGCGTTCCTTATCATATTCAGGTAATATCTCAGCAAAATATTTTTTAAGTTCGTCAGGTGACGATTTGACGTTAATTGCCTGACCACCATTCTCCTTGTCGTGAATTTTCCTGAATACTTTCTTTAAAGGTATATCTTCCTGTAAAGTATAAATGGCAATATCTTCGAGTGTACTCATTTTGGCATCAGCGTAAGCCGTTGATTTTTTACCTGTTAGTAATGATTCAATCACTACGTTGTTTTTACCTTCAGAGATCACCTTAAAAAGTCCCGGTTGCCCGGAAATGGCTAAAATTCCTTTCAACATATAATCTTCGTTTATTTTTGCATTGCGAAGATAGTAATTTTTCCGCCTTCAACAATAAGTTGGAAGAAATGGGACCGGATAACGGCAATAAATGGTTACAGATTGAATTGATGGATAACTCCGATCCTCAGCCATCTACCTGGCTGCTGAATATTTCCAAAATCATAATACCCTCTGTCTAAAAGGTTTGTAACTTCCAGATAAACATTTGTATTTTTTCTGTTCCAGTATAACCGGCTGTCAATTAGTACAAATGGCTTGTAATCAACCTCATTCCCATATTTGGACCCTTCCCAGTTGGTGTAGGTCCCGTTTCTGTCCTGGTAAGAGAATTCCCAGTTTATCCCCACGTTTTTTATGACCTCATGCGAAAGGCTAAGGTTAATCTTATGCTTCAAAAAATCAAGAACGTACTTTGATGCATAAATTCCCGATTGCTTATCCTGGTTCAGCCATGACCACGATAAATTGATTGATTTGATAAAGAGCTTTTTATCAAAAAGCTTCCGGGGATTAATTTTTGCAGATAACTCAAGGCCATCTGTATTAAGTATTGTAATATTTTGTGCGTACCAAATATTCTCATCCGGCTTTTTGACCCAATCGATCATGTTTTTTCCACTACGATGAAAATAGGCTAAATGCCCTTCCACCCCTTTTAACCGGTATTTGAAACCAGATTCATACTCAATCGCCTTTTCAGGGAGCAGTGACGAATTTCCAATATTTGTTGGACTTGAATAATACAAGTCGGTAAATGTGGGCATCCGTAACGATGAATTAACTGATGCATACCATTTTATAATATCTGACAAATGATAGCTTATGTCAATCCCAGGGAATAAGTTCCACGCTGATCCCAGCTGGGAATTCCAGTTAGCCATGATCCCTGCCGATGCGGTGAATTTTTCCAGATATATGGAGTGCTCGGCATATAAGCCAAAATTTGTCCGGGAATCCGATTTGGCAAAGTTGATACCATTTTCACCCCGAACGGGTATTGGATTGTCCAGCGGTTTTCCAAGCACCGTGCTCCAGATATTTTCACTTCTGAAATCGGCGCCAATGGCTGTTTTCCCAATTGGAGAAGTGAACCATGTATTTAAATTGGCGCCATAAACATCCGTAAGATGATAATTATGAGCTTTATACCAGGCTGGAGTTGATTCAGGGTATCTGAAAAGTTCGAAACGGTCCTGATTTCTTCGCCAATAAACAGAAGGTGCAAAATGCAGTTTTTCGCCCGTTTCCAATTTAACGGAGGCAAAGGTGGTTTTAACCTGTTCGAATTGGTCGGGATAGGCGGGTGTGTAAAAGCTGTTGGCACCAAAACTTCTTTCTGAATGTCCTAATTGCCAGTCAAGAGCCCCCACTTTTGAATTTAATTTCCCCTGGTAAAAGGCGTCTGTAAGATTGAAATCGGTATTTTTCTGGTAACCATCAGAACTACGGTGGTCAGCGGAGATGAAATTCTTCACTTTTCCGTTGATCAATGTGGCTGATAATCCGGCATCATAAAAACCATACTCCCCTCCGCTCAAACGGGCTTTAAGGTTGGGATTGTCTGATGTGCCTGTGATGATGTTGATTGCGCCACTGAAGGCGTTGGGTCCGTAAGTTCGGGAAGCGGGACCCTCGAGGATTTCGATGCGCTCGATGGCATCTAAGGAAACCGGAAGATTGAGTGAGTGGTGACCGGTTTGGGGATCGTTGATATTGATTCCGTTGAGCAGGATAAGTACCTGGTCGAATGAACCTCCGCGAATACTTACATCAGCCTGGACGCCAAGATTTCCGCGTTGCCTGACATCGGCATTTAGTGCATACCTGAGCAGGTCCTGGATACTCTGGACAGGCGCCGACTGAATCTCTTCCTTCCCGATTACTTTTACAATGCGTGCTACCTGCGAGAAGGCGACAGGAGCCCGCTGTGCGCTGACCACAACCTCTTCAACTTCAATATCTTTTATTGAGCTGATTGTGTCGTGTCCGACAACCATCATGTTTCTTTGAGCATTGGAAGGAATGGCGAACAATAAATAGGAAATACTCAAACTCCCTATTCGCACCGTTTTGTGAATACTCTGAAAAATCGAGTACCCTTTTCTTCCAAATTTCCGGAATGTTAAAACATGACTCGCCCGGCGCACCAGACATTTTTGCTTCATAAATAATAATTTTAAAATTAACGGCACAAAGCTATTAAAATATTTCATTTTCTGGTTTTGATTGTTCAATTTTACACCACTCCAATAAAAGGTAGAACTTCATAACTAAAGAATTAAAAATGAGAACAAACCGCAGGGATTTTGTAAAAATGGGAACTGTTGCCGGAGTGGGTATCGCTGGAATGGTTTTAACTGACAACCAGGTTTTTGGTCAGAAAAAGGAGAAAAGTAAAGAGCCGGTTAAACGTGATCCGGCTATCGTACGGGTTGGTTTTATCGGGATTGGCGGCCGGGGAAGCGGTCATGTCCATGATTCGATCACCGTTGGTGGTGTGGAAGTTGTTTCAATATGTGATATCAGTCAGGCAGCCATTGACAGGGTTCAAAAAATGGTGGAAAAAAATGGGATGAAAGCTCCAAAAGCCTATACCGGCAGCGATCATGCCTTTGAAGAGATGCTTAAAAATGAGGTGCTGGATGCCGTGATCATTGCAACACCCTGGGAATGGCACGTTCCCATGGCCATCGCATCAATGAAGGCCGGAGTTCCTTATACTGGCGTTGAAGTATCTGCTGCAAATACAATTGAAGAGTGCTGGGATTTGGTGAATGTGCATGAACAGACCGGGAACCAGGTGATGATTCTTGAAAATGTTTGTTATCGCCGCGATGTAATGGCTATTTTAAACATGGTACGTACCAACCTGTTCGGTGAGTTGATTCATTGCCGCTGCGGTTATGAGCACGATTTACGCGGTGTAAAATTCGATGTAAATACCAATGACCTGAAGATTGGGAAAGAGGCACATTCTGAAGCGCAATGGCGCGGACTTCATGCCGTACGACGAAATGGAGACCTCTACCCTACTCACGGGCTTGGTCCTATCGGCGTTTACCTGGATATCAACCGCGGAAACCGGTTTCTGACCCTTTCTGCAATGGCTACAAAATCAAGGGGATTAAGTAAATTCATTGACGATCATGTCAGCAAAGACCATCCTTATCACAACATAAACTTTAATTTGGGAGATATTGTAACATCGATGATCAAATGTGCCAACGGTGAGACCATCATTGTCACACACGATACTAATCTTCCGCGTCCTTACTCCCTGGGATTCCGTGTTCAGGGGACGAATGGCCTTTGGAAAGGTGAAGGCGGAGGTGAATGGAGCGATGCCGGAGAGCAGAATTACGTTGAAG
>JAHEYS010000190.1 GCA_023251475.1 Prolixibacteraceae bacterium
ACGTACTGCATCTATTGCGGCAAAGAGCATTTTGTATATGCAAGATCCGGATAATTCGGCATCTTACCAGGCAATGGCCGACACAAAGCCTTCATTGTTACTCAAAGGTGAAACACCAAGATTAATTGATGAGTGGCAAATGGCTCCGGTTTTGTGGGATGCAGTCAGATTTGAAGTAGATAAAAGAGGAGATGCCGGTCAGTTTATTTTGACAGGCTCTGCAATACCTGCTGATAACGTAACAGCACATACCGGAACCGGACGGTTTTCCCGAATGTTGATGCGTCCTATGAGTCTATTTGAATCGAATGAATCGAATGGCACAGTATCATTAGGTGATCTGTTTGAAGGGAATCAAGCTGTCGAGTCGATGTCGGAATTGTCTATAGAAAAAATAGCTTTTGTTTTATGCAGAGGTGGATGGCCTGCCAGCGTCATGAAGAATGAAACATCAGCGTTACGCATGTCAAGAGATTATGTTGAGGCTGTGATCAATCATGATGTGTCACGCGTTGATGATGTGGAAAAAAATCCCGAAAGAGTTCGTTTATTGTTGCGATCTCTTGCAAGAAATGTAGCTACATTAGCGTCGATACAAACCATTAAAAAGGATATAGAAGCAACAGAAGTTTCAATTTCAGATAAAACAATTAGTTCTTACCTAAATGCGTTACGAAGAATTTTTGTGGTGGAAGATTTGCCAGCCTGGTTGCCGTCAATGCGTTCCAGGTCGGCAATACGCACTTCGGCAAAAAGACATTTTGTTGATCCCTCAATTGCTACGGCAGTGTTGCGAACAAATCCGGATGGATTGTTGAACGACTTTAATACTTTTGGTTTCCTGTTTGAATCTTTATGCACACGAGATATTCGTATTTATGCGCAAGCGATTGATGGTGATGTGTTTCATTATCGTGATAAGAGTGGATTAGAATCAGATTTGATTGTTCGGCTAAGAGATGGTCGTTGGGCAGCGATAGAAGTAAAGTTAGGAAACAAACAGATTGAGGAAGCTGCTCAGAATCTATTGGCTTTAAAAGCAAAAATTGATGAGGCTAAAATGGGACAAGCTTCATTCTTAATGGTCATAACCGGAGGTCAATATGCTTATTGTCGTAATGATGGTGTTTTGGTAGTTCCTGTCGGATGCCTGAAGAATTAGGATGTGTAATTTCACCGTCAATAGGTTAAACCAAACTGACGGAGTGGTAAGGTGTTCAAATATTCCATTTCAATGTCGTCTTTTACGATAAAAGCGTAATTAATTCCCCGGATATGCTTCAATGATTTATTTTAACTGCACTTTAAACACATAAATCAACATGTTTGCAAACCACACTCGTGCCATGGAGTTGACGAAGGTAACTGACCCGCAACCAAAGTTTGCAAAAGAGCTGCGATTTAGCCTTCGCACGAATCCATTTTTTATGTAAATTTGAGTTTTAAAGAAAAACCTTACTTACAATGGCCCTTTTTCAAAAAACCGTTGGACAGAAATATCTAAAACAGCTTGATGGTGAGTTAATCAATGCAAAGTATCTTGAGTTTCAAACCTATTTCGGAAATACCGGCATTCAGGAGAATATCCGAAACAGCAAAGAGGAGCAATATCAGGGCGAATTCTTAATCGACTTGTTCGTTAAAATTCTAGGGTATGTCAAAAATCCTACGCCAAACTTTAATCTTACCACCGAGCACAAAAACATCAAAGACAGTAAAAAAGCCGATGGCGCCATCATCATTAATAATAACGTTAAAGCGGTAATTGAGTTAAAGGGAGCCAACACGATCGATTTAAGCAAAATTGAATCACAGGCTTTTGGCTACAAAAACAATCAGTCCGATTGCGAGTATGTGGTGATATCCAACTTCGAGAAGCTTCGTTTCTATATCGACAATGCCATTGAACACATCGAATTCAACCTGTTTACCTTGTCGAAAGCCGATTTCGAAATTCTCTACTTATGTCTTTCATTCGAGTCAATAAAAAATGGTCTGCCGAAAAAGATAAAAGAGGAATCATTAAGTCAGGAAGATGTCATAACCAAAAAATTGTATCAGGATTACTCGCTCTTTAAACTCGGGTTGCACCAAAACCTTGTTTCTCTTAATCCGCAATTCGATTCACTTACGTTATTCAAGAAATCGCAAAAGTTGTTAGACCGGTTTCTGTTCCTGTTTTTTGCCGAAGACCGCCATTTGCTGCCGCCAAATTCAGTGCGTTTAATCCTAAACGATTGGAGAGACTTACAGGAACGTGATGTTGAAATTCCACTTTACCAACGATTTAAGAAATATTTTGAATATCTGAATACAGGTTACAAAGGAAAACGGTACGATGTGTTTGCTTACAATGGTGGTTTGTTTAAACCTGACGAGGTACTCGATACAATACTCATCGACGATGAATTGTTATTCAAGCACGCATATAAATTTTCGGAATACGATTTTGCCAGCGAAATTGACGTGAATATACTGGGGCATATTTTTGAAAACTCGTTGAACGAACTCGACGAGATCAATGCGCAATTGGCCGGAGAGGAAATCGACAAAACAAGAAGCAGGCGCAAAAAAGACGGGGTTTTTTACACACCGAAATACATTACCAAATACATTGTTGAAAACACCGTTGGAAAACTTTGCATCGAAAAGAAAGCAGAACTTCAGATTATTGAAGAAGAGTATGCCACCGACAAAAAACGACAACTGAAAACCAAACATGGGTTGCTCGACAAGTTGAAAACCTATCAAAACTGGTTGTTGCAACTCACCATTTGCGACCCGGCTTGTGGCTCGGGCGCTTTCTTAAATCAGGCGCTCGACTTTTTAATTTCCGAACACCGGTACATCGACGAATTGCAAGCCAAACTTCTGGGCGTTCCGATCATCTTTAGCGACATCGAAAAAAGCATTCTGGAAAACAACCTGTTTGGGGTCGATCTGAACCAAGAGAGCGTTGAGATTGCCAAACTTTCGTTATGGCTTCGCACCGCTCAACCTAACCGCAAGCTAAACGATCTGAATAACAACATCAAATGTGGTAATTCCTTAATCAGCGATCCTGCTTTAGCTGGTGACAAAGCCTTTGACTGGGAACGCGAATTTCCACAAGTATTTGGTCGAAAGGAAATAGAAACGCCATTTATTGAAGTTCCCAAAGCCAAAACACCAGACTACCTTAAACTGATCAAAGAAAAATCGCTTGAGGCGCAATCAAAAGCGGAGCAAGCCCTGGCATTGTCAAAGGAAGCTGCAGACCTCTCAAAAAAAGTCTATGAATATGCCGAAAAGTTAGATACTATTTCAGACTATGACTCAATTTACGGGTTTAACAAAGCTGGCTTTGATGTGGTGATTGGAAACCCTCCTTACGTTCAGCTCCAGAGCATGGGCGAAATGAGTGAAATACTCAAAAAATGCGGTTACGAAACATTCGATAAGGGAGCTGACCTCTATTGTCTTTTTACCGAACGTGGATATAAATTATTAAGGAATGGGGGCATTCAATCGTTCATTATGCCCAATAAATGGATGTTGGTCACTTATGGTAAGCCACTTCGGAAATTCCTGTCGAAAACTGGTTTGTGTCAAATATTGAACTTTGGCGACATCCAGTTTTTCCAGGAAGCTGCAACTATTGTCTGCATTTTCGTAACGCAAAAAAGCGAGCGAATGGATTATGTAAAAGTCTTATCGCTCAACCGGAAAACCTATCACGGTGATTTTATGACAGAGGTAGAAGGCAATCTATACGACTATCCCACCTCCAGGTTTGGAGAAGTGGAATGGAGTATTCAACCATATAGTGATTCCCGGAAGTTGGAAAAGATGAAGTTGATGGGTATTGAACTGAAAGATTTGCCGGTTTCAATTTATAGAGGAATACTTACAGGTTACAATAATGCTTTTTATATTGATGAAGAAACCCGCCAAAGGTTAATCGCTGCCGATACCGGGAGTGCAGAACTCATCAGGCCAATGGTACGGGGAAGAGATATATCGGCTTATGAAATAACGGGTTATGAATATCTGATAGGCACATTCCCTTCTCTCAAATTGGATATTGAGAATTATCCGTCTATCAAACAACATTTGCTTTCATTTGGATATGACCGACTGAAACAAACTGGCGACTATGGCGCTCGCAAAAAGACAAGCGGCAAATGGTTTGAAACACAAGACAGTATTAGCTATCAAGGTGAATTTGCCAAACCAAAAATCATCTATCCCAATATGACTTCGGTGTTTCCATTCATGTACGACGAAAGTGGCTTTTTCAGTAACGATAAAAGCTTTATCCTTACTGCACAAGATGATTCTGTTTCGTTACTTTTCCTCACTGCTGTATTCAATTCTTTACTGGCAAAACTTTGGATTTGGCACAACTGCCCCGAACTTCAGGGCGGCACTCGCGAAATCCGCAAAGTTTATTTTGAGCATTTTCCGGTTCCGCAGGCAAACGAAGAACAGACCGCAACGCTTGCGCACCTGGCAACTGTACGTACCCAGTTAACTTCCGATCTGCGAATTCTTAGCTCAAAATTTACCCGCAATTTACAGCGCGAATACAATTTGGAAAAGCTATCGGCCAAACTTGAAAATTGGTTTCAAATACCGTTTAATGAGTTTTTAAAAGAGCTTGAAAAGAGCAAAGTAAAGCTCACGCTGTCACAAAAAGCCGAATGGGAAGATTATTTTATTCAGGAATCGACTAAAGTCCTTGCTGTTAAACACCAGATCGACACCACTGACAAAGCGATTGACAAGATGGCGTATCAGCTATATGGACTAACCGACGAGGAAATTATCGGTGTGGAGAACAACTAAAAACTGAAATATATAATCACAATTCAAAAATTAAGATCTATCCCACGAATTTGTTTAATCTTGTTACTGAAGATCCCGTAATAATTAAGATTTATTTTTGGAATAAAAAACCGCAGTAAATCAGATGTTTACTGCGGTTTCCCTATTTTTGATTATCGTTTTTAATCGACTTTACTTCACCTCTTCAAAATCAACGTCAGTAACTTCGCCATCGCTTTTTGGTCCTTGTTGTTGCGAACCCTGACCCTGACCAGCCTGAGGTCCGGCATGCTCTCCCTGACCCTGTGCACTGGCTGCATTGTACATCTCCTGTGATGCTGCCTGGAACACAGCGTTGAGTTCTGCAGTTGCGGCATCAATACCCGCCAGGTCCTGAGCTTTATGGGCATCCTTCAATTTTCCCAGGGCTGCTTCAATAGGTCCTTTTTTATCAGCCGGAAGTTTATCCCCGAACTCTTTCAGTTGTTTTTCGGTCTGGAAAATCAGGCTGTCGGCATGATTCAGTTTTTCAACCTTTTCCTTTGCCTGTTTATCCGATTCTGCATTTGCTGCAGCTTCGTCTCTCATCCTTCTGATCTCCTCGTCGGTGAGACCTGTTGTCGCTTCGATCCTGATCGACTGTTCCTTATTGGTGGCTTTGTCTTTAGCTGTCACATGAAGAATTCCGTTGGCATCAATATCAAAAGCAACCTCAATTTGCGGGACACCACGCGGCGCGGGTGGCAGACCGTCAAGGTGGAAGCGGCCAATCGTTTTATTTCCTGAAGCCATTGGGCGTTCTCCCTGAAGCACATGGATCTCAACCGATGGCTGACTGTCGGCAGCTGTGGTAAAGGTCTCCGCTTTTTTGGTTGGGATCGTTGTATTGGCTTCGATCAGTTTTGTCATCACACCACCCATGGTTTCAATACCCAGGGAGAGGGGAGTAACGTCGAGCAATAAAACGTCGGTTACCTCACCTGAAAGGACTCCACCCTGAATGGCTGCGCCAATGGCAACAACCTCGTCAGGATTTACCCCTTTTGAAGGTGCTTTTCCAAAGAAGCTCTGAACTTTTTCCTGGATCGCCGGAATACGGGTTGAACCCCCAACGAGAATAACTTCGTCGATATCTTTGATGGTCATACCTGCGTTCTGTAATGCTTTCCGGCAAGGTTCCATTGTAGCATTGATCAGTTTGTCGCACAGTTGTTCGAATTTGGCACGGGTAAGTGTCTTCACAAGGTGCTTTGGTACACCGTTAACCGGCATAATATACGGGAGATTGATCTCCGTTTGTGTAGAGCTTGAAAGTTCGATTTTCGCCTTTTCGGCAGCCTCCTTCAGACGCTGCAAAGCCATTGCATCTTTATGAAGATCAACTCCTTCGTCTTTCTTGAATTCGTCGGTAAGCCAGTCGACAATTGCCTGGTCGAAATCATCCCCGCCAAGGTGGGTATCGCCGTCGGTTGACTTAACTTCAAAAACGCCGTCGCCCAACTCAAGGATCGAGATATCAAATGTACCGCCACCCAGGTCAAAAACAGCAATCTTCATATCCTTATGCATCTTGTCAAGGCCATATGCCAGTGAAGCAGCTGTTGGTTCATTGATGATACGGCG
Source organism: Prolixibacteraceae bacterium (assembly GCA_023251475.1). Classification (GTDB taxonomy): domain Bacteria; phylum Bacteroidota; class Bacteroidia; order Bacteroidales; family Prolixibacteraceae; genus JAAFHB01. The sequence goes on from JAHEYS010000190.1 coordinate 6,430, forward strand.
TACTTTTAAACCTGCAATTTCCCCTGCCTCCTTAGTTGCCTGACGCTGCGAATCGTTAAAATAAGCCGGTACGGTAATGACAGCCTCAGTCACCTCTTGTCCGAGGTAATCCTCAGCAGTTTTCTTCATTTTCTGAAGTACCATTGCTGAAATTTCCTGGGGTGAATAAAAACGGTCGTCAATCTTTACCCTTGGTGTGTCATGATCACCCTGTATAACAGAGAAAGGCACTCTCTTTATCTCTTTTGATAAATTTGTATATGGCTCACCCATAAAGCGTTTGATCGAGGAGATCGTTTTTGCAGGATTCGTAATCGCCTGACGTTTTGCAGGATCTCCAACCTTACGTTCGCTGTTTTCAACAAACGCCACGACTGAAGGGGTAGTCCGCTTTCCTTCGCTGTTGGGAATCACCACCGGTTCGTTGCCTTCCATTACGGCAACACAGGAGTTGGTCGTTCCTAAGTCAATTCCAATAATTTTGCCCATTTTTTATATTTTTTTAAATTGTTGATTCAATTTTTATTCCGATTATTCTTTTCCCTCCAATCGTTGTGCCAATTTGGTGAAAGGGCATTATCTGGTAATAATGGCATAATAAAGTCGCGGCAAATTTTTTGTGGTGTCACTTTTTGTGACAAAACGACAGCAGGAAGGGGATATCAATATGACAAGGAGTAGGGAGGGGATTGTTAATCGGAAATTTGGCTTACGGGAACTTTTCGGAGAATAAAGGGGTAAAAGAACTTTAATGCTTAAATATTTTAAGGCAGAATTCACCACTCCGACCTGACCTGTCAGGCGAATCCTGCCGGGTCGGCTGTTGCCGCTGGCCCCTGTTGTCACGGCAAAGTGCAGGTTAAATACTAAATCGTTATAGCCTTAATTAAAGTTAAAGTTCAAAAACAGATCAGAGTTGCACCTTAATTCAAATTGTATAACTTTGAGCAAACTATATTAATCCCAAAATAACAATAAATGAAAACAAAAAAGAGTGAGCTGAAGCAGCCGGAGCGGTTGCAATCGCTGGATGTATTGCGTGGATTTGATATGCTGTGGATTGTTGGCGGGGGGAGCCTGATTGTGGCTTTGGCAAAGGCAACAAGCTGGGGGTGGCTGAAGGTGATTGCAGATCAGATGGAACATGTAAGGTGGGAAGGATTTCACTTTGAAGATCTTATTTTTCCTATGTTTATGTTTATCTCTGGTGTCGCAATCCCTTATGCAGTAACTGCCAAGGCAGAACTAGGGGTAAACCGGAAATTGCTTTTTAAAAAGATTCTTAAAAGGGGTATCCTGCTGGTTATTTTGGGGATTATCTATAACGGCAATCTGAGGCGCGATTTTGATGGTTTTTCAGATATGAGAATAGCCAGTGTCCTTGGACAGATCGGTCTTGGTTATTTATTTGCTGCAACCATTGTATTATATACCAAATCATTTAAAACCCGTGTAGTGTGGCTAATCGGCATAATGTCCGGTATTGCAATCCTGCAGCTTGCCATTCCAGTACCCGGGCATGGGGCGGGCCTTCTGTTGGATCCCCAGTGGTGTATGAATGCATGGCTCGATCGCATTCTGATGCCGGGAAGATTACATGGCGAAATCTATGATCCGGAAGGATTACTGTGTATTGTTTCAGCGATTACGGTTACGCTTATGGGTGCCCTTGCGGGGTCAGTGCTGCGTGACGGCGGCCCGGCATCGAAACGTAAAGCGGCGACTCTGGCTATTGGTGGCGCCGCACTTGTGGCAGTTGCCCTTATTCTTTCCCCATTTTATCCAATTATCAAGGCATGCTGGACTGTTCCATTTAATATGCTGGCAGCAGGAATCAGCGCAATATTGTTATCGCTTTTCTATTTTTCAATTGATGTAAAAGAGTGGACCCAAGGAATCCTTTCCTATAAAGTGTTGTTTTTTAAGGTAATCGGGATGAATTCCATTACGATCTACCTGGGACATTCAATCATCGATTTTGATCATGCTTCCAAATTTTTCCTGGGATGCCTCTCTGCACCGATGGGGGAATGGATCGTGATTCTGGGATCAATTGTTATTGAATGGTTACTACTTTATTACCTGTACCAGAAGAAAATTTTCCTCCGGGTTTAATTATTTGAGGCAAATAAATGGAATCTCCGGAACGAATATTTCACCATTCGCTCCGGAGATTGCTTGTTTTTTCTACTTTTGACGTGTAAAATTCACAGTTGAAATAAAAGATATGTCGGTACAGAAAGAGGTGAAAAGGGTCACAACCCATGTTCTAGCTGAGATGAAGCTACACGGCGAAAAGATTTCGATGCTTACTGCATACGATTACAGCATGGCCAGACTGGTCGATGAGGCGGGGATTGATGTGATTCTGGTGGGCGATTCAGCCTCCAACGTGATGGCCGGGAACGAAACAACGCTGCCGATTACCCTCGAACAGATGATCTATCACGGAAAATCGGTGGTTAAGGGGGTAACCAGGGCATTGGTAGTGGTGGATATGCCTTTTGGGACCTACCAGGGAAACTCACTCGAGGCAATAAACTCTGCCATCAGGATCATGAAAATTACCCATGCCGATGCGGTTAAACTTGAAGGTGGCAAAGAGGTGATCGAGTCGGTGGAACGGATTGTCCAGGCAGGTATTCCAGTTATGGGTCATTTGGGTCTGATGCCCCAGTCGATCCACAAATATGGAACTTATACCGTAAGGGCAAAGGAGGAGATAGAGGCACAAAAACTCCTGGAGGATGCCCGTCTGCTCGAACAGGCAGGCTGTTTTGGCATCGTTCTGGAGAAAATCCCGGCAAAGCTCGGTAAACTGGTGGCTGAGGAGTTGAAGATTCCTGTAATTGGGATTGGCGCCGGCAGGTATGTCGATGGACAGGTACTTGTTATTCACGATATGCTGGGGCTTACACAGGAATTCTCACCCAGATTTTTGCGTCGTTACCTGAATCTTGCCGCTGAAATTAAAGGTGCGGTGTCCAGTTATGTTGCTGATGTAAAATCACGTGACTTTCCAAGCGAAAAAGAGCAGTACGATTAAACTGCAGGCAACTAGCTACTATCAGCCAGCTGTTAGCAGCTGGCTGATAAATGCAAAATTATGGCTTATTTAAGGATTAAAACATAGATATCTGAAGAAAGAATTTAGGTAATCGCCAATCGCCAATTACCAGCTGCCAGTTGCAATGACTTAATTATCAGATACGTAATAATTATTTATAATCATTTCTTTAATGGTCCAATTATCCGTTTTATTTGAAGATAATCACATTATTGCCATAAATAAGCGGTGCGGTGACATTGTTCAGGGTGATATTACCGGCGACCGCACATTGGGAGATGAGGTAAAGGATTATATCAAAGTGCGTTACAATAAGCCTGGCAATGTCTTCCTGGGGGTGACACACCGCCTTGACCGTCCCACAAGTGGCGCAGTTCTTTTTGCAAAAACTTCAAAATCGCTCACCCGCCTGAATGAAATGTTCAAGGAGGAGGGGGCAATCCGCAAGACCTATTGGGCAGTGGTTGACAAAAAACCCGAACCCCTAACCTGTCAGTTAGATCACTGGCTGGTGCGCGACACAAAGCAAAATAAATCGGTTGCGTTTCAAAATGAGCGGAAGGAATCAAAAAAGGCGAGCCTGACTTACCGCTACCTGGGCTCCTCCGACCGGTTTCATCTGCTCGAAATAGCGCTTCATACCGGACGGCACCATCAGATCAGGGCTCAATTGGCAGCCATCGGCCTCCATATAAAGGGCGATCTCAAATATGGTTTCCCCCGGTCGAACAGCGACGGAGGAATACACCTCCATGCCAGAAAAATTGAATTTATCCATCCCGTGACCGGAGAATCGGTCACAATTATTGCACCTCCTCCCAACGATCCGGTTTGGAACTATTTTATCCGGGGAATAGAGGGTTGAAAATCAGGAATCCCTCCTGAAATAAATTCGGACACTTTGTGAGTGCGTTAAGAAATTCCTAAATCTGAATAAAAATGGGAAATAAAGCGATTAAATCTCATTCTCTTTCAGGTAATCGGGCAACATCTCCAGCAAAGTTCCTGGAGTGATATGTAAAACCTTCATACCTGTCAGCTTTGCGGCTTCAATATTTTCTTTCATATCGTCAATAAAAAGGGTCTCTTCCGGAATCAGGTTTGCTTCGTTTAATGCCTGGAAGTAAATCCGGGGATCGGGTTTACGCATCCCCATTTGATGGGAATAGAAGTTCCGTTCAAACAGATGATCAAAAGGGTAACCGTATTCCAGCTCAAAATCACGGTGAAATTTTATCCGGTGAATTTCATTGGTGTTACTCAGTAAAAATATCCGGTAGGTTTTTTTCAGTTCCTCGAGATACCTTATTCTGTCTGCCGGCATATCGAGAATCATCGCAGACCAGGCATGGTCAATTGCGATATCAGTGATCTCATATTTAACCTGCTGTCTGACATTCTCGCGAAATGTCCCGGGGGAAGAATCCCCCTTCTCCAGCTGAAAAAACAGCTCCCTGTTCAACGACTGGTTGCCGCCCTGATAAAAATCTTTCCAGCCAAGATTCCGAAGCTCATCAATGGTGCGTTGCGGATCGATATTGAGGATAACCCCACCAAGGTCAAAAATTATATTTCGTATCGGAAAAAATGACATCATGACCTTCTATTTTGGGTACAAAGATATTTAGTTTCCACTTTCAGCAAATTATTTTTTAGGTTCCTGAAAAAGAGGAGAAAAACAAATGAACTTATACTATCCCAGTTTGTAATTATTACAAGTGCTTTTTAAAAATCAGATTCCACCGGTCAAAAGTGTGACAATTCATATGAGCAGCGAACATCACCATCACCACCATGCAAAGGGACAAATTCTGTTTCTTCCCATTCTCCTTAATATTGCAATTACTGTTGCTCAGATTATCGGAGGTTTGTTATCAGGTAGTATGGCGCTTCTCTCCGATGCCGCGCATAATTTCAGTGATGTTCTTGCCCTTCTTTTCAGTTATATTGCAGCCAGGCTTTCAGGAAGAAAGCGAACATTAAAGCAGACCTTTGGGTACAAACGGGCCAACATATTTGCAGCGTTCATAAATGCTGCATCACTGATGATCATTGCCACAGTACTGATTCATGAAGCGATCGAAAGACTATTGAATCCCAGGGAGATAGAGGGAAATATCGTAATATATCTTGCCGCACTGGGGATCCTTTTTAACGGAATAAGCGCGCTTCTTGTCAAGAAAGGGGCTGATACAGACCTGAATATCCGTTCCGCCTATTTGCACCTGTTTACTGATATGCTCACTTCTGTCGGGGTCTTTATCGGCGGATTTGCCATCACGTTGTTCGGATGGTATTGGGTGGATGGAGTTCTCACAATCCTTATTTCTATCTATTTGATATACAGTAGCTGGGAAATTTTCTATTCCTCGGTAAGGATTTTTATGCAATTTACCCCATCCCAAATCAACATTGAAGAAATTGCCGTCGAGGTGGCGAAGATTGAAGGGGTCAAGAATATACATCATGTACATGTTTGGAAACTGGATGATCGTGAAATGATGTTTGAAGCTCACCTGGATCTTGAAGCGGATATGCTCATCTCCAGTTTTGAGTTCATTCTTCAAAAAGTTGGCGCTACACTCCATCAATACGATATTCATCATTACAATATTCAGCCCGAATGGGTGCGTGATGATGAAAAGGCATTGATCAACAATCAGGATCATTGATCATCTTCTCACTTAGTCCGGGCCCCACTCCCGGTGGGATCCGGACTAAGTGACTAATAGTGGCGTCCGGACTTAGTGACGGACGAATTCTCCCTTACCTAAATTCAGATCAACCTACCTTAAAACGGTTAGATGAAATACACATTGTATGGTATAGGCCGCCGGATTTATTCCACCCAATTTTGCAGCTGACAATAAATGAAAATAGTCTGTTGAACGAATTGTTGCAGATGTAAGTAATACCTGTAATAATGAAGGGGCAGATATGAAATATTTAATGTTGTTACTTGTAATATCCAATGTCAGAATCACTTAAGGGAATCAATTTATGCTGTTCTTTTGAACGATAGTTATAAACCCTTAAATTGTATTCCCGGACAGTCTGCAGCTGATCCTCAAATATGATATTTATGATGCTAACACGGATATTTCGAGGAACATATCGACAGTTTACCTGATCGGAGGGACCTGCCAGTTTAATAACTGGTCGCGTATTCAGGCCGGATTTACAGTAAATAAAGAAGAGGGACCGGAACTGGCAAATAATACCGGGGTATTCAATATCAAATAAGTTTTTAAAGAACAAGACAGATAACAAAGATGAAAAACAAATTATTTTTTTGGATATTGGGTCTCCTGCTGTTGAATCTCCTGAGCTCGAATCAGACTTTTAGTCAAAAGAAACCCGAGGGACG
>JAHEYS010000470.1 GCA_023251475.1 Prolixibacteraceae bacterium
TGATTTCAAGCGGAAAATTAAAATTAAATGCCGGGAATAAACCGGTGTTATGCGGCCATCAGTTCGATGCGGTTATTTTCCTTTATCCCCAGTATTCGAAGGAAGAGGTTTTGAAATTTCTGGAAGAATATGTGAATAAGGGTGGAAAGCTGATGATTGAAGGCACTGCCAGCCATGATTTTAAGGGACAAAATATCACGGAAAGGTATGCTGCCATTCGTAAAAAAGCAACTGTTAATACGTTTTCAGTTAAAGACATACCGGCATTGGGGACTGTAAAAAATGAAGTTTCCAATGGATGCAGCAATGAGGATGGTTCATTTATATTTACCGATATTAAATCTTTGCAAAACAATAAACCCGCCACCTTTTTACTTAATGTGAAGGATAGCAACTATTCTGCTGAATACAAAGGATTGGCGGCTATCGCAATTGATCAGGTGACGGGATTGAAAAAATTTGCCTGTGCGGGATTCAGGGAGTTAAGGAGAAATGGTCAGGTTATCTTAAGTCTCGAACATCGTGCCGATATCTTCATCGAGAAGCAGGGCGGCAATTATCATATTTCAGTTGCCGGGGAAACAGAAAACAATAAGATCGTTGTAAATAAATTGTAAGTGACTGATTGCATAACCGGTAGTCAGATTTACATTGTATAAGAGTGAGGGCCTGACTTCAAGTCAGACCCTCACTACAAAATAGGAATATTTATTTTTAATTAAAAAATGTACTATGCTAAAGAATCTTATATTATCTTTTTGCTTGCTGGTCGTGTTTCACGGACTGAATGCACAGGAGAAATACGCACCCGAAATGGCCCGGATGCGCCACCTGGTCCGATCAGAAAATTCAAAACTTAACACCATTGCAGAGCAGATCTTTTCACAATGTATTTTCTCAAAGCTGTTTGATCCTCTGCCCCCTGCAATGCCTGACAAATGGTTTTCTCCCGGAGGCGGTTACGTTGGACAGTGGATCTGGGACACGCAGTTTGTCCTGGCAGCCTATGCCCCGATGGGGGAGGATTCAATTATCCGGGGTGTTTATAGAAACTATTGGAATACGATTGAAAATAATCCGGAAGCTCCCCCTGGTTCCTATCGGTACGGCATGATCCCCAATTTTCTGAAAGACTGGCCACCACTGGGTTATTCACAGATTCCCATTCTTGCATGGGGTATGTTACAGGTTTACAGGCAGACCGGCGACAGAAAATTACTGGAACAATCATTTCCCTTTCTGGAGGCTTTCGATAAATGGTACTCCACTGAACGTGATATTGATAACGATGGCCTGATTGAGTTTGGGGCCTACAAGCCGATTGGAAAAAGCAGCATGGTGCAGACCGCCAGGTATGAAACTTTTGACTACTTTCCACCAATGGACAGCATGAAGCTGACCAAACATCCCAAACATCCTGAAAGGGGAGAGTGGTACGGAAATGTAGAGGGTGTTGAACAAACCTGTTTCCTTTTGATGAGTGAGCGCGCAATGGTTGAAATAGCCCGGGAGCTTGGAAAAAAGGAGGTCGCCGGGCGTTATGAGAAAATCATCCGTCGTCGTGTTGCTGCAATTCAAAAAAAGATGTGGGATCAGGAAAAGCAGTTCTTTTTTAGTCTGGACCGCGACACCGACCGTCCCATTAATGTCCGTTCCATTCAGGGATTTCTTACGATGTGTTGCGACGCAGCAACAAAGGAACAGGCCAAATCACTTGCCGCTGAACTGATGGACACTACCCGCTGGTGGTGCGCCTTTCCGGTCCCTACAGTTGCGTTAACCGACCCAAAATTTGATAGTAAGGGGTTCTGGCGGGGTGATATGTGGCCGGTTACAACCTACCTGGTGGCCTATGGTCTGAACCGCTACGGCTATCACAGGGAGGCACGTCTGCTTACCGATAAAATTGTAGATCTGTTTAACCGTAATGGTGTTAATGAACGTTACAACGCGATCAACGGAAATCCGCTTGGTGTGAATGGTTTGGGTATGTCGTGTTCGGTCTGGAGTATGATTGTGGAAAATTACTATGGGTTAACGAACGACTACAGTACGATTTGCGTTCCTCCAAATGCTAAAGGGAAACATCTCAAACTTGGAAAGATCGAATTAAACTACCCGGAGGAGAATCAGGTTGAGTTATGTTCCGATCTTGCCAGAAGTTTTAAGATTATTTATCCGGCACAAAAATCAGATGGGAAATTTTCAGTGAGCTGTGGTGGCCTTACCATCAGGAACGCCGCTTTAAAAGTGAAAGAAATGTCAGTTGAATTTACCACACTTCCCGGCAAACATTACCTTGTACAATGGAATAAATCGGAATGATTTTTTTTTCCTATCGTCCCGTAAATTCCTGATATTATCCAATTTATACTCACAACAGAATATTTTTCCAAGGATAGCTAAATAATTAATCCTTATCCTTTTCCTTTTCAGTTGTAAAAAAAGCCGAATGAACAGGAGCAGGGCATGGGGTTTTTAATCCATGAATTGCAGCCCAGATCACTTCATTAAATAGTGCATCAGGTATCCGGTCCTCCTTACTGAAGTTGAATTTTTCACTTAACCTTGAGAATTTATTTTCATCCGTGTTTTTCAGATTTAAATCGGTTTGGTTAGGTATTGCCCGGAATGGCGGATGGTTGGCGGTAGTATTAAAGCATCGCCACATCGGTTCCGCAGCAGCATCGTATTGACTCATTGGAGGCAAGCCAAGAATCAGTTCGATAGTGCGAAGTGCCGAAGAGGTGGAGTAGATGGTGTGATCGACAAACCCCTGCTTCACAAATCCTCCGGCAACATAGGTGGTCGACCGGTGAGCATCAACGTGATCCGGCCCATTCTGTGCATCATCCTCAACAATGATAATTACGCTCTCATTCCAGATGGAGGATTGACTGAGATATTCGACAAAAAGTCCGCAAGCCAGATCATTATCCGCATTGTGCGCTTTTGGGGTAGGCCTGCCAATTTTCAGCCCCTCTGTGTGATCGTTTCCGAACCGTATGGTATTCAGGCGTGGTACATTTCCGGAGGCAAGTAACGATTCAAAATCACGTTTCCAAAGTGAAAAACGGACCGTATCGCGGATACTCAGATTAAACCCTGAGTAGCCCGGACAAAAATGATCTTTCAGGACAGGGAGATTTGGAGTGTCTGAATCTGACATAAACTCTCCATATGTTCGGTAGGTCACCCCATACCTTTTGCAATAATCCCATAAAAACCCGTTTTTGTTATTTGCAATTTCCCGTTCAGCTTCACCCGGATAACTACCACCTCTGCCTCCATAACTGGTTGGCCAGTTCTTTTCCAGGTAATCTGTGGCATAAGCTCCCAGGCTCCAGTTATGCCCATCGGCACTCACTTCACCATCGACATAAAAATTGTCAAGTAAAACAAATTGTCTGGTCAGGGCATGCAGATTGGGCGTCACACTTTCACCAAAAAGGACAAGTGACGGATCACCGTTACCTTCAGGGAGATCACCCAATACCTGATCATAGGTGCGGTTCTCCTTGATTATATAAAAGACATATTTAATGGGGGATGAATCGCCTACCCTGGATGGTACAGGATTACCCGTTTCTCCCGAAGAAGTCATCTCTTTCGCTTTGGAATAGGGGGTGTTGTTGTAAACCGACCGGGAATAAATACCAAGTTGCTGGGTGGTGGGGAGCGGTATCGCCTGAAGTGTTCCCGTGAACAGCCCTCCAATATATTGAACTTTAACTTTATTGATATCGGCATGATGTTCCACCAGTTCCTTTTTGCTGACCGGACTTGGGCCCTGCGGATTTGCCTTTGATGTTAGCCCTTTACCATTGGTGACAAATATGGTCCCTTTAACCACACGAACACACGTCGGGTACCAGCCGGTCGGGATAAAGCCCTTACCCATACTCCTGCCCGGGCTGCTGACATCATAAACGGCCAGACAATTGTTATCTGCATTGGCGATATACAAAGTTTTTTCATCGTCACTCAAAGCTACACTATTGGTAGTCGATCCCGAAGGGGATTCAGGATAAAGCGCAGAATTCAGTGTTTCGATTACACGGTTCATTTCCAGCGAAATAACCGATACTGAATTATCATTTGAATTGCAAACATAGAGATATTTGCCATTTTTTGTGATGCATAAGTC
>JAHEYS010000191.1 GCA_023251475.1 Prolixibacteraceae bacterium
GATACCCGTCAGAGGAGAATGATATAGAACCCTCGTTTGATATTTTTGCCACAGGGAACCTTGTTGATGTGACTGCCGACTGGAAAAACAAGAAAAACTACCGGGGGCAGACAGCACGTGTTCAGGATTTTGGAAGTATTCTTCAGGCCTATTGCCGTAACCGGAACAAAGAACGGATCATCTCCAACTGGGCACATGATGCGTATGTCGCCCCTGCGTTTAATGACGGGGGTGTGATCGGATCAAAAATTGCACTTTTTGGTTGTCCAACCGAAAAAGCATTGGAGACCATCGGCAAAATAGAGGTTGCTGAAGGACTGCCTCATCCGGTGATTGACGGTGAATGGGGTAAAACAGTCCGTTCGGCAACAGCTTCTTATCTGATCATTGGATTCAATGAGAATAACCTGGATCAGGCAATGGAACTGACCAAAAAAGCCGGTCTGAAATACCTCTATCATGGAGGACCTTTTAAAACATGGGGCCATTTTGTGTTGAATGAAAAATCATTTCCCGAGAACTGGGTCAACATGAAAAAATGTGTCGACAGGGCAAATGCACAAGGTATAAAGTTAGGGGTTCATACCCTTTCGAATTTTATTACACCAAACGACGCCTATGTCTCTCCTGTTCCCGATAAACGACTGGCAAAAGTTGGCTCAAGTAACCTGACAGCTGACATAGGCATTGATTCAGAAGAGATACCGATCGAATCGCCCCGGTTCTTTAATCAGATGAAAAATAATTCGCTCCATTCAGTCCTGATTGGTGATGAAATCATCCGCTACAAGGAAGTTTCTACGGCTGAACCGTGGAGATTAACAGGCTGCATTCGCGGTTCATTTAACACCACAGCAGCAGTGCATCACAAAGGTGAGGTGATCGGAAAGCTGATGGATCATGGGTATAAAGTATTCCTGAGTGATGCCAACCTGTCGGAGGAGATTTCAAAAAATATCGCCAGGTTATTCAATGAAACAGGCCTGATGCAGATTTCATTCGACGGATTGGAGGGTGTGTGGTCAACCGGTATGGGGCAATATGCCAGAGCGCTTTTTACCAAAACGTGGTATGATAACCTAAAACCCGAATTAAAGGGGAAGGTAATCAACGATGCCAGCAATCCATCCCATTTTAACTGGCACATCAATACCCGTTACAACTGGGGTGAGCCCTGGTATGCAGGATTTCGCGAAAGTCAGACCTCCTACCGGCTGATGAACCAGGATTTTTACCGCCGTAATCTCCTGCCCTCCATGCTCGGGTGGTTCAGCATGTCAAGCCAGACCAGTGTTGAAGATACTGAATGGTTGCTCGCCCGTGCCGCCGGCTTTGACGCGGGTTTTGCTTTCAACCTGAATCTCGATAACGTGACAAAAAACGGGGAGAGCGAAGCCATCTTTAAAGCAATGAACACGTGGGAAACGGCAAGAATGGCAGGCGCTTTCACATCTGAACAAAAATTGAAAATGGAGGATATCAATAACGAGTATCACCTTGAATATGTGAGTCCGGGGAAATGGGACCTGTTCCCCTATCAGATAAAACGTTATGTCCATGAACAAAAAGTGAGACAACCCGGCGAGCCATTGTTTAGCACTTATGAATTCGACAATTTTTATGATGCACAGCCGATGATGTTCCTGATGACCCTCCTGCCTGCTGAAAAAAACAATGGATCGTCGGTGAGTAGAATATCTCTGGAAGTCAATGATTATAACAAAATTGAGATTCCACTTACCATGGAACCCACCCAGGTTCTCAAACTTGACGCATCTGGTCAGTTAAATCTGTTTGATAAAAACTGGAAGTTAGTTAAAACCGTTGTCCCTGAAGGTAAAATACCCCTCCTCTCCCATGGCAAAAACAAAATCATTTTTGATGCTGAGTTTTCAGGTGAAGGGACCTCAAAATTTAAGATAGAGATGAAAACCATCGGGAAGGCGGAATCTGTCACGGCAAACAAAAAAATTACAAAATGAAACCACTTCTTTTAATCCTTCTGCTGCTGAACTTTTGTTCATTTGCTCAAAAGCAATCCAATCTTCCCATTTACAATAAGGAAACCGTAACCGTTCAGGGCGATTGGCTCATCGATAAGACGAACGCCAAAGCCCGTCTTTACCAAACGGAAGATGGCAAGCTGGTGTTTTCTAACGGAATTGCAGCCAGGACATTCTCATTATCACCCAATTGCGCCACAGTTGGTCTGGACTTACTGGGCAATAATGAGTCATTTTTACGGTCGGTGAGGGCTGAGGCCGAGGTCGAAATTGACGGATCAAAATACAGCGTAGGTGGACTTACCGGACAACCAATTCACAATTATTTGTTACCGGAATGGCTGGCAAAAATGGAGGCCGATCCCTCCTCTTTTAAACTGGCTGATTACACTATTGGTGAAATTAAAGAGCGGTTTCCATGGAAAAAAAGGGCTTCATGGATGCCCAGGGATATGCCCTGGCCACTCCCCGGAAAGGAGCTGGTATTCAGATATAAACTCGATGATACCGCCATCAGTTTGCTGGCAGGAAAATCGCTTACCGACGAAAAACGGACTGTTTTGGTGAATGATGAATTTCAGACCAGGAATGATCGCTGGAAAATAGTTGCTTCCCCTTCCGACGAACGAAACTCTTTCATCAATGAAGGTAAATCGGGTGAAATAATGGCGCTGGCCAATACATCAGTCTATGCTGATCAGCGAGTAGCGGATGGGGCAAAGGTATTTTTGGCAAAACTCGATCCGGGCACCGATAAATCGACCCTCTGGGGACCGGGAATGGGACTGGTCTGTAAAGACCGGGTCATCAAAATGAATTTCAGGACAGCTAATCGTCAGCTTCGTTTTTACGACGGACTGAACGACAACATGGTGGAAGTTATTCCGGCCGGGAAACCGGTCTGGTTCAGAATGGAAATTGCCGGTGACAAGATCCTGGCAGCCTGGTCATTCGATAAAAACGAGTGGAACCAGGCTGGGAGCGCTACCCTTAATCCGGACGAAAAACCAATCTTTGTCCGTCTGGGAAAAATGGATGGAAAGGGGCAAAATTCTGATTCATCCTTTAAGGGGGAACAGGGTCGTTGCCATTATGAGGCTTTTCAAATGCTGGGAGATATTCCGGATGTGGTAAAATCCGCCGGAAAGGAGCAATTCGGATATCTTAAAGATGTTGTTGTGGAAGTTCATTATGAATTGTACGACGGAATGCCTTTGATTTCCAAATGGATAAAGGTTCTTAACCAATCACCCCGGGAAATCCGGATCAATACCTTCAAGAGTGAGATATTAGCGGTCACAGAATCTGAAAGTATTGTTGACCCCAAGAAGAAATGGATGTTGCCAAATATTACCGTTGAATCGGATTATAATTTTGGAGGAATGTCCGATGAGAGTCTCTTTCAGTCAAGCGTGGCATGGAATACCGATCCGCTCTACCTGACTCAGGTTAACTACGAGCGAACAACTCCCTGTTTGCTTGAAACTTACCCAAAAATTGGACCCGACCAGGCTATTCAAAGCACCAAAAGCTTTCAATCCTACAGGATATGGGAACTGCTTCACGACAGCCGTGAACCGGAACGAAAAGGACTGGAGCACCGGCGGATGATGAGGGCGCTCGCGCCATGGTCAACCGAAAATCCTATCCTTATGCATGTCAGCAGTTCAAAGGATGAGGCGGTAAAAAAGGCGGTTGACCAGTGTGCTGAAGTGGGATTTGAAATGGTAATCATGACCTTTGGCAGTGGCTTTAGTGTAGAAAATGAAACTCCTGAAAACCTTGAGCGGATGAAAAATCTTGCCATATATGCCCATTCCAAAGGGATTGCCTTAGGGGGATATTCACTTCTGGCCAGCCGCAGGGTGGGTGGAGGCAATGACGTGGTCATGCCCGAGGGGATGACTCCACGGTTTGGCAATTCACCTTGTCTCCAAAGTAATTGGGGCATCAAATATTTTGAGGAACTTTATAATTTCTATGACAAAACAGGACTGGATATTCTGGAGCATGATGGTTCATATCCTGGAGATATCTGTGCTGCAAAAGATCACCCTGGTCATACTGGTTTGAACGATTCGCAATGGAATCAGTTTCAGAAGATCTCAGAATTTTATAAATGGTGCCGCGCAAAGGGAATCTATCTGAATGTCCCGGACTACTATTTCCTAGCCGGAAGCAATAAAACAGGGATGGGTTACCGCTAGACGAACTGGTCGCTTCCACGCGAACAGCAGGAGATCATCGAACGTCAGAATATTTATGACGGAACATGGAACAAAACGCCTTCGATGGGCTGGATGTTCGTTCCGCTGGTACAGTATCACGGAGGGGGAGCAGCGGCAACGATTGAACCGCTAAAGGAACATTTGACCCATTATGGTCAGCGGCTGGCTAATCTTTTCGGCGCCGGGGTGCAGGCCTGTTATCGGGGACCACAGTTATATGACGCTCCGGAAACAAAAGCACTCGTCGAAAAATGGGTCAGTTTTTATAAAAAACACCGTCAGATTCTTGATGGCGATATCATCCATATCCGCCGGGCGGATGGCCGCGATTATGACGCCATACTTCATGTTGATCCGGCAGGCGCTGAAAAAGGGTTACTAATGATTTACAATCCGCTCAATGAGGTGATCACCCGAAAGTTGGAAATTCCTGTTTATTACACAGGTCTGAAAGCCAAAGTTGGAGTCACTGAACAGGAAGGTAAAGCGAAAGTTGTCCAGGTTAACGGAGCCGGTAAGATTTCTCTGACAGTCACCATTCCTGCAAAAGGGTATAATTATTTTATTTTAAAATAACAGAAGTTAAAATGATCAGGCAGACTGCAGGATTAGTGATATTTATAGTTATTTCACTGATATTTCTTAACAAGACGGTGGCTCAGAAAGGAGATTTTCTCCCATCCTCCTATGAGGTGGTATGGAATTCTCCGTCTTTCGATTCATTTGATAATATGCCACTTAGCGGGTGCAAAGGTGCCGGTGCAAATGTCTGGATGCAGAATGAAACTTTATGGCTCTATCTGGCCCATAACGGAGCATACAGCGAAGATGAGACTTTGTTAAAACTTGGAGCAGTCAAAATCCGGCCTGTTGGAATCCCTTTGGGGAAAATTAAAGATTTTAAGCAAATCCTTGATCTTCAAAAAGCACAAATAACGATTTCGTTTACAGCCCAGGATGAAACCAACCTCAATTTAAACTTACGGTATGTTGGTGAAAATCTGACGATCACTGCTAAGACAAGTAAGCCGGTAAGTTTCGATGTCAGTTATGGCAACTGGAGAACCACAAAGAGTGAAGCGTTCAGTATCAATAAAAACGGTTTTTCATTCCTGCACCGCAACCAGAACAGCAATTTCACTTTAAAGCAGGCAGCAAATCAGAACATTCCGGAGAATTCCTTAGATAATGCAGTTAAAGATAGAATATCAGGAGGTTTTATAACAGCCAGAGGAGGATTGAACTTTGTTGCAGCAGGTGACCAAACCTGGCAAAAATGGAGCGGGAAAGCATTTGTTGCAAGAACCAAAAATAGTACAAATCATTTAATGGTAATTGCAACAGGTGCAGCTAAAAACTTGCAGGTTGCCAATCTGGAAAAACATGCTGTTGAATTATGTGATGAGATCAATCTGAATACGGCCCTCGAAAAGGAAAATAAAAGGTGGAAGGCATTCTGGCAAAGATCTTATATCAAAATAAACAGCGATGCAGGTGCAAATGATTCAGCTTTCCAGATTGGACACAATTATCAGTTATTCCGTTACATGCTTGCCTGTAACTCGGAGGGAGAATTCCCCCTGAAATTTAATGGAGGTATTTTTACCGTTGAGGCCTATGGGAATAAAAAATATCCTCATAATAATGAAGGGATGTCTGCGATTAAAGATGCTGATCCCGATTACCGACGCTGGGGAAATATGTTTATGGCACAGAATCAGCGTTGGTTAGGCTGGCCCGCTGTTGCCGGTGGAGATGACGATTTAATGAATGTATCCAGAAAGTTTTATCGCGATCGGTATACCGCTGCTAAGCAAAGGGCCAAAAATCTGGGAGCGGAAGGCGCCTGCTTTGTCGAGCCGCTCTCTTTGGCTGGATTATGTTGTGTAGCTCCCAATAAGCTTGGGACCTGCAATGCTCCTCATTTAAAATACCATTTTGTTATGGGATTGGAAAATGCATGGCAGGCACTTTGTATGAACAGTAATACCAATGTTGATATTCGGCCGGATATTCCCTGGATGGTTGATGTGGTGAGGTTTTATGACAGTTTTTATCAGAACAAAAACAGGGAGAAGAGCGGCAAACCTTTAAATGATAAGGAGAAACTGGTGATTTATCCATGTAATGGGTTGGAGCTTACCGGAAATGCTACTAACCCGGTTGAAACGGTAGCTGCTTTAAAAGCGGTCATAAACGGTTTAATCAAGTCCAAAGATTTGTCTATTGCCGACAAGTCCTATTTGACTAATCTGCAAAAGAGAATACCGGAGCTTCCTGTTACCACAAAAAATGGGGTGTCAATCTTAAATCTTGCCGATACCTGGGAGGCGCTTTATAATGGATGGGAATTGCCGGAACTTTATTCTGCATGGCCTTACCGGCTAATTGGCATAACTAAACCAGGTACTGCACAGATTGGTATCGATACCTGGAATTCCCTCACGCCCAGAGGTGACGGCGACCCCGGCAAACTGTTATGTAAATACGATTACTCATGGATGCCCACCCTGGCGGATATGGCCGCATTGGGCTTAACCGGCGAAGCCGGGAAAAGAGCTATTGCAAAATTGTCCTATCAGGCGAAAGCCTCTCCTGATTTACGTTTTACTGCCTATTTCGGCCCGGGGCACGACTGGATGCCTGACCATAACTGGGGAGGAAGTGGCATGGTTGGCTTACAGGAGATGTTGATGGCTTCCGATCCCTTTGGTGATGGGAAGATCTACCTGCTACCTGCCTGGCCAAAAGAGTGGGACGTCGATTTTAAGCTTTATGCACCAAAACAAACCATTGTTGAAGCAAGTGTACGTCAGGGGAGAGTGGTATCATTAAAGGTTACACCCGGCGAACGAAGAAAGGACATCGTGATTAATACAGGTTTTAAAATATCAGATAATTAATAATGAAACAAATAAGACTATCTTCCCATTTGATTATTCGTGGAGAGAGTGGTCCGGGTTAATCCGTGAATTTTATATTCCCCACTTGACAAAATTCCATGCTTTCCTTAAGGATAAACGGAATAAAGGTGAGGAATATTCTGAAGGTAACCTTCCCTTGGTTTATGGCAGGGAAACCTGGCATGCGAATGATTTTTATACTTCGCTGGCGAATTGGGAAGAACATTGGGTGAATACCCCCAAACAGTGGAAGAAGCTGGGAGTGGGTAATGGCGACGAACTAAAAGTAGCATTGGCACGCTGTAAAAAATGGAAACCGGTTATCGACAAAACATATAAGAATACTGATCATAAGTAATTCGGAATTTGAGATTGATAAGAGAGACAAAAATTATTTTGGGTAATCGGTTATCCTAAAATATATAAACAAAGATAATGGCAGCCAGACAAGATTCATCAGACAGAACTCCACAGGCAAACTGGATTACAGTTGGAACAATCGGATTGTTTTTCTTCATTTTCGGTTTTGTGACCTGGTTAAACGGTATACTGATACCATACCTGAAAATATCATGTGAGCTGAACCACTTTCAATCCTATCTGGTTGCCTTTTCATTTTATATTGCCTATGTGATTATGGCAATCCCATCTTCCGGGGTCCTTAAAAAGACAGGACTTAAGAAGGGAATGATGCTGGGATTATTTATTATGGCAGTCGGGGCTCTTTTTTTTATCCCTGCCGCAATTACACGAACTTATGGTCTTTTTCTTTCAGGTTTATTCATCATGGGAAGTGGCCTGGCATTAATGCAGACAGCAGCTAATCCCTACATTACCATGCTGGGATCTATGGATAGTGCGGCCCAACGAATCAGTATCATGGGCATTTGCAACAAATCCGCAGGGATAATCGCAACCTTTCTGTTTGGGATAATGGCATTAAACGATGGCGATACCTTATTAGCCAAACTAAAAGCGATGGATGCTGTGCAAAAGTCAGTTATGCTCGATGAACTGGCCTCAAGGGTGATCCTCCCCTATCTGGCCATGGCAGCCATCCTTATTACCATTGGAATTATGGTCAAAATATCCTCACTTCCTGAGATTGATCCAGATGTTCAAAATGCAGGAGAGGACGAAAATGTATATGAAAAAAAAACGTCCATATTTCAATTCTCCTATCTGTTACTGGGGGTTTTAGCCATTTTTTGTGATGTTGGGCTGGAAATTGTTGCAGGCGATACCATTATCAGCTATGGTCTGAGCCAGGGAATTCCATTATCCATAGCCAGACATTTTACTTCTTTAACAATGCTTGCCTCAATTCTGGGTTATACCATCGGAGTTATAGCGATCCCAAGGTATATTTCTCAAAGTAATGCCCTGAAAGTATGCGCAATCCTTGGTATTTCATTAACGATTGTGGCAATAAGTGTGCCCGGAATGATGTCCGTGGCGTTCATCGCATTGCTCGGGATGGCCAACTCTCTGATTTGGCCATCAGTATGGCCGCTTGCCATTGACGGTCTTGGGCAGTTTACCCGCATCGGATCATCATTGCTGATCATGGGCAATCTGGGTGGTGCACTTTTACCGCTGCTTTATGGCCGCCTCGCGGATATCATAAATCCGCAACAAGCTTATATAATTGTAATTCCGTGTTATTTTTTTATTTTGTACTATGCAATAGCCGGACATAAATCCGGGAAACGGGTACAGGCATTACCTGAGATGGAACAACAGGCTTAATCGGTCAGAAACCAATAACATTTATAAAATTTCATAAAATGAAAAACGTATCCAGAAGAGACTTTGTGAAAACAGGAACCATGGCCACTTTTGGCCTGGGTGCCTTGTCAGAATCTGCCCTGGCTAATGGACTGGCGGATAAAATTGTAAAAATCGGGGTAATTGGCACAGGCAACAGAGGAACAAGCCATGTAAACACACTGCTGACAATTGAAGGGGTTGAGATTGTGGCGGTATGCGATCTGGAAAAAGGCAAAGCCGAAAATGCCGCCGCTATTTGTGAAAAGAAAGGAAAAAAACGGCCCAAAATCTATTGTAACGATGAGCACACCTATAAAGAGATGCTGGATAAAGAGAAACTTGACGCAGTTATTATCGCCACCTACTGGGATTCTCATTCAGCGATTGCGTTGTATGCAATGAACAATGGAACCTATCCGGGTATCGAAGTACCTGCCGCATTAACCGTTGAGGATACCTGGAGGTTGGTCGATACTTCCGAAAAGACCGGAATCCCCTGCATGATGCTCGAAAACTGGAGCTTTCGGCAGGACAATCTTGCCGTTCTGAACATGAAACGACTTGGAATGTTCGGGGAAATTGTCCACTGCCATTGTGCCCACTCCCATGATTGCATTGACCATTGGTTTTTTGACAATAAAACGGGCGAACAAAAATGGCCTGCAAAATACCTGCTCAATTACAACCGCGATCAGTATCCGACCCATAGTGTTGGTCCGGTAATCAGTTGGATGGATATCAACAGGGGAGATATTTTCACCGAGATTTATTCAACTGCTTCAGCTTCAAAAGGGATCAATGCCTATATGAAACGGAAGTTTGGGAATGATCACCCGAATGCAAATCTGAAATACAAACAAGGTGACATTGTGACCTCTGTACTGAAGACTAAAATGGGAAAAACTTTGGTGATCAATTATGATATGCAACTGCCGCGTCCTTATTCCAACAGGTGGCTGCTGGAGGGAACCATGGGAGTATATGATGAGGAAAAAAGTTCAATTTATCTGGAGGGGACAAGTCCGGAATACCACATTTGGGAACCATGGAAACCATATGAACAGAAAAATAACCACAAATGGTGGCAGGCTGATTATTCTGCCCAATCGCATGGAGGCACCGATTATGTCATGTTGCGCCAGTTTACCGATGCTGTAAAAGCAAAAGGTTCCACACCAATCGACGTATACGATTCTGCCGTGATGACTGCAATTGTTGAGCTCTCAGGGATCTCAATCGAAAAAAATGCTCCCGTCGCCTTCCCTGATTTTACAAAAGGAAAATGGAAGACCAACCTACCGTATTTTGCAATGGATAAGCCTTAACTGAATAGTATTCAATTAAATACATTGTTTTTTCTAAGATTTTCTGAAGGGATATTCAGATCAGATAAAACCAATGAACAATGATAAAGATTGAAGCAAGTGTTTCCAAAGGATGGCTTCATAAACACGGTGGATTTAATTTTACAGAACAGTATTATAACGATCCTGTATTCCGTTGGGAACAGGACCACAAAATAAACGATCTGGTCAGGAAAAAATTTCCGCGATTTGCGATCTACAATATGGAGGCCAATCTTGTTCAGGCAAAATATGTAAAAGAGAATCATGTGCTGATTGGTGCCATCCAGCCGAATATGATATTGGCTACAGTGCTGGGTGCCCACTTTTTATTTCAGGAAGACAAAGACTCGGATGTATTGGGCAGACCGTTGGAGAACATAACCAGCAAGGGAGAATTGCCGGTTGTTGAAGCCGTTCTTGACCATCCATTGATTAAAGATATGGATGGTCAAATGCAGATGATCTCTGATAGATATCCTGAATATAAAATTATTCCCCCCTTCTTTTGGGATGAATCAGGACGGGCCACCATTCACGGGATTATCACCACTTCGCTGAAGCTTACAGGTGATCACATTATGGTGATGATGATGACAGATCCTGACCTGGCCCACGCCATTCATCAGTGGATTACAGATGCCTATATTCTGTTAATAAGGCATTTTGCTGCCTTGGGCAAGCTAACCATTTCTTCTGTTCATGTGGGTGAATGTGCCGGAACCATGATTCCGTCTCCGTTATATGAAGAATTTGTGATTCCCTATATCAATAGGTTAGGGGATACGCTGGGTCCGGTTCGACTTCATTCCTGCGGAATATCGGATCACCTGATTCCTGCTGTTTCACGGATTGAAAATCTGAAAATTATTGATACCGGCTCAGGAACCTCCATAAGATTAATCCGGGAAATAATGGGAAACGATTTTGAAATCAATTTAGCACCTCCGTTGGAGATACTAAGAGAGGGTGTCGCTGAATCGGAAGTTCTTCGTTGGTTAGATAAAACGCTGGCAGAGAATCAAGGTGGACCGCTGCAAATCGCTTACCATATTGAACCGGACTATAAACTTCAAAATTGTTTAATTATACATGAGGAACTTGAGAGGAGGGGTTTAATTACTAATAAACGATTATATTGATTCTTAACCACATAAATTTTGCAACATGAAAAATCCAATCATTTTTGTTTTTTTGTTCTGCTTGATTTTTTATTCGTTTACCCCCGTAAAAAACAGGGAATTGTCATTTATTGGAAAACCGGTTGCCAAAACGGTACTACAGGTCGTAGTCAAGACTCCCGACTCCGGAATTAAATACGACATCGTCTGGTCAATATCAGATGCGAAGAACGGAAAGTGGGAAGAACTTCCGGGAATTCATTCCAGGGAGATTGTTTTATTGACCAGTTATTCAGGAAAGTATCTTAAATGCACGATGACTCCCCAATTAAAAAGCGGGAACAAATCCGAACCTGTTTCAATTGTAACAGAAACACCTGTTCTGTTCAAAGGAAATCCGAACACAGAATGGTTTAAAAATGCCGGTCTGGGGGTTATGCTCCATTTTTTAAAAGATGTGTATGCCAAAGACGGAGGTTCTAAAGAGTATAACGATGTCGTTAATGGATTTGATGTTGAACTTTTTGCCCAAAATTGCAAGGAGGCCGGAGCCGGTTTTGTGATGTTTGCCCTTGGCCAGAATGATGGCTATTACTGTTCCCCAAATGCCGCTTACGACTCTATTGTTGGAGTACCGCCGGGTCAGTTGTGCAGTACACGTGACCTGCCTGCCGATCTGTTCAGGGCACTGAACAAAAGGGGGATCAAAATGATGTTTTACCTCCCGGGCAATCCCCCTATAAGAAATGAGCTGGTTGACAAGAAATTTCAATACACCTTTGGGAAGGATACCCCAACATCGCAATTCACCCAGGCATGCTGGGAATCGGTAATACGGGAATGGAGTCTTCGCTACGGCAAAAAGCTTTCCGGATGGTGGTTTGATGGAATGTACCGGGGCGGTATCATTGAAACCCGGTCTGATATGAGTCTCGAACACAATATCAGTACCCATACACTGGCTGCAAAGGCAGGGAATTTCAACAGTCTGGTCACCTATAACTATGGCGTCAATAAAATCCAGTCGAATTCTCCATACGATGATTACAGTGCCGGAGAGGAGGGTAAAATTGTGCAGGTTCCCCAAAATCGCTGGGTGGTCGATGGTGTGCAGTGGTTCCTGTTCACCTATCTTGGAAAATCGTGGAGCAAAGATGGGAAGCGGTTTGAAACCCCCGAACTGGAGCAGTGGGCAGAAAAGGTTTTTGCAAAAGGGGGGGTGATCTGTTTTGATGTTCATGCAGATAAAGGTGGCGCTATACTACCTGATCACATCAGCCAGTCAAGAGCTGTCAGAAAGATATTTGAAAAAGTCGCAGGAGGGAAATAAATCGTAAAATTGATGCCTGATGAAGAAAATTACCTGCTTGATTTTTATGGTTTGGATTTTAAATTCGATTGTTTCAGCGCAGTTTTCTCCCGTTGTG
>JAHEYS010000471.1 GCA_023251475.1 Prolixibacteraceae bacterium
CGGTCATGTTTGGTGAGGATATTCAAAGGGTAAAAATCACGAGAAACGGTCAAAAAGCCAATGCCAGCCTGATATTTAAAAGCGGCCTGTTTGCCACAATGATCTTTAAAAATGTTGCCCGGGGATGGGAAACTTTCGTGGAAACCAAAAGCGGAATGGTGGAATTGAAATCACGTGTTCCGGAAACCGAACCTGGCAAAATGTATGTGGATATCGTAGAGATGTTCAGAACCCGGAAAGAGCCACGCAGCCATCATAGTATACTTAACGAAGTGGCCATTCTTGAAGCTTTGGAAAAATCGGCACTGACGGAAAAATGGGAAGATGTAAAACCGGTATAAGCCGTTATTTCACTTCCAAAATATGCTTGATCAGCTTCATCAAATCACTGATTTATAAATATATATAATATCAATGGCAAAATCATTAAATGTAACCAGTCCAAAACCGGTCAACTGGTCAACGGTCATCTCAATTAGTATTATTGGCCTGTTGTTCTTTATTTTCGGTTTTACCACCTGGATAAATGCGATTTTAATCCCTTATTTTAAAATCGCCTGCGAATTAAATTATGTACAGTCTTTATTGGTGGCCTTTGCTTTCTATATTGCCTATTTTGTAATGGCAATTCCTGCGGCACACCTCCTGGAGAAGGTTGGGTTTAAAAAGGGAATAATGATTGGTTTCTGGATTATGGCAATGGGTGCACTTATTTTTGTACCTGCAGCATTAACCAGAACCTATGGGTTATTCCTGTTTGGGCTCTTTTCGATTGGAACAGGTCTGGCGATTCTTCAACCTGCAGCAAATACCTATATCACAATGATCGGGTCGAAAGAAAGTGCCGCACAACGAATGAGTATTATGGGGGTCTGCAATAAAACGGCAGGGATAATTGCGCCATTGTTACTGGCTGCCGCAATATTCAGACCTTCCGATAGTGAATTATTTAAACAGATTCCTTTGATGGACGAAGTAACCAGGAATGTCGCATTGGATGAATTAATACGAAGAGTGATTGTCCCTTATGCCAGTATGTCGGTTGTACTTTTCGGTCTTGGACTGATGATCAGGTATTCAGTCTTGCCTGAAATAGACAGCAACAATGAAACTGCTGAAGTGGCCAGTGCAAATTACGGTAAAACCAGCATCATTCAATTTCCGCATCTGATTCTTGGGGCAGTTGCCCTGTTTCTGCACGTGGGATCTCAGGTTGTTGGTATTAATACGGTGATTGGATATGCTCAGTCGTTGGGCTTGCCACTCCTGGAAGCCAAAGTTTTTCCATCCTACATTTTAGGCATCACGATGTTTGGATTTTTAATGGGCATTCTCCTTATTCCAAAATTCATTAATCATCTCAATGTACTGAAAGTATGCACTACTTCGGCAATTGTACTGACCATCTTATTTTTTCTGGTGCGTGGCCAGGTAACTTTCCTTGGTCATACGGCTAACCTGTCAATCTGGTTTCTTGTGGCACTTGGACTTTCCAATTCATTGATGTGGTCCACATTATGGCCGCTTGCACTGAACGGACTGGGACGATTTACGAAAATGGGTGGATCTATCCTGATCATGGGTTTATGCGGAAGCGCGATCGTACCTATTTTTTACGGATATTTTGCGGACCAATATAATGCCCACACAGCCTACCTTGTACTTATCCCGTGTTATATTTTCCTGGTTTACTATGCCTATTACGGATATCGCGTAAAAACCTGGTCCTGTAAAAAAGTTCCTGTGATTGTAAAATAAAGGAAAACAACACTTTAGAAATAATAATGAATTCAAAAAACGGACGATTAAAGATATACAACGGAAGAGTAATCACACCTTACCGGTTGATCGAAAACGGAACCGTACTGATTGACCAAGGTAAAATTGTCAGTGTTTGTGCAGGGGAGATTGATTTTTCGGGAGCTCAGGTTATTGATGCCCAAAACAATTACATTTCTCCCGGATTTATCGATCTGCACACCCATGGGGGTGGAGGACATGATTTCATGGATGGAACCGTTGATGCTTTTCTGGGAGCAGCCAAAATGCATGCACTACATGGAACGACTGCTCTGGTTCCGACAACACTCACATCCGAAATTGACGATCTATTAAATACCTTTTCAGTTTATAAGCTGGCCAGGAAAGAGAATACGGAAGGTGCTCAATTTCTGGGCCTACATCTTGAAGGGCCATATTTTGCGATGAGCCAGAAAGGGGCACAGGATCCACGGTATATCCGGTTGCCTGCCAAGGAGGAATACGAAGCCATACTCAATCATTCCCAGGATATTATACGATGGAGTGCTGCTCCTGAGCTGGCAGGCGCAATGGAATTTGGCCGTGAAATGACCCGAAGAGGCATTCTTGCGGCAATCGGACATACAGATGCCACATCAGACGAAGTTGCAGAAGCGCTTGAAAATGGCTTTACCCATTTAACGCATCTTTACTCCGGGATGTCGGGAGTGATGCGCCGGAATGCCTTTCGTTATGCAGGAGTTATAGAAAGTGCTTTTCTTTTCGACCAGCTTACCGTTGAGATTATTGCCGATGGAGTACATCTTCCACCAAGTTTGTTACAGCTGATCTTTAAACAAAAAGGGCCTTCACGCATTGCCCTGATTACCGATTCCATGCGCGGAGCCGGAATGGGACCGGGCGACAGTATTTTAGGGGGACTCAAAGACGGAATGAGGGTAATTATTGAAGATGGGGTGGCCAAACTTCCCGACCGGACCGCTTTTGCAGGCAGCGTGGCCACAACAGATCTGCTCGTTCGTAATATGATTCAACTGGCAGGTGTCCCACTATTACAAGCGGTTCAGATGATCACTTCCACCCCAGCACAAATTTGCCGGATAGATGAGAGGAAAGGTTCGCTGACATCCGGAAAGGACGCTGATGTTGTCATTTTTGATGACAATATACAGATAAATACAACAATAATTAACGGACACATTGTCCAAAACCAACTTTAAAATAGTGATTAAGAAATAAAAAAATGACCCAATATTTAAAAAAAGATAACCTGACAGTTAAAATCTACCCCACCAGGGAGGAATTAGGTCTTGCAGCAGCCTGTGAAGCCGGAAATAAAATTAAAGAGTTACAACGTTCACAAAAATATCTGAATATCATTTTTGCGGCAGCCCCTTCCCAAAATGAATTTCTGGAACATCTTATCAATCAGGAAGGGATTGAATGGGAATTTATCAATGCATTCCATATGGATGAGTATCTTGGATTGTCCCCTGATGCGCCTCAGGGTTTCGGCAATTTTCTGAAGGAGCGGATTTTCGGCCTCAAACCTTTCCATTCGGTCAACTATCTTAATGGACAAAATCAATCATATGAGCTGGAATGCAGCAGGTATGGTCAGCTCCTGTCTGCAAATCCCTGCGATATTGTATGCATGGGAATTGGCGAAAACGGCCATATTGCCTTTAATGATCCCGATGTTGCTGATTTTGCCGATCATGCACTGGTAAAAGTGGTTGAACTTGATCCGCTTTGCCGCCAGCAACAGGTCAATGAAGGATGTTTTACTGCAATCAGTCAGGTACCCACACATGCCTTAACCGTAACAATTCCTGTGTTAATAAAAGCGAAGCATATCTTTTGCATGGTTCCCGGAAGCTATAAGGCTCAAGCTGTTGCGAATACCCTTGAACAAAGTATTTCAGAACCATACCCATCGACAATTCTGAGGAATCACCAGTCGGCAATTCTATTCCTTGACAAGAAGAGTGCTGGACAAATAAAAGTCAATAGCAAACAACAATAATGGATGTAACTCAATTATTGGTGTCCGGATAAATTTACATTTCCGGACACTAATGATAATTTTTCATCCAATAAAGGGAACTTTTCTTTTGTCAAGGCAACTTTATGGCACCCTCGCACTCTTCTTTTATGATTCCTGTTATGAAAAAAAACGTGCATTACAAATTTCCATATATTCAGGTTCAAAAGTTAATCAGGCTAACTTTCCTCAGTACCTTTCTTAGCCTGGTCACCTCAATTCCTGTCGCTTCAAAGGACCTGGGAAATGGGTTTTTTGATCATGGAGTGGCCACACCGAACAGTAATCACCGCGGAACTGTTGCTACCGTCGACGGAAACGGAA
>JAHEYS010000472.1 GCA_023251475.1 Prolixibacteraceae bacterium
TGCTGACCGGACAGTGGCTTTGCCTCCCGCTCACACCCTTGAGTTTGTTATCCAGCACGATTTTGGTACAATTCAGAATCACTTTACAGATCTCTGGGGTATCTGGGGTGGTGCAAATATCCGGCTGGGTTTCAGCTACACCATAAATAAAAATGTTCAAATCGGTTTCGGTACGACTAAAAACAAGTACATGCAGGATCTTTCAGTAAAATATGCCTTCCTGCATCAACGCAAAGGTGGATTTCCTGTTACACTTGCCATATACGGGAATATGGCCGTCAGTTGCATCAAAGGCTGGGCAAACTATACAGGGACAAAATTCTCAAATACCAGTGATACATCCTATTCTATCCTCAACAGGATCTCTTACTACGGGGAATTGATGATCGCGCGTCGTTTCTGTAAAGAATTTTCGGCACAACTTTCGCTGGGTTGGGTACATTATAATATTGTTGATTCAGCTACAATGAGCTTCAGTCACTATAAGGGTAGATCCAGAAACAACAACCTGAATATTGCAGGCATAGGCAGGATAAAAATCAGTCCGCAAACTTCCATCCTTTTAAGCTATTCTCAACCGGTTCTGACTTATCTAAACACACGGCCCTGGCCTAATTTCGGTTTGGGTATTGAAGTTGCTACCAGCTCTCATGCCTTCCAGATTTACCTGAGCGCTGCCCAGGGCATCGTTCCCCAGGAAGTCGTGATGTACAATAATAATAATCCATATAATGGTTATATTCTTTTGGGATTTAATATCACCAGGTTATGGACTTTCTGAAAACAACTCTATAAAATAAATGTTTAACCTAAATATATTTTACGTTATGAAAACAAGACAGAAATTAATCACATTACTTATGACTGCCGTCGTAGCCGTGGTATTTATTCTTGGCTCAGCAGCTTCTGCCCAGCAGGCTAAAGCTAAACCCTGGCCTGTACCCGATAAGGATAAAGCCATTAAAGCTGCAGTTAAAATGAATGATGCCGGTGTAATCAGTACCGGAAAGGAATCCTGGGCCAAAAATTGCAAATCATGCCATGGTGCTAAAGGTATGGGTGACGGACCAAAAGCCGCTTCCCTGAAAACCCATCCGGGCGATTTTGCAGGCGCTGCTTTCCAGGGACAGACCGATGGTGAAATTTATTTTAAAACGTGCAAAGGACGGGATGAAATGCCGGCCTACGAGAAAAAAATTGCCGATGTCAACGAACGTTGGGCACTCGTAGCCTATATGCGCACTTTTAAAAAATAACTGATCCGGTTAGAAAGAAAAGGCTGTTTCGATTATTGGTGAAATTCCATTCTTGAAATGGCCTTTTTTCATGATCTCATTGTTACTTAATTAACAACCGATAAATTCCTGATCATATTTTATGCTTAAAAAATCCAATGTACGGTTTGCTGGTCTATACATGATATTATTCGTTATCTCTGTATTTCTCATCACAATGATGAAATCTAGCGTTACAAAAGCCATTGAACCGGTAAAAAATGATTCGTCCTGTAATAATTTGATAAAAAAATTCGCGGAGCATAAAAATGCCGGTGAGAATGAAAAATGCTTTAAATGCCACGGCCAGTCAAATTATTCTTATGAAAATAAAAACGAAATTAAACCGGTGCGTAAAAGAATGTATACCGAACTGATCGTTGACAGGACCCTTTTTTATGAATCCAACCACCGGGAATTCAAATGCATCGATTGTCACTCCGAAGATTATCTCTCCTTCCCTCACGCCGTAAACCTCCGCACCGAAGCTAAACCGAATTGCATTGATTGCCATGGAGGTGATGCAAAATATGCTAAATACCATTTCGAAAATATTGAAAAGGAATTCCAGGAAAGCGTTCATTCCGAAAAACACAGCGATGATTTTACCTGCTGGATGTGTCATAACGGTCATATTTATAAGATCACTGCCCGGACAAACGACAATATCAAACAAACAGTGGCATATGACAATGCCATCTGCCTGGGTTGTCATGGGGATATTACCCGTTATCAGGTGCTCACAGATAAAGTGAATCCGAACCTGATCAAGAAGCATGACTGGCTTCCCAATCAGGAATTACATTTTAAATCGGTCAGATGTATTGAATGTCATACAAAAAAAATTAATGACAGTGTTCTTGTCACGCATAAGATATTACCAAAAAAAGAAGCAGTTAAGCTCTGTACCGAATGTCACTCAAACAATTCCGTCCTGATGGCCTCTCTCTACAAATATAAGATCAGGGAAGTTCGTAGCGCCAAAGGATTTTTCAACGGGGTGATCGTCAATGA
This sequence comes from Prolixibacteraceae bacterium, assembly GCA_023251475.1. Classification (GTDB taxonomy): domain Bacteria; phylum Bacteroidota; class Bacteroidia; order Bacteroidales; family Prolixibacteraceae; genus JAAFHB01. The sequence goes on from JAHEYS010000472.1 coordinate 2,289, forward strand.
TTCTTATGTGATCGGGGCCAACCGGAATTATTTTCTTAATGTTACCAGCCTCATCATATTTGGATTGGTTATCATCGGTATTATCATTCATGCATTTCTGAGAATCTCAAAATAAACTGCCGGATTATGACTGAAGAACGATATTATTTATATCCTGTGTGGGTCCGCTTGTGGCATACCATCAATGCTGTCTGCTGCCTGTTGCTGATCCTTACCGGGGTCAGTATGCAATTCTCCAATCCGAAGGTACCCCTCATACGGTTCGATATCGCTGTGTCAATTCATAATATTGCAGGAATACTTCTTTCCATTAATTACCTGTTATTCTTTGCCGGCAATCTTTTTACAAGGAACGGGAAGTTCTACCAGATATTTTTTCCCGGTTTCTTAACCAGATTAAAGGCACAATACCGTTATTATACCGGGGGACTTTTCAAAGGTGAAAATCCCCCATTTCCTATTCACTGGGAAAATAAATTCAACCCCCTCCAGCTTTTTTCTTATGTCTTGATCATGTACCTTATGGTCCCGGTTATTTTCATTACGGGCTGGTCATTGATGTACCCTGAAATACTTCCAAGCAGCTTCTGGGGATTTTCAGGACTTCACCTGACTGATCTCATTCATATTCTTTCAGGATTCGTTATTTCCATATTTATGTTTGTGCATGTCTATTTTTGTACAATCGGAAAAAGTCCGGTTAGCAATTTCAGGAGCATAATCAATGGATATCATGAAAGTCATTAAGACCATTAAATTATCTTCATACAACCAAATGACCCTGCCCTTTATCCCTCCCCTTGAAGGGGATGGTCTGGGAGGGGTCTTTCACCAAGCTAAATAATAAACAGTGGAAGAATCCAAAAAGAATATAAAGGGTTCCCGCAGGGATTTTCTGAAGAAAGGGTTAATTGCCGGAGCCGGGATGGTAGCCGGTGGTACCCTGCTTTCAGCCATTTCTGATAATTCAGGTAGCGGGTCAGGTGAAAAGGTCAAGGCATTGACCACAAACGGAGAGATTATAGAGGTGGATAAGATCCATGTCAGATCGCCACGGGTTTCCCGGGCTGAATCTCATAAAGGCATACCAGGCAGAAAATTTGTCATGGTTATTGATCTTGCAAAATGCAAGAATGCCCGGAAATGCGTGGAGGCATGTCAGAAAGGACATTTCCTTCCCAAAAGCCAGGAATTTATGAAGGTTTATTTGTTACAGGATTCTGAAAAATCTGCACCCTATTGGTTCCCAAAACCTTGCTATCATTGTGATAATCCGCTTTGCGTAAGCGTTTGTCCCGTAGGTGCTACTTACAAAAGAAGCGATGGGATAGTCCTTATTGATAATGAACGGTGCATCGGATGTAAATTCTGCATGACCGGTTGCCCTTATTCCACACGTGTTTTTGCCTGGAAAGAATACCCTGAATATGAAAAGGATAAAGATATCTATTCGCCAGAAGCCAGCAGCCCCGGAAAAGAGGGGACTGTTTCGAAATGCGATTTCTGTCCCGACCTGATCAGGATAGGAAAACTCCCCTATTGTGCTCAGAATTGCCCCATGGGGGTGATCTATTTTGGGGATATCGATGAGGACACCGTAACCAATGGAACTGAAACACTCCAATTCAGCGACCTGATCCGCGACAGGGCCGGATATCGCTACCTTGAAGTCCTGGGAACCAGGCCATCAGTGTATTATCTTCCTCCGGTCGAACGACAATTCCCGGTCGAAAGCGGATACAATGATCTCGAGGACAACCTGAAGGATCGGTTTAAAAACACGCCATTTGTCCAATCCAAGAAGCACTGACCATGGAAAACAAAAATACAAGTGAAA
>JAHEYS010000192.1 GCA_023251475.1 Prolixibacteraceae bacterium
CAGAAATTGCACGAAAAGGTCAGGCAGAAGCATGCGAGGGGGATATCTGCAGCCTGCTGGTCAGGACAACAGACCTTTCAAGGGGGAGCATTGGCGGGGCAGCCCATTTCGACGCTGATGGTATGTTGACGTTGGGGGAACGCTTTGCACAGGAAATGCTGACGTTTATTAATAAAAAGTAAAACATTATGAAAACAACTATGCTGCTGTTACTGTGCATTATTTTCATTAATGCATATTCGCAAAAACCACTCTTTGACAAAAGAGCAGGAAATCTTCGTCTTGCGGTAGATGGAAGCGGAAAAATTACCACTTTGGTGAATATCACTGATGGCACAAATTACATTGTACCTGGTGAAGCAAGTTATTTACTGGAATGCCAAAAATATGGAGCAGACAGCACCAGGACGATGCTTCAGCCTGAATCGATGCGCATTATCAGTCAGACGAAAGCTGATACAAAACTGGAATTATCTTATAAAGAGGGGGTGCGGCTGTCGGTGCTGATTACACCTAAAAAGGGTTATTTCCATATGGAACTTACAAATGCAGTTCCGGTTGCTGATATCAGTCAAATTGTTTGGGGACCTTACAAAACAACCATGAGGGGGCTGATTGGAGAGTGGCTGGGATTGAACCGAAGCCATAACTTTACACTCGGTCTATTGACGCTGGATCCAAACACTGACGGAATTTCACTTAGCTATATGCCGGTATCGGCTGCTTATACGAATAGTGGTTCGTTGCTTCAGCTGACCTCTTTTGACCATACCCACGGACGTTTCGTACGGTTTGTTGAGAATGGAAACGAGCAGCTACGAAAGTCGGTCCCAATTCCCGGATTAACGGTCGTTGGCTCCAAAGTGGCCCTATTTGGCTGTCCGACAGGAAAGTCGAATGAACTGGGTATCGTCGAAAAAATTGAATTGGGAGAGGGCTTGCCTCATCCGACATTCGGAGGACAATGGAATAAATACTCAAGGGAGGGTCAGAAATTTTGTGTATGGGCTAATTACAGGGAAGAAAATTTTAAGGAATATCTCAATTTATCAAAAGAGATGGGTGCCAGAATCCTATGCAGACCGGGGGGATTTTCGGGAAACTGGGGCCATTTTGAGATCAATCCAAAAATCTACCCAGGTGGTATTCAGGCAATTTCTGAGGATAACAGGTTGGCAAAGAGTCAAGGAGTTGGCCTCACTTTATATACGCTAACCACATTCCTCAAACCAAATCCCGATCCGGAGCCTTATCTTGCGCCAGTTCCTGATGAACGGTTACAGACATGGAAACCCCTAACCAACCTAATCAAAGAGCTTTCCCCTGAAGATAAGGAGATAGTCCTCCAGAATAGCGAAGGTGCCGCTGCCGTCTTTAAGGCTGCAACAAATAAAGTCATTCGGATTGATAATGAGCTAATTGATTTTAAGAGTTTCACTGTAGATGGGGATAAGATCATTGCGAAAGAGTGTACGCGTGGCGCATTTTTTACCAATGCAACGGATCACCGGAACCAGAGCCAGGTAAGATTGATGTTCGTCGCCGGTTATCACAATTTCTATCCGGGAACACTTGACCTCAGTAATGAATTTTCAGAGCGGCTGGGAAATCTCCTTTTGAAAACCGATCTCGATAATTTTGTCGTTGACGGGTTTGAAAGTTGTATGGAGACTGGCTATGGAAATTATACCGGTAATATTTTCCTTCGAAACTTTTACAATAAATGCGTTGAAAATAAAAAGGAGGTACTGGTTACAACAAGCCTTTTTACTCAGTATACCTGGCATATTTTTTCACATATCAGCTGGGGAGAAGGAGATCAGGAACGCGGAGTGAGGGGAACAATGCTCGATTACCGGCTTTCACGACAAGCGCGGTTAAGCCGAAATCTGATGCCAAACAAACTGGGACAATATTATCCCAACAATGCTACTGCAGAAGATATTGAATGGATTATGGCCTTTGTCACCGGATGGGACTCCGGTGTTGACTTCCATCTTGATATCAAAGCAATGCAAAAGAATCCTGAGTATCAGAAAATTGTCGAAACGCTTCGGTTATGGGATCAGGCACGGGCTGAAAATGCCTTTACCGAAAAACAAAAAATGGCGCTCCGGCAAACAGACGTGTTGTATAAACTCTCCCGTAAACCCGGTGGCGGATGGGATCTGAAATTTGATCGTTTCTGGCAAAATGATAAAATAAAGGTATTGCCCCCTTCCGTTATGGCGGCTACGGCGATTAATGGCGGAAAGGAATCGGTAAAACCCTGCAGTATTGACTGGAGCTGGACACATAATCCGGGGCTTTATGATGAAGTAGGTTTGTCGGACGATCTGATACAGCACTCCGGAACCAATGAAACCTCATGGACAGTAAATTATCCTTCCTACACGGAATCAAAAAAATCGTGGTATCCGACATCCGACCGGCATTTCCAGTTTGTTTTGCGGTTACCTAAAAATGCACCTTGTGCAGTCAGAAATTTTAAAGTTTCCCTCAATAATAAGGTTGTGGAAATTCCTGTTACCCTTCAGCCCGGGCAATATATCAGCATACCGCATCTTAACGAGTTAGCCTGTATTTATAACGAAAACAATCAGGTAATCGGAGAAATTAATTTACATGCCTATCTGCCCAAAGTTGCCAAAGGGACAACAGCTACCGTGAGTCTTTCCTGCGAACCTTTGGATACAAAAACAAAACCTGAAGTGATTTTGAACGTACGGTGCCAGAACGGATATTTTTATCAATAATAAATTATATTTATCAATGATACAAACACTTAAGAAAGTAATGCTTGCCTGGTTATTCATTATTAGCAGCATCATTAATGGTACTGCTCAAAATCAGGAGGTGACATTCAGATCGCTTTTACAGGAAATGGGTGATCGCACCATCATTGCACAATGGCCTGTTCCTGAATTCCGGTCCTTACAGGCAAGTAGTTACAACAGGGCATCCGTTGCACCAGATCAACCGGGATGGTTTGCCGATTCCGACGGGGTAAGCTGGATCAGGGATGAGATAAATGGCGGCAAAAAAGAATTTGTGATCATGGAACACGACGGCCCTGGTTGCATAACCCGGATGTGGACCCCCTTCTTCTATTACAATTTTAACAACAGGGTAGGTCCGAATGTGAAAATTTACCTCGATGGAAATAAAACTCCTGTGATCAATGAAAATTTCATCTCCCTTCTGACCGGGAAAGGGACTATCACTCCCCCATTCGCTACCTATACCGCCCGCGCCGGAGTATGTTTCCTCCCGATCCCTTTTTCAAAAAGCTGTAAGATTACCCTCGATGATAAAGCATTTTACAACATCATCAATTACCGGGCATTTGACAAGAGTGCCAAAGTGGAGACCTTTTCAAAAGCGACTTACCTGAAAGCTTCCTCCTTCCTTACAACTACCGCCGAAAAATTGGAAAATCCTCAATTCCCTGATGCAGTATGGCAAAAAACGTCAGAAAAAAACATAAAACAGAATGACAGTCTGGTTATACTCCTTCCCGGGGGAAACCATGCCATTGAGCAACTGAATATCCTGATAGATACCAGTAATGGATTGCAGAACCTTCGGTCAACAATTCTGAAAATGACCTTCGATGGTAAACAAACAGTGTGGTCTCCTCTTGGTGACTTTTTCTGCAGTCCTGACACCATTAATCCGTTTAAGACCAGAAATCTGAACGTAACAAAAGATGGCAAAATGAGCTGTAGCTGGATTATGCCTTATGCCTCAGATGCACAGGTAACGCTGATCAATCTTCTGGGACACCAGGTATCGGTATCTGTCGACCTGAAAGTGGTTAATTATAACTGGAATGAGAGATCCATGTATTTTCACGCCAACTGGACCTGTATTGGTCCGCTACCTGGGAACCGTTTTTATGACATGAATTTTATAGCTGTCAGAGGAAAGGGTGTTCTGGCCGGTGATGCGTTAACAGTACTCTCTCCGGGTATAGGCTGGTGGGGGGAAGGTGACGAGAAAATATATATTGATGAAAAAGATATCAACCGTAAATTTCCATCCCATTTCGGAACGGGTACAGAAGATTATTATGGCTGGGCAGGTGGGGTTGTCCCTACCGGAAAGGATCTGTTTTCAAGGCCCTTCGGATCAAATGTACGAATTGGAAATCAATCAAATCCAAGCGGATATAATACCTGTTTGCGCAACCGGATTCTGGATGGTGTTCCCTTTAATAACCGGCTGATTTTCGATATGGAAGCTTCTCCCGGAACCGATATCCGTAATCACTGGAACCTCCTCTCCTATTCAATGGTCACCTTCTGGTATGGAATGCCCGGCGCAATATCAAACCGGATTCCCCAACGCAATCAGGCAAAACAAAAGTTAATTTCAGTTCCGGAAATCGAACGAATGGAACAAATGCTCAGGGATAGTATTTTTAACTTTAATACTGAAAAACTTGAAAAACGGGTCAGGGACTCCGTAAAATAAGTTCTGAGAGATAATTTGGTCCCTTAAAAAGGTCTGTAACGGTGATGATAATCTATAATTTCTACGAAAGTGATTAAAATTATGCGTTGTAATTCTTTATCGCTTCCGCAACATTTTCCACTGCCTGGAGATGCTGATTCCGGAAATCTTCAAGTGTTGGATACCACGGAGTTTGGAGAAATCCTTTCAGGTGAGGTGCCGAGATTTTCTTTCGGCACCATTCAACCAGTTTCCCGAAATTCTCAGGGGAAGACCAGTTGGAGCCGGTGGGAATCTGATCATAGTTGTGCTTCTCCAGTTCCAGAAAGGTCCTGACAGCCATTTTATCGGGTTTGTCAAACTCCAGGCCATAATACCAGTTGCTCTGGAGCACGTTCTTTGGCATTTTTTCATAAAACTCGTCCGGGTGGCCCCAGGCATAGTCGGACCATATCCACGGCCGGCAACCCTGGGCCTCAACAGTGGTCGTAAAGAATTCGAAATCGTGCCACCACAATTCATGCTGGCGGACAATGGATATGGAATAGGCTTTCTGGTTTCCTGCTGTTTCTTCGTCGTAACCAAGATGGAAAAAGCGGGGTTTTCCAAAGAGGGTTGCTACCTCTGCAATCAGCTCGGCACAAACGTTGTAATAAACAGGAGTAGAAACCATGCGGGAATAATCATGGAGCCATTGGTCATGTGCGGTTGAGAAGTTTAGCTTTGGAATCGGTTCCAGCCCAAGGCTTCGAAGCCTGGCCAATTCCTCCCCCAACCGGGTAGAAGACCACGCTTTTTTGACAGAAATTTCAGGGTGAGATGCATATTGGATGGCATCACCAACATCAATAACCACCATGTTCATCCCGGCTTTCGCCATCCGCCCTGTGATGTCGCGCCAAAGTGAGTCGTCAAACCGAAGGGTATCAGAGACCTGTACGTTATGCAATTGATCGGGTTTGTAATTACCCCATGAATCGGGAAGACGGTCGCACCACATGTTGTAGGAGAGGTGAAGGAGATTGCCCCAGATCAGCTGTTGATTCCCTGATCCAACGGAAGGGGAGGCAGTAAGCAATCCGGGGGCAATTACTGCAGAACCAACAGCTAAGGAAGAGAGTCTTACAAAATCACGGCGCGATACCTTCAAGTATTTATCATTCTCGTTCATCAGATAATCCTGTTAATTTGTACTTAATTCATTTCTTTTTAGTTAGATCGAAGTTAAATAAATTTCTTAACCCTAAAAATGCACTATCTTTAAATTGCTTAAAAAAATTGAAGAAAACCTCAAAATTATTAACTGTAACTTAAAATAAATTTATCCAATGAATCATCTGATAATCATTCTGTTTGCTTTATTGAACCTTTATGGGACCCTCTTCGCCGGTAATTCCGGGAATAATCTTTCAACAGCGCTGGCCCTGGAAAAATACGGAGACCTGTTAAAAAGTCAATCCTTCCTGGTCTATCCTGAACTTCGCGAAAATCCGATCAAATGGTTTGATTCGATCCCTGAAGCGAAAATAAAGAATGCCGTTCGGCCTGAAGTTTATGAGCTACAGGCAAAACCGGGAGAGCTTTTTGTCTTTCAACTGGGATTATGGGCGCTGAACAAAGATATTAAAGATGTGCAGATTAAGTTTTCCGGATTGAAGACAACAGATGGCCGATCGGTTTCCGCCAACCGGTTGACCTGCTTTAATAGTGGTGGAACCGACTTTACGGGAAAACCGTTCTCAAAGGAAATTAATGTTCCGGCTGGCCGCGTCCAGGCACTTTGGATTGGCGCAGATCTGGATAAAATAATTCAAGGGGATTATAACGGTTCTGTAACAATTTTCTCCAATGGAGAACAGCATATTGTACCCATTTTACTAAAGGTCGCTGGCGATGCAGTTTCCAATCACGGCGTTAACGAAGGTGCACGGTTGTCGCGGCTGGGCTGGCTGAATTCTACTGTTGGTATTAACGGGGAGATTACAAAAGGGTATCTTCCTGTTAAAGTTGAAAAAAACACTGTCTCTATTTTGGGCCGTAAACTGAGTATTGCAGAGAGCGGACTTCCCTCATCCATCACAAGTTATTTCAGCCCTTCCAATGAATCCCTGATAGAAAAAGGTGAACCGATTACTGTTCAACCTTTCCGTTTCGTAATTGAGAAAGAAACAGGAGCCAGTGTACGGTTAGTACCCGGAAAACTGATTTTCAAGGGGAAGACACCTTCCAAAGTAATATGGAACGTTTTGAACAGTTCGGATGAATTCGATCTGGAATGTACGGGTAAAATGGAGTTCGATGGATTTGTTGATTATCAGCTAAAACTAAAAAGCAAGAAACCGGTAAAGGTGAAGGAGATCCGGCTTGAAATCCCGGTTGTAAAAGAAAAGGCCGGATACATGATGGGATTGGGTCATGAAGGGGGATACCGCACTCCGGAGTGGAAATGGAAATGGGATATTTCCAAAAATCAGGATATGCTTTGGATTGGTGCAGTAAACGGCGGTTTACGGGTGAAGTGGAAAGCTGAGAATTATCGCCGTCCGCTGGTGAACATCTATTACGAATTTGGTCGGCTGAGACTTCCTCCCTCCTGGGGAAACGACGGGAAAGGTGGCGTTAATGTTGGTCAGAAAGAGGGTGAGGTGATTATCAATGCTTATTCTGGTGGCCGTGAGATGAGACCTGGCGAATCACTCAACTACAATTTTGAACTGTTGATTACCCCTTTCAGGGTGATCGACCGCAAAAACAAATTTGACGACCGTTATTATCACGGCGGCGGAACCAATACAGCGGTAAAAATTGCAAATGCGAAGAAAGCGGGAGCAAACATTATTAATATCCACCATGCCGAAGATATCTATCCGTTTATCAACTATCCCTATCTCGATGCAAATATTCCGGAATTGACAAAATTAGTATCCGATGCCCATAAGGAAAACCTTCGGCTTAAAATGTATTACACCACCAGGGAACTGACTAAAAACCTGCCTGAGTTCTGGGCTTTTAACAGCCTGAATGGAGAGGTAATCTTCCCTGGTCCTGGTAATGCAACCCGAACAGATGCATTACACCCCAGGGGTCCCAACGAATGGCTGATCAAAAATCTGAGGGAAAAGTATATTCCGGCATGGTATAACCTGGTGAAGGAAGGGAAATTTAAGGGAGAAAATGACCTGTCTGTCATCACAACCCCCGATAGCCGCCTGAACAACTTTTACATTGCCGGCCTGGACTGGATGGTCCGGAATATCGGTATCGACGGTGTCTACATCGATGATTCTGCCCTGGACCGTTTTACGTTATGCCGGGCCAGAAAAATTATCGACCAGTACCGCCCGGAGGGAAGGATGGATCTGCATAGCTGGAACCACTTCAATAAATGGGCCGGATTTACGAATTGCCTGAATCTTTACATGGATTTACTCCCCTATTTCGATCTCGTATGGATAGGTGAAGGGCGCGACTACAACCGTTTGCCCGATCACTGGCTGATTGAAGTTTCAGGGATCCCCTTTGGACTTCCCGGACAGATGCTCGAAGGTGGCGGAAATCCGTGGCGCGGGATGGTGTATGGCATTACAAACCGGGCTGGATGGACTAAAAATCCACCTTCGAACCTATGGAGATTTTTCGATGAATATCATTTCGCCGATCGTGAACTGATTGGGTACTGGCAGAACGATTGCCCGGTTACCTGTACCAATCCGATGGTCAAAACCTCTGTTTACAAAAGTGCAGATGAAACAATAATAGCAGTGGCGAACTGGGACAATAAAGACTCAGAAACATCATTGATTACCAACTGGGCAAAGCTGGGGATCAACCGGGCCGGTGTTGATGTTTTTATTCCTGAAATAACAGATTACCAGCAGGAACAAAAATCTGTTTCTCTGGATAAGATGATGATTCCCGGTAAGAAAGGATTTTTGATTGTCCTGAAAAGGAAAAATAATGCTTCAAATCAATTATAGCCATTATGAAAAGAATATCAATTAGTCAGCTGCAGCTATTTCATCTGATTCTTTTTTTTCTGATTTTACAAATACCTGCAACCGGACAGAATTACAACACCAGATCGACGCTGCCTGGAGCTAAATCAACAACAAAAGAACAATCGGGTTCGAAAAACACCAGGAAAGAATCCAACCTCAAAAATGTCATCATCGTCTACAAAACACATTTTGATATTGGTTATTCCGAAACTGTCCAACAGGTTTTGCACGATTACCGCACTTCAATGTGCGACAAAGTTTTGGAAGCAATTGAGAGGAACAGTCGCCAGCCTAAAGATAAGCAATTTGTGTGGACCATCTCGGGTTGGCCGATGAAACAGATCCTTTGGGAAGGTCAGTCGCCTGAGCGTAAGGAAAAAATTGAACAGGCCATACGTGATGGAAACCTTGCCATACACGCCTTCCCCTTCACCATGCATACCGAAACATCAGATCCTGAAGACCTGGTTCGCGGACTCAATATTTCCTCGACCCTTGCCCGTAAATACGGTCAGCCACTTTCGGTAAGTGCAAAAATGTCAGATGTTCCGGGACATTCATGGATTATCCCGACACTTTTTACTCACGCCGGAATTAAGTTTTATCACATGGGTGGCCCTGTAGTGAACAGGGAACTGGGACTGCCCGGTTTTTTCTGGTGGGAAGGACCGGATGGCTCCAGATTGCTTACGCTTTACAACAATGGCTATGGCAGCGATCCGCTCCCACCCGCCAACTGGCCTTATAAAACATGGCTATACATCAATATGACCGGTGATAACCAGGGGCCACCAAGTCCGGAGATCGTCGCTAAAGATCTTGAATTCTACAAAAGCCGCGGTATAAATGCACAGGTTGGGAAAATGGATGATTTTGCGGCGATGGTGCTTAAGGAGGATTTGAGCCAACTTCCGGTAGTGCGAACCGATATTGGTGATGTCTGGATTCACGGGAGTATGAGTATGCCTGAAGCGACCAAACTGGCCCAAAACATCAGGCCATCCATCGGGGGATTGGACGAACTGTCGACACTCGAATCCATTTGGGGAATTTACCGCCCCGACCTACGGGGCATTACCGCAGATGCTTACGAAAACAGTCTGCTTTACAGCGAACATACCTGGGGTCTTGCCAACCAGCATTACATGAAAGTGCCGTATGGGGTGGCGTGGCAGAATCTTTGGGAACAGGGATTACCTCCTCAGTACCGATTAATGGAGGATTCATGGAAAGATCATGCCGGATATATCAGGCGGGTTCAGGAGTTGATAACGAATCCTTACAGGGATGCTGTGGCATCCCTTGCCGACAATGTCAGCTATGAAGGGAACCGGATTGTGGTATATAATCCCCTGCCGTGGAAACGGGATGGAGAGATTGACCTTGATACACGACTGATTTTCGGCAATGACTTTATCTCCCTCAAACCGGTTGATGGTGGACCGGTGGTTGCTGTTGCTCATGAATACCCGGCCATTGAAGACAAAGCTCCGATGTCGCGCTTCGTGGTCAAAGATATCCCGGCGATGGGATACCGGACCTTTATAGCATCCAAAGAAGAAGCAGAAACTCCTGAAATAATAGCAGATGAAAATACAGGTGTGTTGGAAAGTCCGTTTTTTAAAGCCACGATTGATGCCCGGGGTGGCAGGATTGCCAGTCTGATTGATAAAAAAACAGGTAAAGAACTGGTCGATTCAAATGCACCTCAGGGATTTGGACAGTATTTCTACGAACGGTTTGGATATAAACAACTCTCCGAGTGGATTGATAAATCATTATATCCTCAGTACCAGGCTCATAAATTTGCATTTGTCGCCTATGATATGCCACAGGATATTGCCTACAGTTCAGCGCTACCGAAAGAGATGACCCTGAAAACAGAAAAATCGGCGATTGATGTCCGGGGTGTATTGACCGGAATCCTACCAGGCCCGGGACAACCCCAAAAAATTTCAATAGCGTTGGTCCTGTCCGCGGTGAATCCAACAGCCATCCTTGAAATCAGCTGGCAGAAACAACCTGATTCCTGGCCTGAAACAGCCTGGATAGCCCTTCCCTTTAAATGCGATTACCCAAAGTTCCGGCTTGGACGAATTGGAGCGGATGTTGATCCCGGAAAAGATATGATTACCAATAATGCCAATTACCATCTTTGGTGGGTCAATACCGGAGTTTCGGTTTATGATGGAGTAACCGGAGCGGGTTATGACGTCTGTTCTCCCGATGCACCCCTGGTAAGTCTTGGAGAACCCGGCGAGTATAAATTTGACAAAAGCTATCAACCGCAGAAACCATATATTTATCTCAACCTTTATAACAACCACTGGCGCACCAACTTCCCCGCGTGGATCGGTAACGGACAACCCATGAGCGCCAGAGTTACCATCAGAACTTTCGATAAATTCACTACTGAAAGTTCGCTTTATACACCTGGCATGGAAACACGTGTACCGCTTCAGGTGGCCTGTTCTAAAGTAAAGAATGGGAAACTACCTGTCACACAAAAGGGAATTTCGCTTTCCCGCAAGGGTGTTTCTGTTACTGCTTTTGGTCCGAATCCCGACGGAGCCGGGATTGTCCTCCGGCTGTGGGAACAGGGCGGGATTAGCGGCAAATTTGAGGTTGAACTCCCCGCCGGCGCTAAATTTAAACATGCCCTCCCCGTTAACCTCAGAGGAGAAAAGAGTGGTGAGCCAATTCAAATAAAAAGTGGAAAGTTAAGTTTTGAACTCCACGCCTATTCCCCTGTAAGCTTTGTACTGAGAGAGTAGGGTAAATCTAAATTTATAAATTGAGTTTGATCAATTACTTGACATCAAAGGTTGTAGTGCCGATATTTCTTCCATCGGCAAATACGTCAACGGTATATCTTCCCGGTATCAGTGGCGACTCTTTGGAATTGTCCCAGTAAATGCTGGCCGGAAGTTCGTTTCCTTCATATTCGACCTCACGCATCGCTGAAAAGGGGATCTTCATATCTTCAAATTTAAAGAGATCCTTATCCGATTTCATCAGCAGGATCTGGTCAGGCCGCTGAATTCTTACATAGATATTTTTTGCCCCTCGTTTTGCCGTGAGGTTTTTGCTTAGGGTAAAATCGATCTTTACTTTCTCAATTTTGTTCGCTTTGATCATCTCCTTTCCCTTGGCTGTGATGCCGGAAGCTCTAAGGCCTGTTGCCTCAAGCTGTGCTGCAAGGGTAACAGTCTGCTCCAGCTTCTTCTTCTCCGTTTCCAACTGCTGGTTCACCGACCTCACCTGAGAAACCTCCTGTTTGACATTCACATTTTCAGCCATCAGGCGCTGATTTTTCTGGTTAAGGCTGTCGATCTGGATAATATAATCACGCATAATATTCCGCAGGGTGGTTACTTCCGCCCTGTATTTCGTAATCTGCTGATAACTAACGTTCTTTACCTGTTCAACTTCGGTTAGCAGATCCTTCACTTTTGTCTGGGCAAAACCTATTGTCTTATTCAATGAATCATTCTCTGACCGTATTGAGTTATACTTGGTCACCATTTTGGAGAGTTCAGAGGCAATCGAATCCTTGTCCGCCTTAATCAGTATGGCATCCGCCTTGTACGAACTCCTCTGCCAGAAAAAGAGGACCGCCAGGGCAACTAACAAAACAGATAAAAAAATAACAATCAGATTATTCCTCTTTTCTTTTGATGAATTCATTTCCAGATTTTCCATGACAAATTTTCCTTATCCTAACACAATTTTACCATGCAAAGGTAGGGATATTTTGTTATTTATCAATTACAACAATATTGCAGGTAAGTACGTTTATTTCATAAAACAGTTGATATGGAATTAGCAGATATTCGAAGGGAGTACCGGCTCAGGGTAATGGACGAAAAGCAGATCAGCAGGAATCCGATGGAACAGTTTGAAATCTGGCTCAATGAGGCATTTGATGCAATGGCGAATGAGCCCACGGCAATGGTTCTTGCGACCGCTACGCCAGATGGTATTCCGGCTTCAAGGATTGTTCTGTTAAAATCTTTTTCGGAGGCAGGTTTTGGTTTTTTCACCAATTATTTGAGTCGAAAAGGGAAAGAGATCGCTATGAATCAGAAGGTAGCGTTGTTGTTTCACTGGCCTGAACTCGAAAGACAGGTTCGTATTGAGGGGATAGCTGTCAGAACTTCTGCCGCTGTTTCGGATGAATATTTTTACAGCCGCCCGTTTGAGAGTCGTCTTAGCGCTGTTATTTCTGATCAAAGCCAGGAGGTTCCGGATCGGGAACACCTGGAGCGGCTCTGGGCTGGCCGGCAAAATGAATCGGTCGATAACAGAAT
>JAHEYS010000473.1 GCA_023251475.1 Prolixibacteraceae bacterium
GCCGGTGAGGATATTTCACACTGAAATGACGGTTGGCATCGAACACCTCCACCTGAAACTGCTGACTTTTCCGCTCCGGTGAGCTGAAACTTTGCAGGCTGTAAACCGGTAACTGTTCGGCAGCAGGCTTCAATTTGATTTTTCGAATTTAAAGGTTTGAATTATTATACCATAAAAACAGAAATTAGATATTCGTATTTTCATAGTCATTTTTCAGAGATTTTGGATTCTGGCGGTTATCAAAAATAGTAATAATGTAAATTACTTTATCAGAATACTTATAGAAGATTGTCGTCTGCCTGGTAACAACACACTTTCGCAAACCTATTATTTTCTCCGATTCAGGGCAGCAGTCGGGAAGTTTTTGGATTTGCAACAACGATTTTTCCAGTTTTTTAATAAATTCTTTTTTTACTTTAATAGACCATTCTTTTTCAAGAAAATCAAAGAGTTTCCCAAGTTTTTTAGCGGCACTCTTTGAAAGTCTCACATCTGGTTTCATCAGTAATGATTTTTGGTGAACTCTGCAAAGTCGATCGTTTCACCTTTTTCAATTTCTTCAATCCCTGTTTGAATCTCTTCTTTTTGAGCCTGAGGCAAATTTTCCCAAAAATCAATATCTTTTGAGCTGGAAAGAATACGCCTGATTGAAGATAATATACCTGGATTATCTGTTTCAAGAATTAACCTGACAAGTTCCAATTTCTCAGCTTGAAAATTCATCGCGTTTCTTTTTGCAAATATAAAGAATTTTTGCCTGATTTTTTAGTGAAAATATTGATGCCTTACAGGAAAATTCGATGAATCAATTAACTTACAGTGTATTATTGAACCGTAAACTCAAAGGTGGTTATACGTTAACCTTACCATCACAGCCTGGTAGCAAACCCGATGGTGAAACGGTTTGACGAGGCGATGCTTATGGTAAGAGAAGCTATTGAATTATACATAGAAACTCTTATTGAACATGATGAAAAAGTACCTGATGAATCAAATACGCTTGAATATGCCGTAACAATCCCGAATATCAAATGAGCAATATTCCGGCAATTACGCCGAAAGATATCCTAAAAGATGAATTATGAAACAGTAGAGGGTGTCCAATAACGTTAAAAATTGCTCTTCTTCTCTCTGTGAAACTCTGTGTCTGCTCCGTGAAACAGCTAATTACACTGAGAACCGCAGAGAAGATACAGAAGCGCACAGAGTTTTTGGACAGCCTCTACGAATCGCATAATATTGTATTTTAATTATTTACCCAGGTAATCCACAATCCAGTCGCCCACTGCAGAAGTGCTCAGCGCTTTGGATTTATCATCGCAAAGATCTTCTGTCACCGCCCCGGCGACAATTGAAGCTTCCACAGCTTTGCGGATCAATGCACCCTCTTCCATCAATGAGAAGGCATATTCGAACATCATTGCGGCAGAGAGGATGGTTGCAGCAGGATTGGCAATATTGAGCCCGGCAGCCTGCGGATAAGAACCGTGGATAGGTTCAAACACGGAGGTGTGAATACCAATGGATGCCGAAGGGAGCAATCCCATTGAACCGGAAATTACGCTTGCCTCGTCAGTGAGGATATCTCCGAACATATTTTCAGTGACCATCACATCGAAACGTTTTGGCCACTGGATAATCTGCATGGCTGCATTATCAACAAACATATATTCAACTTCCACTTCGGGGAATTTCGGTTCCATCTCTTTGGCAATCTGACGCCATAAACGTGAGGTTGCCAGAACATTTGCCTTGTCGACTACCGTTAGTTTCCTGCGGCGTTTCATGGCAAACTGGAAACCAAGCTCCAGTATACGTTCAACCTCCATACGGGTGTAGACGCATGAGTCAAAAGCTGTATCCCCATTTTCGGAACGTCCCTGCGGCTGTCCGAAATAGATGCCACCGGTCAGTTCGCGGATGGCCACAAAATCAACCCCTTCGATGCGCTCCAACTTTAAAGGTGATTTATCCAGGAGAGACTCAAAGATAATCACGGGACGGATATTGGCATACAAACCAAGCTTTTTGCGCATTGCAAGCAGCCCCTGTTCCGGACGCACTTTGGCAGAGGGATCGTTATCGAAACGCGGATGCCCGATAGCTCCAAAGAGAACTGCATCAGAGTTCATACAAAGGTTATGGGTCTCATCCGGATAAGGATTCCCAACCTGATCAATGGCAACTGCTCCAACAAGGGCAGTTCTGGTAACCAGTTCATGACCAAATTTCTGACAAACCAACCTGGTGACACGGAGTGCCTGTTCAATAATTTCAGGCCCGATTCCGTCACCGGGCAATACTGCAATGTTAAGCTTCATTGTTTTGTGATATTTGAATTGACTATTAAACGTTCGTTATATGTACAATTGTTAAAAGCTGCTGGCGCATTGCTACTGGCAACCAGCTAAATGAGTTAATTATTATAGAGCTTAGTGTTTATCGTTCAAAGTGTTTTATAAAATTGTTGAGCTTGTTGCCGGGTAATTCACATTTAAGATGAATTCGTTCAAAAGTTTCTGCATCCTGAAGTGAACCTGTTTCAAATTGTTCAAATTTGGGGAGTTGTTCGAGACTCATTTTATGTATCTCAATTGCAACCTCTCTCGCCAACTGCCATATTTCCAAATTTTTGTATGACACCAATTAATATTATTACCAATTTCTCATTTCCAAATGAACCGCCAGAAGCCAGTAGCCATTAGCCAGTAGCTAGCCGCCAGTAGCCAGCCGCTAGTACACCTGGTTATCGTTTTCAATGATATTGAGCATCTTCATCGTTGCTTTGATGGCGGCAGCAGTCTGGTCGGGATCAAGTCCACGTGTTTTAAATTCCCGTCCCATATCCCAGGTAATCAGCGTTTCAACCAATGCATCGGTCTTGCCGCCAGGAGGGATGGTTACCACATAGTCGACCAGTGCCGGGAAATGTTTGTTCTGTTTATGATAAATCTGGCGCAAGGCATTCATAAATGCATCGTACTGCCCGTCACCGGAAGAGGCCTCTTCGTAGGTTTTACCGTCGACTTCGATTGCCACCGTTGCCATAGGCCGGAGACCCAGGGCATGTGAGATGGCATAATTGCGCAACCTGATTTTCTCATTCACCGCCTCACTTTTCAATACGTCGGAGAGGATATATGGGAGGTCATCGGAGGTGACGGATTCCTTCATATCGGCCAGTTCGATTACCTTGTTGGTCACCCTGACCAGATCTTCAGGATCGAGATGGATTCCCAGATCCTCAAGATTCTTGGCAATATTTGCTTTGCCGGAGGTTTTACCCAGGGCGTATTTGCGTATCCTGCCAAAACGTTCCGGAAGTAAGTCATTGAAATACAGATTATCCTTATTATCTCCATCGGCATGGATACCACTGCACTGGGTGAAGACATTCTCACCGATAATCGGTTTATTCCCGGATATCCTGATACCTGAGAAGTTTTCAACGATACGACTGACAAGGCTTAGCTTACGCTCGTTCACCGAATTGGGGAGTTTGAGCTGATCATTAAGCAGGGCGATGACACTTGAAAGTGGGGCATTACCGGCACGCTCTCCCAAACCATTTACCGTGGTATGAATGGTCTTTATCCCGGCGCGAATTGCTGCATCAACATTGGCAACTGCGAGGTCATAATCGTTATGGGCATGGAAATCGAAATTCAGATCCGGGAATTTGCGGATCATCGAGGCACAAAATTGGAAAGTTTCCGTAGGATTCAATATTCCAAGGGTATCGGGCAGCATAATCCTTCCGATCTTTTCCGTTCGCAGCCCTTCAAGCATAAAATCGACATATTCGGGGGAGTTCCTCATCCCGTTTGACCAGTCTTCGAGGTAGATGTTCACCCTTATCCCCATACTTTCGGCGAGCCGCAGTGACCCTTTAATTCCTGAAAGGTGCTCCTCAGGCGATTTCTTCAGCTGCTGGGTAACATGTCTTAGCGATCCCTTTGCCAGAAGGTTCATCACTTTCCCCCCCGCATTTGATATCCATTCAAGGGAAGTTTTCCCGTCTACAAAGCCAAGAATTTCGACCCTGTCTAAAAAACCTGCCTCATTTGCCCAATCGAGCACCTTTTTGGCTCCCCTGAACTCCCCTTCCGAAACACGCGCAGA
>JAHEYS010000474.1 GCA_023251475.1 Prolixibacteraceae bacterium
TGTGATTTCAAGGGAGCTCTCATCCGATGAACATCATCCATCCTGCTAATTTCAGTCTCATTGAGCCGAAATTGGGAAATCGCCCCTAACCGTTCATCATCGATAAATACATCGGCTGTCAGCTTATTTTTGGGATTATCGATGGCTACCTGAAGATAGTTTTTTACCAGGAAATCATTGATGTGGGTGAGCGGAAAAGAATTAATCCGTTTGATGGAGAGGTCTTCCTGCAGGAACCCCTTTACCCGTATATCCTTGTGAAAAACATTTTTAAACAGCTCTGCATTAATTTTTTGCTTCATCAGTTCTCCGTCAATTATCTTTCCCGACTGAAGCCTGAACTGGTATTTTGCGCTGAGTATCTTTTCGGGCCAGTTCAGAATTTCAGCGAATGTGTTTAAGGTGGTATCCTTCGAAGATGCTAACCTTACTGATACGTATACCGAGAGTTGCAATAGTTGTTTCCCTGCCGCATCAATTTTTTGATTAGGTAAGGTGGTGAATATTAATTCCTGTGGCATTTTTCAGATTTTTTTGGGTTAAGTAATTAGCTGGCAAAGGCAAGGCAGTACAATTGCCAGTCATCCGGATCGATCATTTCACTGAATTTAGGATCGGCATCGGCCCCTTTCAACTCGCGGCGAACCGATACGGAGACGGTTTTACTGAAGAAAAGGACTTCAACTTTCACTTTCAGTGTGGCTTCACCTACAAGTTTCTCAACTTTGTCGCCAACAAACACCGCTGTGAACGCCAGGTAAAATTCGAGTGAAACAGTAATTAATCCCAGGACAGAGAGGTGACCGTTGATACGCAGGTAACCGGTAAGTGTTACCTGGGTAAGTTCATGATTGACTCCGGCAATTTCCTTGGTGATTTTTTCAACTTTAAAATAGAAGCCTCCCATCACGGAGACCCCGCCTGAGGCGACACCGACATCCAGAGAAAGGCAGGCGCCGAATTCAAATGCAGCTTCAACTGACTGTATGCCATGAAGGGTGGTTACCATAAGGAAATAACCCCCGCCTCCATAGCAGGAGACGGTAAGTAAAAAGGGATTTTCACGGGTGCAGAAGTTGAAACCCATCGTAAGGGGCGCCCCGGTAAAGGGGAGGGTAATGCAAGCCCCGAGGCTGATATTACAAATACTGCAGATCCCGACGGTCACACTGGGTATACTGATATTAAACCCGGCTGTAACCCCACTTGGTTGCAGGTCGATATAGGGACCGTCACCAGAGAATCCCGTGCTTGGAATAATACTTTGCAGGCTGTTTACAAAGCTCAATGCCCCTTTGAACACGATTGGATTTTTGGCATTGATATCAACCTTTACATCTGTTTTTTGTGCTGAACCGCTCCTGAATTCGAGATAATTAAAGTTTACTGCAAGCAAAGGGACAATATCAATCTCAAATTTTTCAAACCGGGCAGTGGTTGTCAGAATGGTAGGTTTGGAGGAATCAAACGGCTTTTCCAGTTTTGTTAAGACCGTGAGGGCATTTAAAGGATTGTCAACATTGACATTGAGAATTTTTGGTATCACCACGATCTCTTTCCCTTTAAGTTCCGGTTGCCATTTGTATTCTGCATAGGCAGCCTCCTCGGTAACATACGATTTCAGGTTCGGGATTTTGGGGACATTCCCATTTATTGCTTCAAGTAGTTCTTTTACCTTGTCGGAAATCGTTTTCTTCGCTGCCGCAATCTTTGCAGTTACATCTTCGGCTGTTTCTTTTGCCTGGTTTTCAAGGAAAAGGATCTCATTTTTGGCATCTTCAATCTCTTTCCGGACTGCGCTGATCGTGTCGCTTAATGAATTGAATGTTCCGCCAAGTTCAAGATTGGTAAGGAGACTGAAAATATCGATTACTCCGAAAATCTTTGGCGGTTGAATGCCATCCAACGCTTTAAAAAACTTTTCTGCCTGGAAAGAGAGGTTTTTAATATCGGCAAGATCTCCGCCGACCGGCCCCTGCAATTTACTGAGCGCCGTGATTGACATATTGGGGGAGAGAAATCCACCCGATTTGTCGGAACCTCCTGAGAAATCGACCATTGCACCGGTAACACTGGCAAATACAAATCCGGCATTATTGTCATCCTCCAGTGTAATGTCAACCGTCTTATGCTGACCTGTCAGTTCTTCAACCTGTTTGATATAAACATTGGCAACCTGAACTTTAGGGTGGAACTTAATGTCCCCCTCCCCTTTTGCCGGATATGACTGTCCACCAAAATTAATCGTTTCGGTTTCGAATGTGGTATCGCCATCTACCATACAGTTGGCATAAGCAATTTTTTGATTCCAGAAATTGGCAAGCGTAAAATCAGCTTTGACGTTGTAACTGGAAATGACCTGCTCGATTTGTTTTAGATCACGTGCGATGACATTTTCAACAAACACCATTGGCATCCTGAAACGGTGTTCAAATCCCTCTTTATCGGTCGAGATAACATCAAATTTAAAACCATTGCCACCCACCTTTATATAAAAATTATAGGCAGAGTTGCCCGGGATTATCCCTACTGGTTTATCAATATCGGGGGTAACACTGGTTTCTATTCTCACCTCCTGAAAAGGGAACCCGATAAATTTTCCGTTTGGATCGTTACGCGAATAAAGTACCTCCTTCTGCAACACAACAATATACATCCTCTGACGGTTAACGGCTGAGCGTGTTGGCTGGTGAAATTTTCTTTCGGTCACTTTTACAAGAGCGGCCCTGTGCCCGAATGGAAAGAGGTATCCCTTTTCTACAATTTTGACATAATGGTCGCGACCCAGCGTGGCAATATGTTCCCACTCACTGATGTTCAGATAGGTATCCACCGGACTTGCAATATCAAAGAAGACATGCCAGTTGAGATAGGCCCCCAATGAACTCAACATAAGGTTCCTGACAGGAACAGGAATCGGAGAAAAACCAGGGATTACGTAATCGGAGGTCTGGTGTACCAGCTTGTGCCGGTTATTGCCATCCAGTGATGCCAGAAAAGGGGTGTCGCGTTTTGGCGCTTCTGCATTATATTTTATAAGTGCATCGTCGGCCCATAATACACGGATAGTCTTTAATGAATCCAGGCCAGAGAAGGTGGTCTTACTATTTTTCAGCTTGACACCCAGCCGTGTATGCCACAGCTCTGAAATTTCACCTTTACCGGCTTCAAGAGAATCCAATGCCCTGAGATTTATATTTACCTGGGTATTCTCAACCCTTTGCTGTTCTATATCCCTGATATCCAGCTTTATTTTATGACTGAAATCGTTAAGCTGATTGGGGGAGATATACATCAGCGCAGGAGCTTCAATCGAGGTACTGGTGTCAGGAATAGGTCCCACCATCAAACTGATATTTTTTAACGCCGCTAAATTAAAGTCAATTCCGGATGTTTCATACGAAGCTGCGGGGAGGAGGTTTTCCATATTCCGGTCAGAGTAAACCGACGCATTGAACGCTTTGATCCGGTTTTTGGAAGAGAGACGGATTCCATAATCGATTAATTTGGCATCACGTTCAAGGTATTTGTCTTTGACATTACTACGTGTCGGGGCAGCCTTTTCAAAAACAGGGTAAACAACTGGTTTAAATATGTTTGTCAGCTTAATCCAGGCCCGGGGATGAACCCGGAGGTCATATTTGGACCAATCAAGCAAATCCTCCATCATCAGGGGGAAACCTGCATGACCCGATTCAAGTTCGTAAACCAGTCTGCTCCTCCTGGCCCTGATTTGCATCACCGGTAAGACGGGTTCTCCGGTGGAAAAATTTATTTTGGGGATCTTAAACGCCGGATTGGAGGTGGGAATTTCGTTACTTTCGAAAAAGGCCTGCTCCAGCGTATGCTGTGAAGGGAAAAACACGACGACAGTCCCCTTACTTTTAGGATCATCCAATTCCAGGAAGGGTGCCTGACCCTTGTTATAAAATTTAAAGTTGTGAAATTCAAACTGCAAAAAAAGTAAATCCTCCGGTCGTAAAACGGTGATCTTTATTGCCCTTTTTGGAACAAAACGGATCTCTTCAAATGATATTTTCAGTCGGGAAACATTTGTAGGGTTGACCGGTATTCTGCCTGATTTCTTTATTCTTGATTGTGGATCCTGAAAATTGATTT
>JAHEYS010000475.1 GCA_023251475.1 Prolixibacteraceae bacterium
CTGCATTAGCCGGAAAAATCAAAGACTCCTTCAATCAGAACTTTTATCATCCCGAAACCGGGCAATATGCCAAATACAGCCAGGCATCGCAGTTAATGCCCTTGTATTTTAATCTTACTCCAGAAGAAAAACGTCAGTTGGTATTGGATAAACTGGTGGCCAAAATTGGTGCTGATTCCAATCATGTGGGGACCGGATTCGTAGGAACTCCGCTAATCCTTACCGGACTATCAGATATGGGAGAAGGTGAACTGGCCTATAAAATGGCCAACCAGAGAACCTATCCAGGTTGGTATGATATGGTTTTTAATCATGGGACAAAAATATTTAAAGAAGACTGGAAGGGAGGTCTGGTCCAGATGCCACCGTTGGGAGGGAGCCTGGGATATTGGTTTTATTACTCACTGGCAGGAATACAACCCGATCCTGCTGTCCCGGGATTTAAAAATGTGATCATACGTCCCGATTTTGTAAGCGATTTGTCCTGGGTGAATGGTGAATATCGATCCCTTTATGGAAATATTAAATCAGGGTGGAAGCGCGTAAAGGACCAACTGATATTGAATATTGAAATACCGGCGAACACAACAGCCATGGTCTATCTTCCAACGGATAATGTTGCAAATATCACTGAGCAGGATAAACCGGTGACCAGCAACAAAGACTTCACTATCACATTCTCCGGAAATGGGAAAACGATAATCCAAACCGGATCAGGGCAATACACATTCAGAATTAAATTAAATCATTAAATATAACTGTAGATGAAGAAGGTATTCCTGATCTTTTCCTGCATGATCTGTTTTCTGGGGGTAAATGGCCAAAAAACCTTACAACAGGGACTATTGACAAAAAGCGATCTCGATTTTCTCCAGCAACTCACCAGGGACGTTATGGATAGCTCCAGGATCTATCCGGGTCAGAGCATCTCAAAGGATTTCGGGAGTAATAATACAGGTGGCATACTGATCCGTCCCGGGGGAAGAAACTGCTATCCTGCATTCTGGATCAGGGATTATGCCATGTCGCTCGAAAGCGGATTTGTAACCAGCGACGAGCAGAGGCATCTGTTATTGTTAACAGCCTCCAGGCAATGTGATCAGACAATGATTACGAAAGCCGGGAGCATGATTCCGCCGGGAGCAATTGCAGATCATATCAGGATTGATGACAGCCAGCCAATTTTTTTCCCTGGAACCTACGATTACGCGAATCAGGGAGGGAAAACCTGGGGGATGCTCCCTCCCTATTGCGACCAGTTTTACTTTATTGAAATGGCTTATGCCTACGTGAAAAGGTGTTCCTCCGCGGAATTCTTAAAATATGAAATCAATGGGATCAGATTGATTGACCGTCTGGAAATGGCGTACAAAGTTCCCCCAACCAGGCAGGATAGTGTTTTAGTCTCAACAACGGATGATTTCAGAGGTATTGATTTTGGATTCAGGGATGTCATTGATATGACCGGCGATCTGTGTTTCCCATCGTTGCTTAAGTTCAGGGCTTCCAGGGAAATGGCTGAATTATTTGAGATGATGCATCGTCATGATAAAGCGGAAACTTACCGGAAGGTCGTAAACCGGCTTAAAAAAGAGATTCCCGAACGCTTCTCGGATCAGCGGGGGATGTTACGGGCTTCAACAGGGAAAAGTGGCCAGGCAGATGTTTGGAGTACCGCACTTGCAGTTTACCTCGGGGTTCTGGAAGGGGATCAGCTCAAAAAAACGGGGCAGTTTCTTGCCGATGCGTATAAAAAGGGTATTTTATCTAACCACGGAAATATCCGTCACATCCTGTTAAGTGATGATTTCAGTTCTTCCACTGCATGGGAGATAAGCCTGGCAAAGAAAAACGACTATCAAAATGGCGCCTACTGGGGCACGCCCACAGGATGGATCTGTTATGCGATAGCCAAAGTTGATATTCCTGCCGCAAAACAGCTGGCAAAAGAATATATTGACGATCTTCGTGCGGGCGATTACCGGAAAGGTCCCGAATTCGGGGCGCCATGGGAGTGTTACAATGCAGGAGGTCCTCAAAACGGAGTATATCTGGCCACTGTGGCTTGCCCGTATATTATATTTAAAGCAGAATAATTTTTACTAACATCAATAATATCAAGCCAATGAAAAACAAATTGAACATCAGGATGATTGCTTTATTGCTACTGGCAACTATTGCATTTCAAAGCACGGTAAGTGCTCAGTTAAAAGCTGAGACGCCGGAACAAAAGACCAAACGGATGGCATGGTGGACAGACGCCCGATTTGGGATGTTTATTCACTGGGGTTTATATGCATTACCAGCCCGTCACGAATGGGTAAAGAACAATGAAAGAATGACTAATGAACAGTACCAGAAGTATTTTGAAGAGTTTAATCCCGATCTCTATAATCCTAAAGAATGGGCCAGAATGGCTAAAGAGGCGGGAATGAAATACGTTGTTCTGACCGCCAAACATCATGAGGGGTTTTGTTTGTTCGATTCAAAATTTACAGACTATAAGGCAACGAATACTCCATTCGGAAAAGATATCATCCGGGAATATGTGGATGCCTTAAGAGCCGAAGGATTAAAAGTCGGCTTCTATTATTCGCTGATTGACTGGCACCACCCCGATTATACGATCGACAGGGTACATCCCCAGCGTCAGGAAACCGATTCGGCCTATGTTCGTCTGAACAAGAATCGCGACATGTCGAAGTACCGCGCATACCTGAAGAATCAGGTGCGCGAATTGCTCACGAACTATGGTGAGATCAGCGTGATCTGGTTCGATTTCTCTTTTCCCGGAAAGAATGGGAAAGATCATAACGACTGGGGTTCTGAAGATCTTCTGAAAATGGTACGTACCCTTCAGCCGGGAATCATTATTGATGACCGTCTTGACCTCAAAGAGATGGATGGCGGATGGGATTTTGAATCTCCGGAGCAGTATAAAGTGGAGAAATGGCCTGAGCGCAATGGTAAAAAGGTAGCATGGGAAACCTGCCAGACTTTCTCCGGATCGTGGGGATACTATCGTGATGAGAACACCTGGAAAAGCACTCCGCAATTATTGGAATTGCTGATCGAGTCGGTTAGCAAGGGGGGAAATCTGCTGCTGAATGTGGGACCTACCGCACGTGGGGTATTCGACTTCAGGGCGCAGGATCGTCTGAAGTCAATGGGTGAATGGATGAAATACAACAATCGTTCGATTTACAACTGCACCGAAGCGCCGGCTGATTTTGTAGCTCCTGCCAATACCATTCTTACTTATAATGAGCACACAAAAAGATTGTACGTCCATTTACTCAGTTATCCAATGGGCAATTTAACCCTGAAAAATATGGGGGATAAAGTGAAATATATTCAGTTCCTTCATGATGCCTCGGAGATTAAGTACCGCGCCGGAAACGGGGCAGAAAGAAATAATCTGCAATTACAGCTCCCTGTTCAGAAACCACCGGTTGAAATTGTAGTGCTTGAGGTGATCCTTAAATAGCCAGACCAACATTTCTTTTTAGTATGGGTAATAACCAACACATGAAAAGAACGGGATATCTTATTTTAGCTCTCGTAATTAGCTTGTTTATCGGTTGTTCAGATTATACCCAAAGATCTGAGCAACCGATAAAAGCCTATAACATTGATTTCAACTGGGGCGAAGGTGGTCCAAACGGCTTTGCCAAACCTGGTCTGTGGGCTGATGCCAATCCTGCAGATCATGTTAACTGGTATGCAGATCTTGGATGTAACGTGATCCAGTCATTTGCTGTATCATGCAATGGCTATGCATGGTACAGGAATGGAATTGTTCCCGAACAGCCCGGACTAAAACATGATTTTCTAACAGAACAGGTAAAATTGGCTCACAAGAAAAACATGAAGGTTTTTGGCTATTTCTGCGCAGGGTCCAATACCAGATGGGGTCAGGAACATCCCGATTTAAGCTACGGAATACCCTCCCAACCTCATATTCCCTACTCAACCATTTATCTGGACTTCCTGTGCTCATCGATTGAAGATGCCATCAAAAAGACTGGCATTGATGGAATATTTGTCGATTGGTTATGGAATCCGGGAGCCACAATGGAACCCTACCCTCCTCTGAAATGGCTCGATTGCGAGCAGGT
>JAHEYS010000476.1 GCA_023251475.1 Prolixibacteraceae bacterium
CATTTATCTATTCAAGAACGTTTTACCATTTCCGTTGGTATGATGCCTTTTCGGGTGGAATCATCACCGATTGGGGCGCCCACCTTTGCGACACCGCACAGTTAGTCTCGGGGAATGAGTTTTCAGGACCAACGGAGGTCACACCAGCCGGAGAAACACGCTTTTACAATGATGGAATCTTTAATACCGCCTGGCAGTTTGATTTAACCTATAAATATGCCAATAATCTGACCATGCATCTTAAAGAGGGTCCGGGAACAATCAGGATCGAAGGAGAAGAGGGGTGGATCGGATCGTCAGGATGGAACAAAACACCGGAGGCCAGCAATGAAAACATATTCGATTTGAAGGAGAAGAAAATGGCACTCCCAACGGCAGATAATGAATTCATTGATTTCCTGGCCAGTATTAAAGCCGGAAGAAAAGCCATTTACACCGCAGAATCCGGTCATCGGACAAGCACCCTTTTACATTGTGGAAATATTGCATTAAAACTCAACCGAAAACTGGAATGGAACCCCAATTCTGAACAATTTGTGAATGACCCCGAGGCAGACAAATTAAGGAAAAGGGTAATGAGGGATGAATGGAGCTACAGCAAAATCTGTCCTCAGTATAAATATTGATAGTTCATCAATCAATGAAAATCAGATTTCTCATCTTATTAATCCTCCTTCTGCCTGCCTTACCGCTCCTGGCAAAGAAAAAGGTAAATACTGTTTTTTATGTCCAGAATACGCTGAACGGTTTCAAAAACAGACCGGCAAATGAGCAGGAGATGGCTAAACTATTGAAGTCAATAGGATATGACGGTCTGGAAGGATTTGGGGATCAGAATTTTGTCGGACTCAGAAAGACACTCGAAGGTCAGGGGTTACGGATGCCTGTAATTTATGCCCCGCTTAATTTTGAGGTCGACAGAAAATCCGAAAAGCCCTCTTTAGATGAGATTAAAGAGATCATCAAAACGGCAACTAAGGGAACAGTTGTTTATTTCCACCTGCACAGCGACAGTTATAAAGATGACAAGGAAAAAGGTGATCAGGTGGTTGCCGCGATTCTGCGCGACCTTTCAGATTTCGCAACTGGTTTTGGCGTTAAGTTAGCTGTTTATCCCCATATTACCTTATACTGCGAAACATTGGAGCACAGCGTAAAACTGGCAAAAATGGTTGACCGGAAGAATTATGGGGCAGTATTGAATCTTTGTCATTTACTTAAAGTCGAAGGTTCATCCGGCATTGAGGATAAGATTAAGAGGTTCACACCATGGCTTGTTGCCGTCAATATCTGCGGGGCAGATGATGGTGATACCCGGCAAATGGGCTGGGAGCGCCTGATTCAGCCGCTGGGTGAGGGCTCGTTTGATACCTACGGGCTTATCAAATTACTATTGGACAATGGCTACAAAGGACCCATCGGATTACAGTGTTATAACCTTAAAGGTGATGCAAACGAAACACTTACCAAATCATTGCAAACCTGGAAGGAATATAAAGAAAGATATTTAACGGGTGATTTGAGATCAACAAAAAAATAAAAAACGATGACTGACATATCAACCAGGAGAGATTTTCTGAAACGATCAGCTACTGTAGCAACCGGTGCATTGATTCTCCCGCAGATTATCCCTTCAACGGCCTTGGGTATGGGTGGGAAACTCCCTCCCAGCGACAGGATAGTAATGGGCTCCATTGGTACCGGTGACCAGGGGACCAGTAACCTGGCAGATTTTCTTACCCGGTTAAAACAAGTTCAATTTGTTGCCGTATGTGATGTAGATGCGAACTACGCAAGGAGTGCCAAACAACTTATTGATGCTGCCAACAAAACAAACGACTGCAGAATACATGAAGATTATCGCGAGTTCCTGGAAAAGGAAAAGCTCGATGCGGTTTCCATTGCCATACCCGATCATTGGCATGGCTTAATCTACAGTGCGGCAGCGAATAAAAAAATAAATGTTTACGGTGAAAAGCCTCTTGCCCGAAGTATTTATGATAGCAAAGCTATTGTAAGTGCCGTAAAAAAGAATGACATTGTTTGGCAAACTGGTAGCTGGCAACGCTCGGCAGCAAATTTCAGACGAGCCGCCGAACTTGTAATCAATGGAAGAATAGGAAAGATTATTTCAATTGATGCCGGACTTCCCGATGGGAATAGTGGTATAGGAACCCCACCGGTGCAGGAAGTTCCGGCAGGCCTTAACTGGGAGATGTGGCTTGGCCCGGCTCCAAAATCACCGTTTCGGGGTACTTGTCATCTAAATTGGCGTTGGATACTTGACTATTCCGGCGGACAGCTTACCGACTGGGCTGGTCATCATATCGATATTGCACAATGGGGAATTGGAATGGAGCGGTCGGGACCTGTTGAACTTTCCGGAACAGGAATTTATCCCCGTGAAGGATTATATAACACCCCGGTTGAATATGATTTCAATTGCAGGTATGAAAACGGTATAAATATGAGGGTTGCAAACCATTCGAGGCTGAAACATTCAAAAGGAGTCGTGTGGTACGGTGATAGAGGATGGATACATGTCGATCGTGGACGACTGGATGCTTCGGATCCAAAAATACTGGAAGAGGTGATTGGCGAAAATGAGATCCATCTCTACAAAAGCGATGACCACATTGGGAACTTCCTGGAGTGTATCAGATCAAGGAAAGAAACGGTCGCCCCCGTTGATATTGCTCACCGTTCCATCTCCGTTGGATTATTGGGCGAAATCGCCATGACTACGGGGCAGAAAATCAGTTGGGATCCGGTTAAAGAGGAGATTATTGGAAACCCCATCGCAAGTCGATTATTAGACCGTCCATACCGAAAACCCTGGAATTTGCCAGCCATTTAAATCATACCTCCTCTTCCATGAAAAAGAGAATCCTGACCATTTTATCGTTCGCCTTGTGCATATTTTTAAATGAGTGCAAGGTATTGGGACAAAAGGCCAATCCTGAACAAAGTAATGTGATTTGGGACAGCCCAAGTAAAAATTCATCCGGCTCGATGCCGCTCGGCAATGGTGAGACCGGTTTAAACGTATGGGTTGAGGAGACAATACTGCGCATTTGGGTGGATGCCAACCAGTCCGTCATTCACAATGAAGGGGAATTTCGTGACAGCAAATTAACTTCACTAAAGGTTACCCCCCAAATCACGAAATGCTGATATAATTAATATGACAGACCATTAACCCACCATGGCAGAATAACAGGGGGTGAAAATATTTTGGCATGTTTGTCACCCATTCCACAGTGCTACTGTGTCTAAGATACGTGAAGAAACCAGCCGGATAAATCTGATGCATAATAAAAAACTTTTTTATAAAATGACAATACGCAAATTCACCAGCCAAATACTGATAATAGCCCTTGCGTTTTTTGCATTGGCAGGCAAGGCACAAGCTCAGCATGATCTGGCAAAGGGATTCGTGACTCCCCCCGATTCGGCGAAGCCATGGGTGAACATGTGGTGGTTTGATCATATAACACCTGCGAATATCACCCAACATATGGAGGAGCTTAAATCCAAAGGGGTTGGCGGCGTTATGCTGATTGACCTGGGTAATATGCCGGACACCCCTTACATGAGTGATAAATGGCGGGAATTGTTCCGGCATGCAGTGCGGGAAGCTGACCGCGTTGGCCTAAAAATGGGGGTGAATACCTGTCCGGGATGGCCTTCCGGAGGACCATGGATCACCCCTGAATATTCAAGCTGGATGATGGTGAACTCCGAAACAATGATCAAAGGTGGACAGAAATTTTCCGGTAAACTGGTTGAGCCCAAAGTGAAGGGATCAAGCTATGCTGATGTTGCAGTTCAGGCGTTTCAGGTACCTGAAGAAACGACAAATCCCAAAACCATTATCACTTTAAGCAGTAATCAGGGTGATCTGTCAAATCTGCTCGACGGAAATTTTAATACGACGTGGAATTCAGGAACTTCTGAAAATCCATCTATACTAATCGATTTTGGCAAGCCACATCTGGTGGATTATGCCTGGATCGACATCACAAGCAAGGCAGCGATCGAAGCTTCTGATGATGGGATTAGCTTTAATCCAGTCATCGAATTCAAAGGACCAGGTGGCAATACGATCTA
>JAHEYS010000477.1 GCA_023251475.1 Prolixibacteraceae bacterium
GGAACCGGTATTTTCGGATTTAATCATCCGGTTCATCTTCTGAATCCTTTGCAATTGGCCAGTCATGTTCATGTTTAATGTTCATTTTGATTGGTAATTAAATCGTCTGGTTTAAAATTAATAAACCGGGGAAGCTGTTTTTGCCACATCTGGTAATACTTTCCCCTGGCTTCCCAAAGCTGGAGATGATCCCCCTCCTCGATCAGCCGGCCATTCTCAAGCACTGCAATTTTATCGGCTTTCACCACAGTACTAAGCCGGTGAGCGATAATGACAATGGTTTTCCCCTCAGATTTTAACCTGCTGATTGTTTCCAACACATAATACTCCGATTCTGAATCTAGGGAGGAGGTGGCTTCGTCGAAAACGAGTATTTCGGGATTGCGGTACAGGGCCCTTGCAATGGCTAAACGTTGCTTCTGTCCACCGGAGAGGGTCGCACCGTTCTCCCCTATCCAGGTGTTCAATCCTCCAGGTAATTTTTCAATAAAGGCGAGCATCCCCAGCGATTTGCAAATTCCGATCAGCCGTTCGATGTCGGGGTGAAAGTCACCGACTGCAATGTTCTCAACAATATTACCTGCGAACAAATCCATCTTCTGTGGTACAACACCCACAATATTTCGGATACTCCCGGAGGTAACATGTTCAATATTATATCCTCCAATTGAGATTGCACCGCCATTTAGCGGATATAGTTTCTGAATTAACGCAACAAGTGTGGTTTTGCCCGAACCGCTTTCACCAATTACAGCTGTTATCTGTCCTTTTGGTATCGTGAAATTAAAATCAGTAAATACGTCCGTCCTTGTTCCATAACTAAAAGAGATATTACGGAAGACTATCTCCCCGGCTTTTTGGGGTCCCAGCTCCATTTTGTTCTCCTCCTCTTCACACTCAAGATCCATGATCTCAAAAAGGCGATCTGCAGCGATCAGGGCATTTTGAATCGATTTATTCATCCCGATAAGACTTGCAGCCGGACCGGTAAAATACCCAAGTATGGCATAGAAAGAAAGCAGCTCTCCTGGTGTTATCGTATTATCAATCACAAAATAACATCCTGCCCAAAGTAAAATAATGGTATACAAGCGGGATAAAAACTCCGTCCCAGTAACTGAAAATATTGAATTAAGCCCTGATTTATAGACCGTCCGAAGCAGTTCTACAAACCGCAGCTCAGTTTTTAGATTCGAATACGGTTCGAGTCCAAATTCCTTTATCGTCCTTACAGAATTGAGGGATTCGACAAGTTGAGCTTCAAGTTCAGCACCGTTTTCCATCAGTTTGCGCTCCCGTTTCCGGTTAAGTCGGTTGGTAATGAAGTAAACAACTCCATAAATAGGGACGACTGTCAGAATAATCAGTGCAAGCTTCCAACTGTACAGGAACATTAGTGCGAAGGAAAAGAGTACAATAAAAAGGCTGACCATCAACGATATGGCAGTATCATTGATAAATGCCCTGATCTTAACCGCATCGTTGATCCTCGAAATAATTTCGCCCACACGCATAGTATCAAAAAAACGTTGTGGAAGGGTAAGGAGGTGTTTGTAATATCCGAGTATAAGCCTTAAATCGATCTGTTGCCCGGTTCTCAGGACGAATATTGTCTTTGATGTTCCAATCAGAAGTTGAACCAGTAAAATGACCAACATCCCGACACTTAACAGATTGAGCAAATTAAGGTTCCGATCTATCAACACATAATCGGTTATTTTCTGGATATAAACCGATGTTGAAAGGCCTAAGATAGTATAGAGAATTGCACCAAAAAGTGATTGAACCAAAATACTCGTGTGTGGCTTCAGCAAAAAAAGGAAACGCTGAATATTGGATATTTTTTCATTATGGGGAACAAAGTCATTACCTGGAGCCATCAATATTAATACACCACTCCACATTTGTGCAAATATTTCGCAGGTGACCCTGTGAATCAGTCCGTCTCCGGGATCCATGTATTCAGCACAACCATTCTTAACATGATAAAGAACAACGTAATGGTGCAGAATTTTATTGATGATTACGTGGGCGATTGCAGGAACAGGGACATCAGAAAGCGCCTCAACATTTCCTTTTACCCCTTTGGCTGTGAATCCCATCTTCTCAGCAGCCTTCACCAGACCCCATGCATTGGTTCCCTTCTGGTCGGTACCTGCGATCTGTCTTATCCGTGCCACAGGCATGATGAGTTTATAATGGGCTGCTACAGAAGCCAGACAAGCAGCGCCACAATCGGTTATATCCCGTTGTTTGACTTTAATGTTCATGTGCTGTAATTTTGGGATTAAGCCAATTGTCAGTTTTGTCGTACAACAGCTGAAACAGACTTCTTCTGATGAGTAAAAAGCGGCCGGTAAGGGTCATTCCCTTTTTCAGAAAACCTTTATATCCATTTTTTAAGGTAAGGGCCTCCTGTTCAAGGCTACACCTGACTCTAAAGTAAGGCTGATCATTAATATTAACAACATTTCCTGATATTTGATCCACCTTTCCTGAACCGGTTCCCCATTGGTTATAGTTAAAGGAGTGTATCTGAAAGGTGACCTTCATTCCGGATCGGATTAACCCGATATTGGATGGAGTTACAAAACATTCGACCATCAATTCATCATCGGGTGATATACGGGCAATCTGCTGATTTGGAACAATAAAATTTCCCACCTTGATACCCGAATATGCTGTGATTGTCCCGGAGACAGGCGCGGTAATGGTGTACTGAGTTGTCTCACGCTGTAATTGTTCAATAGTAGATTTCAACCCCTCAATTCTGAGCCGGAGTTCTGTCAACTGTGTTTGCCAGGTCAGTTTTTGCTGCTCGCAAATATTGTTATAGTGGCTTGTTTCGTAATCGCGGTTGTTTTTCTTCTCCTCATATTCCATACGCGGAATAACATTTTTATGAAATAATGTCGCGGCAGTCTGGTACTCTTTCTCTGCCTGAGTTATTTTGACATTCTGTTCATCCAACTTTCCATGATAACCGGCAAATTCCTGGCGGAACATAGGTGAGGTTAATCTGGGATGGTCGTTTTCAAGTAACAGCGTGAGGTCTTTCATTTGCAGGAGCGCTTCCGCCAACTGGAGTTTATTGTAATGAATCTGTTCATCGGTCTTGCGCGTGCTGATCACAATAAGGGTATCGCCTTGCTGTACAGCGCTGTTTTCAGTAATCGCGGCGCGAATAACCTCGCCGTAAACAGCCGACTGAAGGATATTATCATCAAACCTGGAACGGATGACCCCATTACTTTGGGAGGTAATTTCAACGGTGATGACCGGAAGTAAAAGCAGAATGGTGATCAGGAAAAGGATAAAAATCAGATAAACCGCCCTGGTTGTAGTGTTATGCGTTATAAAATAATTCTCAGCACTGTTTTTAATTATTTCCGGCGGGAAAAGCTGATTCATTGCCTCTGTTTTAGTAATACCCTTGTCCAGACCAAAAACACGAACCTCCAGGTTGAACTTCAGAAAGTCATACCGTTATCTCAAAACCCGTTGAAACCGAAAAATCATTTCTGACGCACAACCATCTACAAAACCTCTTGAAAAGCCCTGTTTAAAACCTGATTATAATACTGATTATAAACGAAGTATAATTAAATGATGTGTATTGATAATTTATCTAACCTAAGTTACGAAATTTATTAATTGAAATACAGTTTAATTAAAAGTTTTTTTTTCAGCCTGAATCCACTTAAATCTTTTCAGACTATTTATTCACTTTTTTCGTTCCTCCAATCTTGGTCGTACCATCCGCTCACAGAAACCACCACCTTTAATTAATGCTTCACCAAGGGATATTATCTGTCGACGTAACAAATAGGCAGTCTGGTTGATCAGTCCTATCGCCATATTTGCTATAGTTTCAGGTAGGCGGGTCCTGGCCAGATGTATATAAAAAGGGCTATCGTTATTCTTTTACAAACTTCTTTATTACGAGGCCTGTCGCATCTGCAATTTTCAGGATAAATATTCCATGAGGCAATTTACTGATATCAATTTGATTATTACTAATTTGCTGACATAAAACCATTTTCCCGGTTAAATCATAAACCAAAACCAGAACGTTTCCCACTTTGGCATTAAAGAACAAAATATCTT
>JAHEYS010000193.1 GCA_023251475.1 Prolixibacteraceae bacterium
ATTATTTGAATAATTGTAAAAAGCCCTGGTTTGAGCCTGTATTTTTTTAGTTCCACTGTTAACCTGAATAAATTTCTCCTTTGTTCCATAGTTTCCAATACCTGCGAGCACACGACCAGAAAATTTATTCTGCCAGTCGGCACTATTCCCCAGTTTTATAATTCCCCCAAGTGCTCCTGCTCTCTCTGAAATGGAACCTGACCCGTGCAAAAGGCTTATATTATCTGTGAAATAAACCGGAATGGAAGAGAAATCGACCATTCCGAGCATCGGGGAATTAAGATTGATCCCATTCCACAGCACCTGGGTATGAGATGGTGCTGTTCCCCGGAATGAAGCCGTTGACATGGCGCCTCTACCGTAATCCTTGATAAATATTGGTGAGTTTTGGCCAAGCAACTCCCCCAGGTTTAATGTCAGCCCCTTTAGCATTACGACAGAATCAATCCTGGTGATGACTCTGCCTGCCTCTTCCTTCACAATTTTCTGAGTATAGACCTCGACAGTTTTAATCTTTATGGTATCGGAAATTTCAACGGCAGCGGAGAACCTTGCTGAAATAAGCAGGAATATGAAAATGAGACCTTTCAGTTTGAAAATGAAAATTTTCCGGGGGCTTTTTGAAATTAAAATTTGCACTGATTCAATTGGCTGAATAATCGACTAATGAGAGATCGGCTGCGCCACTTACTTCGGTAGATATCTCATTGAGCCATCCTGCAATTTGAAATACCCCACTCTGAACCTTAACAAAGCTGATCCCGGAAAGGCTAACCTTATGCCCCGAGTTATCAACGGAATTTGAAATGTCGAAAATATTGGCTTTAAGCGAATTATTGTAATCCAGGTTATTGTAACATTCAGCATAGCCTGAGGAAAATAGTCCCGGACGGACCACCCAATTCTCAATATCAGCCTGTATGGAGCTGTTTTGATAGGCATTTGGCAATTTTACTCCCGAAAAGGTCACTTCCGTTTTATTGCCGTAACCAGCCCACCACCATGAAGACGAGTCAAAAACAGGGATCAGTTCTCCGCTGCTTCCTTTATTATCTTTCCAGGTAATATTACCATTACCTGCAGGTTTATAGTATGTTACCTGATAATTGTGAATTGTTTCAGGATGATCATATTCACTCCCCCTGATTTCTGCCCACTCACCATCATTGGGAATTCCATCCCCATTTGCGTCATTCATTACAAATACAACACCGGGTTCTGAAGCCGGACCAGGCTGTGTAAAAATGGCAAAATCACCACCTGTGCCATTTGAGATGACATGATCGAATCCTGCAATAATATAACCTCCCCATCCCCCAAGGGAAGTATACCGTTTAGTGCCGCTCCACGGCTGACCAATAAAATCATCGCCTTTCCAGTCAGATGGGATGAGCGCAGCATGTTGTCCCGGACCATACTGATAATCAAAAACCTTTGTAATATAGGGAGAGTGCGTTGAAAATGCGGAGATATGAATCGATTTATTGTCGCTACCAATTTCATTAACAACCTTAAGACTAAGGGTGTAATTCCCAACTTTTGAAGGGGTAAACGTGAATAACTTTGACGAGGAAACAAATTGTCCGTCCAATTCCCAGGTATAAGACGATTTTTGATCATTCACAATAGTTGGATTCAGGGAAAGCGATTTGCCCACTTCAATTTTGTACCCATCAGCAGGAATTTCAAAAGCAATCAAAGGCCCGGTTATCTTGTCGGAGTTACCGCAGGAAGTAACCAGTGAAATTCCCGGAAATAGCAGGAAAATTAGCCTGAATGTGATTTTCAACATACTTAAAATCAATTTAATAGTATAACTTTAATTGATTCTAAGCTCATCGGAAAGTAATGCAGAATGGAAAACGGCCATCTGTACGCTTTTATCCCGAAAGCTTAAACCGTGAATGGCTGGTCTTCTGACTTATCCCGATTTCTGATTACCTTCCCATCCTTTTTTAGAAAGAATAGTGGTCATTAATCAGAAACATACTATTCCGCATCAGCGGAATCGGGTTTTACAGCAGCGGGTACTGTCCCGGATTTTCACCGGATTCCCAAATTAAGCCCAACGGGCACCAATTCCATGC
This sequence comes from Prolixibacteraceae bacterium, assembly GCA_023251475.1. Lineage (GTDB taxonomy): Bacteria > Bacteroidota > Bacteroidia > Bacteroidales > Prolixibacteraceae > JAAFHB01. The sequence goes on from JAHEYS010000193.1 coordinate 2,088, forward strand.
AAAAGTAAACAATATCTGTTCCTCTTCAAATAAAAGTGGGTATTTCTTTTATTTTCTGCAAAATTTGAAAAGAACATCAGGCATGTTTATTGATCAGTTTCGTAAAATCATAAATGAGAATTAATTGCAGATAATTTTTAACAGAGTAGGTATTGGGCAGATAGTCGGTATCATTAATGCAACCAACCTGAAATGTGGTATTTCCGGTTATTTTATATCCTCCACCTGCAAAAAATCTGTTTTTACTTAGAAAAGGTTCCTGTTGCGAAATAAAAAATTCATTATATAAAGCAAAATAGAGCGTCCCTTTTGTAAACAGTGAATTGTTTACCGGCAGGTTGAGACCAAGCTTATATCTGAAACGATTTTTATAGTTTTCAGGGATAAATCGTTGTTCAATCCTTAACCGATGTTCAAAATTCAAACGTTTGTAAGCATGTTTGATATCCAGTTCGAGCCAGGTTCTGATCTCATTTTGCACTGCCGGAGCAAGAAATAATCCACCCGAAGTATAGGTGTTATAAAATCCTGAACCAACTAATCCTGAAATATTCTTGTTGAATGCATAGGAAATTCCACCTTTAATTTCGAAGTAATTGTAATTAAAATCACGCGCACTATTCCGCATATTGCTTTCTCCGACCATTGTAAATCGTGGCGCTATTTTACCTTTAATTATCAACACATTCCATTCTCCTAAACGGTGATCTGCCTGCGCATATGTTACATTGCAAAATATTAAAAAACAAATAGTTATAAATATATTTCTGAATTGCATTTGCGTAAAAATCATCTCAGTTATGAAGGCGTAAACTTAATATATTTATCTTAATCAAATTATTTCTTCAGTACTTTATGGGAAAATGTATACTTTTAATGTTCAACCTGATTTCAGATCAGCACAATTAAACTATTGTAAATTAAATAATTAAAGATATGAGTAAATTAGATCAACTCCAGCCATCCGCTGTTTGGAACTATTTTGAAACAATTTGCCAGATTCCTCGCCCGTCAAAAAAGGAAGAGAAGATCATTGGATTTTTAGTCGATTTTGCACAGTTGCATCATCTTCCGTTAAAACAGGATGCCGCCGGTAATATATTAATTACCAAGCAAGCCACAACAGGCATGGAAGGTAAAAAGACAATCGTACTGCAGTCACATCTGGATATGGTTTGCGAAAAGAACTCAGGGACAATTCACAATTTTGAAACCGATCCTATTAAACCATATATTGATGGAGAGTGGGTTACCGCTGAAGGGACTACCCTGGGGGCTGATTGTGGTATCGGCATTGCTGCCCAGTTAGCAGTATTATCGGCGAAGAACCTCAGACATGGGATAATTGAGTGCCTGTTTACTGTTGACGAAGAGACAGGACTCACAGGCGCCAAAGCGCTGGAGAGTGGTTTTTTCAGTGGAAAAGCACTAATTAACCTCGATTCGGAAGACGAGGGGGAACTTTTTATCGGGTGTGCAGGGGGTATTGATACTGTTGCTACGTTACAATATGAATCTGTTATTGCACCGGCAGGATTTTTCCCTGTTGAAATATTGGTAAGCGGACTTCTCGGCGGGCATTCGGGTGATGATATCAATAAAAACAGGGGAAATGCAATAAAAATTTTAGACCGGTTTATTTGGCAGTTAATGCAAAAATATGAAATCTATCTTTCAGAAATTCAGGGGGGAAATCTACGGAATGCAATTGCCAGAGAGGCTTCGGCAGTTGTTTTAATCCCCTTTGCCCGGAAGGAGGAGGTTGCTATTGACTTTAATATTTTTCGTTCAAATATTGAATCGGAGATGATCCTGAACGAACCAAATATTCACCTTGTTCTTCAAAGTACTGATTTTCCTGGATTTGTAATGGACCGGCTAAGCCAGTCAAGAGTGGTAAACGCGCTATATGCCTGTCCGCATGGAGTATTGACAATGAGCACAAGAATGCCCGGAATGGTGGAAACGTCAACAAACCTTGCTTCCGTGAAAATTAAATATGGAAATCTGATCGAAATTACAACGAGTCAGCGAAGTGATCTTGAAAGTGGCAAAATGGATGCCGCATTTATGGTTGAATCTCTTTTCCAGTTAATCGGGGCCACTATTCAGCATGGTGAAGGATATCCCGGGTGGGCGCCTGATCCATCATCGGAGTTATTGAAGGTAACCAGGTCTTCATATGTTAACCTTTTTAAGAATGAGCCCGTAGTGAGGTCTATTCATGCCGGACTGGAGTGCGGGCTTTTTCTGGAAAAATTCCCCGGAATCGATATGATCTCGTTTGGTCCTACTATGCGGGGTGTCCATTCCCCTGATGAAAGAATCAATATCAAAACAGTTGACAAATTCTGGAAACTATTGGTTGATGTAATAGATAATTATTAATAAATTTTGAATTTTCGCTGTTTAGTTGTATATTTATAATAGGAATTGCAGCATTAAAAGCAAGTAAAATATCGTTCAAATTTTGGGGAAAGTTGTAGACAGGAAACATCAAAAACCAAACAAAATGGAAGACAAATTAATCACAGTCGCCAATTTAGAACATATCAATCAGGCAAGTATGATAAAAGATTGGCTCAATTCGGCTGGTATAGAAAGTTATATCCTTGACCATGGCATCAGCCTTGAAGCTGCATCTCAAATGGAAGGACAGTTTGAACTTCAGGTCTTTGATGCAGATGTTTTGAAAGCACTGGAGATAATCGGTAATCTTAACAGTTCAGAAAAGCAGGAGCCTGTAACAGCTGTTAATGAAAATCAATTCATAAAGAAAATTCTTGTCCCGGTTGATTTCTCTTCCTATTCATTTAATGCTGCCTGCTATGCTGTACATGTGGCCAGGCAAAAAGGGGCTTCAATCACCTTAATTCATGTTTATTTCAATCCGGTGACCGATCCGGTTTCATCTGATCATTTTTATGCTTTCCCTTCCAATATTGCTGAAACGCTTAGTGAGATTGTTCAGAATGCCCGTGATTTAATGAAGGAATTCAGGGAGAAGTTCGACCTTTATTTACATGGCCAGGGGATCTCAGATTTTCCAATTTACACGGAATTGGTCGGGGGAATCGCAGAGGAGACTATTCTAGATTTTTCATTGGCCGGCGAATATGATTTACTTATCGTCGGTGTTAGGGGAAAGGGCGCCGCTGAAAACTGGCTTGGTAGTTTTATGTCCGAGATTATCAATAAATCCCGAATTCCCGTCCTGGCAATACCTGGCAATATAAGTTATCACGAATCAATGTTTAAACGGGTGATGTATGCCACCAATTTTGATAAGTCGGACGGCAAAGCAATCCGGGAATTGATTAAGATTGCGAAACCTCTTGAAACCCATATCAGCATCGTCCATATCGATGACAGGAATGATAATCCATTTATTAACTATGATTTAACTCATTTTAAGGAAAAGTATACAGGGGAAACAGGGCAGGTTCAAATGAATTTTGATCTGATTGTCAATAAAAACCTTGCACCTGCCATTGAAAATTACATCGTGGATCATAAAATTGATATAATTTCTGTCACCTCGCATAAACGAAATCTTATCACCGCCTTATTTGAACCCAGTCTTACAAAAGAGCTTTTATTCCGGCTTGAAATACCAATGTTAATCTTTCATTCGTAAAATTTTTAGTTTATTTGTATTTAAATTGTTTAGCATTTTTTATGGAATTTCTCCGGAAGAAGATTTTAGATACCATTACCAGTTTTAGTTGGTTATGTATTCAGGGAATTACAATCGTAATAGCGGGAATGGCCCTTTATTCCTGTACCTCACTTAGAGATATTTCAATCGAAGTAGCTGTTTTGCCGGAATACCCAATTTCAGAGGATGTTCAGAGTATCGCTGTGCTGAACCGTAGTTTGAATATGCAGTCTGTAAATATTAATTCCGACTCCATTGAAAAGATCCTGATCAATAAACGGATGAATATGGATAGTGTTTTCATGGATAGTACTGCAGCAGATACCGCAATTCAGGTGGCGGCCAGGGCACTTTTTGAGTCAGGAAGATTTGATGTGGTGGTACCAAAAGAGCGGAATATTCTTCGTGATGAATATAATGAAATTGGCAATCCATTGGATGTTAATATTATAAATGGTATTTGCAGGGATTTCAATGTTGATGCAGTTTTAATTCTTGAACGTTTCTCTGAAAAATTGAGTACAAAATACTACTATTCCAATGATGAAGCGGTTCAATTTGGAAGTCAGTTATTCAGTGCCACCACAGATATTGAAAGCAAGTCGGACTGGAGACTTTATCGTCCTGACAATAAAAAGCTTGTGCTCCGTTTTCAAATGGGAGATTCCATCTTCTGGAAAGATACCCGGTATTCTTTAAAGGAATTATATTCACTCATGCCCCGGACCAAAGAAGCACTCATAGGTGGAGGTATTGCTTCCGGTCTGAAAATTGCAAAATGTATCAGTCCTTCATGGGTGAACCAAACCCGCCGGTTTTTTATGACCGGAAAACCGGAAATTGATCAGGCTGTAAATTTAATTAAGGTAAACAAATGGGAAGAGGCTGCTGCAATCTGGGCCAAATATGCCACTACTGATAAGAAAAAAATCAGATACAAGGTCGAATTTAACCTCGCGCTGGCCGCTGAGATGAATGGTAATCTGGATCTTGCAATTGAATGGGGACTTAAATCATTTAAAACACACTATTCCAAACCCGCTGAGGTTTACCTTAGAACCCTTGATTACGCCCGGCAAGCCAAACTAAAGGAGACTAAGCCAATGTATTAGCCCGGATAATTGGCATTGTTTTTGCTAATAATTACCTGATAAAATGTTATTTACAGAGGCTAAATTAATTGAGTCATGACCATCTTTGATAAGTATATTGCGATCTTTTGTGTAGGTCTGTCGTTATCCTCCTGCATCACAACTCAAAGTGTTCCAATTGATCAGTTGGAGCCGGGAAAAATTTCGTTGGCTTCACCTATCCGAAAAGTTGCTTTGATTTCACGTAACTTTAAATTTTCGGGTGATACCATTTCCGGTTATTTTAACCTTAATTTTCGTCTTCAAAAAGGGACAAAAAAGGATAACCGGATCATTGACAGCATTTCAGTTACAAAAAGTCTTGAAAATCTTCGCAAAGCTCTGCTCGAATCGGGACGGTTTGACGAGGTTTTTGTCTACCCTTTTAATGCAATAAAGCCTCATTCCGGTATAAAGCAATTGCCATTCTCGCAAGGTTATATAAAGTCCCTTTGTGCAGAGAGTTCAACTGATGCTGTAATTTCGCTTGAAATGTTAAGCTCCTTTTACAGTGCTCATAAGGGTTCTGCGGGACGCGAAATAAATGGTTCCGCAAATGTAAAAGTAACTGCAATATGGTCGGTTTACACCCCCGAAAATGATGGACCTCTCGACAGGTACACCCATTCAGAGGTAGTAAGGTGGAATGAATACAGTCCGGAAGATCAGAAAAAATATGAACTCCCGCGAAGAAAGGAGGCTGTTCAGATCGCCTGCGGAAGGGCAGCGAAGAATTACAGCAACAGAGTAGTTCCAAATTGGGTGGAATCTTCCCGCAATTTATTGGTAATGAATGATCCTGAATTTGATAAAGCCTTAGCTTATGCCAAACAGAATAAGTGGAAAGAGGCGACTCAGTACTGGAAAAAATACCTGTCAGGGTCAAATTCAAGAGTAGCCGGGATTGCCGCTTTGAATTATGCAGTAGGGCAGGAGATGCTTGGCGATTTTGAACAGGCTAAATTTTGGTCTGATAAGTCAGTGAATTTACTTAAAAATGGAGAAGCCGGCAAGGTGGCCAGGGGCTATGCTGCAATTTTGTATGAAAGACATTTAAAGGCTGCCAATCTTAATGCTCAGCTGAATGTTGACCATAAATAAAAGCTGAGAATAGAAAAAACACTAAATAATTTAAATGATTACTATCCTGTATTATTCCATCCTTGTTATTTTGATCGTAAGTTTCATTTTGGAACGGTGGCTCGATTACCTGAATACAACCAATTGGTCTTCCAAACTTCCACCTGAACTTGTTGGAATTTACGATGAGGCGAAATATCAAAAATCGATGGAATATGAAAAAGTGACCCATCGGTTCACGATGGTTTCCGAATCAATTAGTTTTATTGCGATTCTGACTGTTTTCGTAACCGGAGGATTCGGTTGGCTCGATGGCGCCATCCGATCGCTGGTAAACAACCCGGTAGCTGTCACTCTCCTTTATTTTGCTATCCTTGGACTGATTACCGAAATAGTGTCGATGCCATTTAAATGGTATGACACTTTTTATATTGAAGAGAAATTTGGGTTTAATAAAACAACCAGACCTCTTTTTATCCTCGACCAGTTAAAGGGAGTGGTTGTCGGAGCAGTATTAGGGGGATTACTGCTTGGTCTGATTGTGTGGATCTACCTGATTGCCGGTAATCTATTCTGGATTTATGCGTTGATGGTAATTACCTTTTTTTCGGTATTTATGTTGCTTTTTTATTCAAATATTATTGTTCCTCTTTTTAATAAGCAAACGCCACTTGCTGACGGACCACTTAAAAATGCAATTACCGGGTTCTGCAAAAAAACCGGATTTCTACTCGATAATATATATGTAATCGACGGATCAAAACGTTCAACCAAGGCAAATGCCTATTTTACCGGTTTGGGAAGTAAAAAAAGGATTGTATTATACGATACCTTGATCAATGAAATGGAAATCGAAGAGATTGTTGCCGTTTTAGCCCATGAAATTGGTCATTATAAAAAACATCATGTTTATACCGGACTATTTTATTCATTAATTTCTACTGCGATAATGCTATATGTTTTTTCATTGGTTAGTGGCAATCCTGCCTTTGCCAGTGTACTTGGATCTGACACTCCCGGATTTCATTTATCGCTCATCTCTTTTGGAATGCTCTATTCCCCCCTCTCGCTATTAATCGGATTAGGCTTGAACTACCAATCCAGATTAAACGAATATCAGGCAGATCAGTTTGCGGGCGAAAACTACATGGGCGAACATCTGGCCACAGCCCTGAAAAAATTATCAGTTAATAATTTGAGTAATCTGACTCCACATCCGGCTTATGTGTTTTTTCACTATTCCCACCCTACGCTTCTTCAAAGATTAAAAAAAATCGGTATGATCCAATAAACTGCGAATTCGGGTTTTTAAGTTCAAAATTTAATATTAGGTTCGCATATTGATTTACAATACTTTTGGAAGTCACTACATTGCTAAATATTTGCGCATGAAATTTTTTTCCATTTCCCTTTACCTCCCGCTCTTTTTTTTCCTTTCCTGTAACTTCAGTGTTCACGGGCAGTCAGTTGATGAGGCATTAAAGACAATTAATGAATCCTCACTGAAGGGACAACTCGGTTTTTTGGCCTCCGATTGGATGGAGGGACGTGAATCGGAGACAAAAGGCGGCTATATGGCGGGTGATTATATTGCATCAATGTTTCAGGTTTTTGGTATTGAGCCTTTGGGTGACATTGAATATACCTTTCCGGTGGTGGGGCATCAAGGTATTGTCCCGGAAGCCAAACCTTCCTTTTTTCAAAAATTTAATATTATTAAATATAAACTAAATGATAAACAGTCTTTTAGTCTGATTCGGGAGGTCGATGGGACTCAATTAATTAAAAATTTTGGTTATGAGACCGATTACACCATCAATGGAATTGAAAATGATACAGAGATTAATGCTCCCGTTGTTTTCGTCGGATACGGTATAAAAAATGATTCGCTGAAATATAACGATTTTGCCAGGGTAAATGTGAAAGGTAAAATTATTCTCCGACTTGATGGTTATCCGGGCTTTCGTGATACCACCTCTTCTTCTTATAAAAAACTAAAATTCTCCAACCTGTGGAATGAAAAAGAAAAGTGGGCCATTGAAGCTGGAGCGGTTGGCATTATCAATCTATCCTCTTATCCCCGCAAAGATTTCGGTAAGCCACTCAATTTACCTTTAAGAAAGGAAAACAATGAAACAGAGGAGGCTTCCATTTCCGGGAAATATTATGAAAAAAAGGCTGTTCTTGCCATTGATTCAATTCGCCGTTCTTTGCCCGTTATTGCCATTTCAGCGCGACTGCAGAATGAGATTACTTCAATAATAAACATCGATATAAACAACTTTGAACTGGATTCAAAAAATAATCTTAAGTCAACCTCTAAAGAGATTAACGGGTTGAAAGTTCTGTTGAAATGTGGTGTTGAAAGCGAGTTGATGACAATAAGAAATGTATTGGGAATGATTGAAGGGGTGAATAAGGGAGAATTCATTGTAGTTGGCGCCCACTATGATCATTTGGGTAAATACAATGAATATATTTTTAATGGCGCAGATGATAATGGTTCCGGAACCGTTGGGATGTTGTCAATTGCCAGGGCAATGAAGGCAACCGGCAGGAAGCCTGAAAAAACAATTATTTTTGCTGCATGGAGTGGCGAGGAGAGGGGGTTACTGGGTTCCCAATATTTTGTGAAGAATTTTAACGGTATCCAGCGGATTGTTTTAAATTTAAATTTTGATATGATAGGCCGAAGCTCTGTGAAGGATTCCGTCGGTAATAAATGCCTGATCAATTACACCAGCGTTTATAGAGGATTTGAGGAGCTTTCGCGGAAGAATATAACCAGTTATCATCTGGATCTGGATGTAAAATATACCGGTTCAGGAAAACCATCAGGGGGGAGTGATTACGCCTCATTTGCTGAAAAGGAGGTGCCGGTAATCAGTTTTATGGCAGCAATGCATCCCGATTATCACAAACCTTCAGACGAGACATCAAAAATAGAGTGGAAAAAAATGGAGAATATTATCAAATTGGGATTTTTAAATGTCAATGATTTAGCGAATTCTGATTTTAATAAATTTAGAATCGGTGTTAAAAGCGGTAAATGACCCGTTATAAAAGTTGTGCACCTTTCAATATTAGAAATTAAACTGAGAAAATTGTATTTTTGCAGTCTAAATAAAATAACGACAAATGAAACTTTTAGAGGGAAAAACGGCAATAATTACCGGAGCATCTCGCGGTATTGGCAAAGCCATTGCGATTAAATTTGCAGAAGAAGGGTGTAATGTAGCTTTTACAGATCTGTTTTATGACGATATTGCGAAAACAACTGAAGCCGAACTTCTTTCGATGGGGGTAAAGGCTAAAGCCTACGCTTCGGATGCATCGAAATTTGACGATACACAGAATGTCGTAAGTCAGATTATTGCAGATTTTGGTGCCATTGATATCCTGGTTAACAATGCAGGAATAACCAAGGATACGCTCCTGATGCGAATGACAGAAGATCAATGGGATGCCGTCATATCAGTCAATCTGAAATCTGTATTTAACTTCACTAAAGCTGTTCAGACTGTCATGCTTAAGCAGAAAAGTGGCTCAATCGTGAATATGAGTTCAGTTGTTGGCGTAAGCGGCAATGGCGGTCAGTCAAATTATTCTGCGTCCAAGGCAGGGATAATTGGATTTACAAAATCAATTGCAAAAGAACTTGGGTCTCGTGGCATACGTTCAAATGCCATCGCTCCCGGATTTATCATTACCGAAATGACTGCACGGATTCCTGAAGATGCTCGTAAACAGTGGGAAGCAACGATTCCGATGCGACGGGGAGGATTACCCGATGAGGTGGCCAAAGTGGCCCTATTCCTTGCATCAGACCTTTCATCGTATGTTTCCGGGCAGGTTATCAATGTATGTGGTGCAATGAATACCTGATTCATAAAACATTAAAAATTTTTAGGGAGACGGGTTATCGTCTCCTTTTTTTTTAGTAATATTTTTTATTTATTTAAGACGATTTTTTTGTATATTAGTAAAAATAAAAAAACTGCATTTCATATTAATTAGATGAAATACAAAAAACTCTCATATTGGTTGAGTCTATACTTACTAATCGCAGTCATAATTATTCTTGGAATTATCATTCTCTCAGGCTATTTCTATGTCAGGCATCTAATGCTTGAAGGGAACCGATATCATCTGCAGTATGAAGTGCAAAAGGTGGTTGACGATGTTGAAAATTCCATGGTTAATGCAACCCGCTTTACCTGTCAAATGTCATTGGATTACAACCATGATTATATGCAGAAAGATCCCCGGAAATATATGGCGATGATCTTTGATGCGCAACCAAATACTTATGCAATTGCGGTAGTGCCAGGCGGTATTCGTCACAAGAATAACCGTCAGTTTAATGTTACTTTAATTCGGTCGGGTGGTCGCATAAAACCAGATACAGGAAGGTTTAGCAGTAATAATAGAAAGGTGAATGACTGGATCAACCAGATGCTGAATAAGTCAAAACCTGAATGGAGTGCCCCATTTTACAACCCTGAGATTGGTTCGCGCACCATCATCTATGCCCATCCGTTTGATTACTTTGCAGGTGTAAAATTGAAACATGCAACCTTCTTTTGCGCTGTAGCTCTTGATAGCCACCTGAAGAATCTGAATCGTCAGGAGATGGTAAAACCAGGAGTTGTATTTCTTTTAAATGATAAAAAACAGATTGTTTTTTCAC
>JAHEYS010000194.1 GCA_023251475.1 Prolixibacteraceae bacterium
GAGACGATTTTCTCATTACTCCGACCAATGTGCTCAGATGGAATATCATGCTGGAGGATATTGTTCAGATTAAAGACGGGAAACGGGAGCCGGGGAAAATCCCCAGCAGGGCTACCTGGTTACATCAGGAGATCTACCGGCGCAATCCTCATATCAATTCAATCATCCTTACACAATCACCCTATTTAATGGCATTTAGTGTTACAGGCAGCAAATTTGATGTCAGGACAATACCCGAGAGCTGGATTTTCCTTCAGGATGTCCCCAATGTGCCGTTCGGAAGTCATTTCAATGGTGAGGATACCATTCTGAACCTTATCGCGCAGGATACGCTTGCAGTTATCGTTGAAAATGATTCCATTCTGATTACAGGAGACAAACTGCTACAGACCTTTGACCGGCTGGAAGTTGCCGAATTCAGTGCCAAATCGCTCACGATGGGGGTACCCATTGGCGAACTTAAACCGATTGGAGATCAGGAGATCGAAGCGCTCAGAAAGAAATTCCTCAGCTAATCCTCATCTGAATTAAATTCCCATCAAAAATATTACATTTATGGCTGCACTAAAATGGTGCAGCCATTTTTATGAAAACCGGTTTCCCCTGCAATCTATGATTAAACAATTGACCCATACACTGTCAAAAGTTGGACTAAACACCTTCTTCTTTCTGATGATCGGAGCCATTTTCCTGGCCTGGCTCTATCCGCCGATAGGGGTTGCCGGGAGTCCGCTTCACCTGCCGGCCATTGCCGGATTCGGTGTATCGGTGATCTTCTTTTTCTACGGGGCAAAATTAAGTCCCGAAAGTTTACTTCACGGATTAAAAAAGTGGCGGCTTCATCTGGTGGTACAGTTGTCAACCTTTGTTCTGTTCCCATTGACGATCATGGCTGCCCGGTCTTTATTCAGCGACTATTTCTCTACCACATTGGGCATTGGGATTTTTTATCTTGCCGCACTACCCTCCACGGTCTCCTCATCGGTTGTAATGGTCTCTATTGCAAGGGGAAATATTGCTGCTGCCATTTTTAATGCCAGTATATCGAGTATTCTGGGAATTTTTATTACTCCGTTATGGATGAGTAGTGTCCTCGCAAAATCACAACCCGGGTTTGACATCACCCATACCATTCTCCAACTCTGTTTCCAGGTGTTACTGCCTGTTGTGGCAGGATTATTACTCCATCATAAACTGGCTCATTGGCTTTCGGGTTATAAAAATACCCTTAGGAGCTTTGATCAGCTGATCATTCTGTTAATTGTGTATACCTCATTTTGTGAATCCTTTTCGGGCGATCAATTCAAAAGCTTCTCCATCTCCGAAATTATCATTCTGGGTGCAATGATGCTCACCCTCTTTCTTGTTGTCTTTGCGCTGATGAATCAGATTTCAGTATGGATGGGATTTAAACGGGAAGAGAGAATCACCGTGATTTTCTGCGGATCCAAAAAATCGCTGGTTCAGGGGGTTGTCATGGGCAAAGTATTATTTACCGATCCGGCAATTCTCGGTGTTGTTTTGCTCCCGTTGATGCTTTACCATGCACTTCAGCTAATGGCAGGAAGTACCATCGCAAATGTAATGGGAAAGGAAAGCATGGAGGAGCACTCAAGCGACAAGGCAACGTGATAAAGCATAATCACCAGGGCGATAATTGAATGAATGAAGAAATGAAAAAATGAAAAAATTAAAGGGCGGGTAATTCGGGCATGTGACAATCCGGCAATTGCGCATTTAGCATTGAAATTTAATTTTATCTATCTTGTATCTTCACCATGTTTTTATCATGTAAGTAATCTGAAAGGTGTAATGTACTATTTTAATTCTCAGCCCTCCGATTTCTTACCCCTTTAAATGACCCCCGCAAGAGACTCCTGGTCCACAATCTGAATAACTTCAGCTCATTTGAAGGTCTCGATAAACTTCAAAAATTTCACTTTTTCTCTCTGTGAAACTCTGTGCCTCCTCAGTGTAACTCCGTGAAACAATAAATTACTCTGAGAATCACAGAGAACACTCAGAGGCACACATAGATTTTGGATACTCTGTGGTGGAGTAATGAAATCTAAAGGTAAGATTAAAAAATTACCACAATCTATTATTCAGACTACTTATATCCTTGATTGCCTCCTTTTTCATGAAAATTGAAAAAATACCTTTGTGCTGAAATTTAATTCCAAATCCAGTCAATAAACGCAATAATCTTGGTATTTTCGTAGATCAAATTAAACCCGGTAAATCAAAAATCTATGCGCTTCACAAATTTGTCTCCTCTTATCCTGTTACTAATCCTCCTTTTTGGCTGTCAGACGGGTCCCCAAATGGGTAAACTCATCAAAATTGATGCAGCAAATATGAATGAATTCTGGGTGTATTCGGATAACAATGTCGTCAGCAACGGTTTACAGCTTAAGAATCAGTCATCTGAAATTACTTCAAAGTTTCAGGAGCGGAATTTTGAATTTACAGCCAAGGTAAAAACAACAGCCGGCGCCGAAGGGGTGCTGGTCTTCGCAATCCCTGACGGGGCGGGTTCAGATCAGGGATATGCCATCAAAATCAATAACAGCGATTACCGCGAGGGGGCTCCTCAGAAAACCGGCAGTTTGTCTAAAATCAGGAACAACTTTGTTCGGACAGCCATGGATGGTGAATGGTTTGACCTGGGTTTGACTGTAAAGGGAAATTTAATTAAAGTATTGGTCAACAACAAAACGATCAGTGAATATGCTGAACCGTCCAATATTCAGCGCAGTGGCGAAAATGCCGGGAAATTACTGACCAATGGTTCTCTGGCCATCAGAAAAACAAATGATGCTGGTGAATTATTGATCGGTGAGATGACTTTAAAACCATTGAAAGAGGAAACGAAGGAGGAAGGGTGTGATGTAGCACGGGACAGCCTGATGAAGGTGGTCGATCTGCTTAACGAGCAGGAATTTCCACTCATTGATTTTCATTGTCACCTCAAGGGTGGTCTCACAATGGAACAGGCATGCCAGCATTCCAGGGATATCGGGTATAATTATGGCGTTGCAGCCAATTGCGGGCTCAAATTCCCTGTGACAAGTGATTCAACTTTAAACGCATACCTGGATGGCATCAGCAGGGAACCGGTATTCAAAGCGATGCAGTGTGAAGGACGGGAATGGATTACCCTTTTCTCCCCCGCAGCAGTTGCCCGTTTCGACTATATTTTTACCGATGCAATGACCTGGAGTGATCAGAAAGGACGCCGTATGCGGTTATGGATCCCGGAGGAGACCTTTGTAGATAACGAACAGCAGTTTATGGAGATGCTGACAGGAAAAATTGAAGCAATCCTCGGAGCCGAACCTGTGGATATTCACGTAAATCCCACCTATCTTCCCGCCAAACTTGCCCCGGATTACGACCGTTTATGGACCCCTGAACGGATGGACAGGGTGATCAATGCATTAAAAACAAATGATGTTGCCCTCGAAATTAATGCCCGGTTTAAAATTCCGAGCATCACATTTATCAAACGGGCAAAAGCGGCTGGGGTTAAATTCACTTTCGGAACAAATAATGGATCCAATAACGATCTTGGAAGACTTGAATATTGTCTGAAAGCCATCAAGGAAGCAGGATTAACATCCGAAGACATGTTCCTTCCCCGTCCTTCCAAGGATAAAAAAGTGATGAAGTCGGGCTTACCTGCAAAAATTACGGGATAACAAACGGCTGTAAAAGATTAATCTCCAATAAATCAACGAAATGTTTGAAAAGAAAATCTATATTGAAAGAAGAAACCGGCTCAGAGAAAAGATGGGTAGCGGCCTTATTTTAGTTCCGGGAAATCGCGAATCCCCGATGAATTATCCTGACAACACTTATCATTACAGACAGGACAGCACCTTTCTCTACCTCTTTGGCCTCGATATTCCCGGCTTTTTTGGAATAATTGATGCAAACAGCGGAACCGACACGCTATTCGGTGATGATATCTCAATGGAAGATATTATCTGGATGGGGAACAAACCTTCAGTAAAGGAGATGGCTGCCTCGGTAGGGGTGGAAAACTGTGCTCCGGTCAGTCAGCTGGCAGGAACGATCAATAAGGGCACAGCCACAGGCACTCCTGTGCATTATCTCCCGCCTTACAGAGCTGAAAATAAACTATTGTTGTCCGAATTATTAGGAATACAGGTTTCAGCCGTTGCCCCTAACGCCTCAATAAAACTTATCCGTGCACTGGTCGAAATGAGATCGGTAAAGGATGAGTTGGAAATTATTGAGATTGAAAAGGCATGCAAGACGGGTTTTGATATGCATGTGACTGCCATGAGAATGGCAAAACATGGCGTGATGGAGCAGGAAATTGCAGGAACAATTGAAGGTATTGCGCTGGCGTATGGTGCAGGCACATCATTCCCTACCATTCTTACCCAGAACGGACAAACACTTCACAACCATGATCATTCCTTTCCGCTCGAAAAAGGGAGGCTGATGATCGTTGATGCCGGCGCCGAATCGAACAGCCATTATGCTTCCGATTTCACAAGGACTGTCCCGGTCGGGGGTAAGTTCTCCCAAAAACAACTCGATATCTATAACATTGTTTTGGAAGCCAATAATACGGCTACCTCATTAATCAAACCCGGCGAAACCTATCTGAGTATTCACCTGAAAGTTGCAGAAGTTATCGCTTCCGGATTAACCAACCTTGGATTAATGAAAGGCGATGTTAAAGAGGCTGTTGCCAATGGCGCTCATGCCCTCTTTTTTCCACATGGATTAGGGCATATGATGGGGCTTGATGTGCATGACATGGAAAATTACGGGCAGATCCATGTCGGCTATGACGAAGAAATTCGTCCTGTAGATCAGTTTGGGACAGCCTATCTGAGATTAGGTCGCCGGCTCCTGAAAGACTTCGTAATCACCAATGAACCAGGAATCTACTTTATACCGGCATTGATTGAAAAATGGGCTGGCGAAAAGATCAACAGCGGGTTTATTAATTTTGAAAAAGTGCGAACCTATCTCGATTTTGGAGGGATACGGCTTGAAGATGATATCCTGGTGACAGCAACAGGATCAAGAATTTTAGGCAACCGCATACCCATTAATCCGGAAGAGGTAGAGTCGATGCAATTCTAAAAACATCAATCCTATCACTCAAAGGCTATAGGATTGAGTTACCATAACGATTATACGATACGACTTTTTCAGTCGCTTTACGGATCTTAATCCGGGTTTTCCCGGCCGGATAACCTAAAGTGATGATGAGTTGCACCCGCTTGGAGGAGGGAACGCCGCATATTTTTTTCACCTTTGCCTCGTCGAACCATCCAATCATGCAACTCCCAAGACCTTCGGAGGCTGCAGCCAGACAAATATGTTCTGCAAAAATCCCCAAATCAATTAAAGGATAGTGTCTCCTTTTTACCCAGCTTCCAAAGCTGGAGCTCATATTTGAAGGCTCTTCAACAAGCACGAGATGGATTGGGGCCTGTTTGGTGAAATGGTTCATCCCTAATATCTTTTCAGACGTGGCATCGGCAACCTGATTTCTTATTTCGGAATCGTTTACCACAATGATATGCCAGGGCTGCGCATTGCAGGCAGATGGCGCCATCCGGGCACACGCTAATATCTTTTCGAGTTTATCAGGTTCAACAGGCTTGTCCAGATAACTCCTGTCACTTTGACGGGTAAGGACCAACGCAGTGAAATCCATGGGTTTTTTATTTAAAAAGCAAAGGCGGAACATCAACGCCCCGCCTTTACTTTAGTTAATAAAGAATTAATTCATTAAATCAAGCTTTACCATATCCTGAATGTCGAGCATTCCAATGGGAAGGCCGTTTTCAGTCACGATTATATTATCCACCTGATTGGCGTTAAAAATATCTGCCGCTTTCTGCAGCAGTGCATCACCTTCAATCGAAATTGGATTGGCAGTCATGCACTCACCAACCAGTGCGGTATTGATATGATCACCCATTTTTCGCATCTGGCGACGAAGATCGCCATCTGTAAAGATACCGGCAAGTTTCCCGTCTTTGGCAACTACTGAAACGGCGCCCATACCTGAGTCGGTCATCATCAACAGTGCATCAGGAACTTTACAGTCGATATCGACTACCGGATTGGCATCTGCAATCACACTCTTTACCTGAATGGTCATCAACCGGGTATGCTGGAAAAACTGGTCTGTGCCTAATTTTGTCAGGTGATTGTCAGCCAGTTTCTTCATAATGCTCCACGGAAGTGTAATATTGTGTGCCCCAAGTGTCAGCGCATCCTTTACGTGCTCAGGATATCTTACGGACGAGAACATCACTTTACAATCGTATTTGTACTCTTTAATGACATCAACAATTTGTTTAACCAGACCCAGTGCATCATGACCCTGATCCTGCATCCGGCCTACCAGAACACAAACGTAATTAGCCCCGGCAGTCAATGCCATATAGGCTTGCTGAATGTTGTAAACAAGATGAAGATTGATTAAAAAACCCTCGGTGTGAAGTATCTTACACGCTTTTACCCCTTCGAAATTAACCGGAATTTTAAAAACCGTTTTTTTCTTGTCAAGTCCAAGGTTCAGCAGCCGGTGTGCTTCGGCAACAATTTGATCAGAAGTTTCACCCAGCGCCTCGATCATCAGCACAGGGACCATTTTTGACAATTTAATAATTGCACCATCAATATCGGTAATACCGTTTTTGTGCATAAATGTTGGTGTTGTTGTTACACCGTCAATGATCCCCAGTTTCAGGGCTTCTTCAATTTCAGCAAGGTTAGCTGAGTCAAGAAAAAATTCCATATCAATTATAAATTTAGATGTTATGATCTGTATTTAACTTCAACATTATGAATATCGATCAATGGTTTAAGAAATTCGGTGACATCTGCGATACACATCTGGCTGGCCGCATCGCATAATGCCCGCGACGGATCCGGATGAACTTCCACAAACAAACCGTCAATTCCTGCCGCTACGCCGGCGCGTGCCAGTGTAGGGATAAACTCTCTTGAACCGCCGGCAGGATCTGAGCTTGGGATCCCATACCTGCGTATGGAGTGGGTAACATCGAAAACAACCGGATACCCGGTATTTCTCAGGTGATAAAAACTCCGCGGATCGACGATCAGGTCATTATATCCAAAAGCATATCCCCGCTCGGTGACTAATATCAGCTCATTCCCAGCCTGTTCTACCTTTCTGACCGGTTTAATCATGTTTTCAGGTGAAAGAAACTGTGCATGTTTCAGGTTGATCACCTTTCCTGTTTTAGCAGCCTCAACAACAAGGGTTGTCTGCATCACGAGATAGGCAGGTATCTGAATCACATCCACCACCTCCGCAGCGGCAGCTATCTGTTCGGGATAATGAATATCAGTTAATACAGGAACTTTGAATTGTTCTTTAATTCTTTGCAGGATGGCAAGCCCTTTATCTATCCCAGGTCCGGAATAGAAATCAGATGAGCTGCGGTTGTCTTTCTGGAATGAGGACTTGAAAATCAGCGGAAGATCGAGCTTCTGAGATAATCCGACCAGAAATTCGGCCGTATCCATCATCGTCTTCTCATCCTCCACAACACAGGGTCCTGCGATCAGAAATAATTTGTCCGCTCCGCATTCTACATTACCTACTTTAATTATCTTCTTCATTATAAGCACTTTACATTTTCGAAAGGAGCCCTCTGAGTTTATCCCGTGTGATGACCTTTTGCCATTCGGGACCACTGACATGAGCCCACATAAAGACCAGTGTCAATGTTACATCGATCATTTTTTCAATCTCTTCAGAGGTGCAGCCGGCTGTCACACCTGTCGGAAGAACGATATTATTTTTTGCCATCATCGTCCTGAACTCTTTTACCGCTTCGGGATAAAACTCCTCAAGTTGGTTAAAAACAATACAATTTCCAACACCATGATGGATGCCGGTAACGGTTGCAAGTCCATACGAAATCGCATGGCAGGCCCCAACTTCTGAATAGGTGAGTGAAAGTCCGCCAAGAAATGAGGCAACCATGAGCTTTTCGTCATTCTCAGGTGTTCTGCTATCCTCACCTAAAAAGATCTCCCTGCACAAACGAAGCGATTCAGTACCCAATGAATCACCCATGACCGTTTTGCGGTGCCCGTTGAATGCTTCGATGTTATGAATATAGCAAT
The DNA here is from genome assembly GCA_023251475.1 of Prolixibacteraceae bacterium. Classification (GTDB taxonomy): domain Bacteria; phylum Bacteroidota; class Bacteroidia; order Bacteroidales; family Prolixibacteraceae; genus JAAFHB01. The sequence goes on from JAHEYS010000194.1 coordinate 8,161, forward strand.
CCATTGCGGTGTAGAAACGATGTGGATCGGGAACCGTTCTGATGAGTTCGGGATCCATCACCAGTTGATCGGCAGTTGTAAAGTTTCCTTTTATTCCAAGTTTTTTCTCCGGACCGCTAAGTACGGTGGTCATCGATACCTCTGCGCCTGTTCCCGAAATGGTTGGAACGAGTGTGCAATGAACACCCTTATTTTTAATAAAATCGAGTCCCTGATAAAGGGCAGACGAACCTTCGTTGGTAAACATCAACCGGATAGCCTTGGCATAATCCATCACGCTTCCCCCCCCGATTCCAACAACGGAAACAGGTAAACTGGTACGAAGCGATTTAACTTCTGCTACAATCTGATCAACGGTCTTTGTTTTTGGTTCGTCAGTAATATCAATAATCTTAAGGATATCCTGAGGTTTAACCGGAATACGGTTTAAAAAATCATTTCCGTCAAAATATTCATCCACAAGAAAAAGAATGTACGAATCCTTTTCAATACGTAATTCGTCGAGTACATCTCCTAATTGATCAAAGCTGTTCCGGCCATAAAGAATCCGTCCGACTGCTTTTAAATTTCTGAACATACGCTTATTTATTTAAGTGCTTTTTTAATTGCCGACCTCATTTTGAAGGCCAGTGTATTTAACTCCTCTTCGCTCCAGTTCACCATGATCTGGGTCATCATCAGCCGCTGCATAATTTCGTCTGATTGAGGCACTTCCAGATTTCTGTAGTCCGGAGCATTATTCATCTTCATAACAGGAAGATTGTAGATCGATTTCATCTCTTTCAAATGTCCCCATTGGCGGTGAAAATGGAAGTTATTCCTGTACCAATAGGAGGCGCTAAGCTCTTCCTTTTGAAACTCATCGAAAACCTTTACCGCTTTTTCAGCATCAGGGAGGAAGAACGAAAGAAAGGTGGCAGAATCTCCATCTTCATCGGGTACAAGTCTCAGTTTGATTTCTGGAAACTCCAGTATCACCTGTTTCAGCACTTTCTGATGTGCTTTTTGTTTTTCGATCATATAGGGCAACTTGCGAAGCTGTGCCAGCACGACTGCGGCGCCAAGTTCCGATCCGCGGAAGTTATATCCAAGTATCGGATGTTGTTCAGCCCCGCGTGCATTCCCGATATGATCATGACCATGATCGGAATACTTGTGTGCACGGTCATATAATTCGTCATCGTTGGTGGCTACAGCTCCACCTTCGCCTGCGGTTATAATTTTGTAAAAATCGAATGAAAATGCCGACATCTTACCAAAATTTCCAAGCATCTTCCCCTTATAGCTTCCCCCCAGTGCCGGAGCGGCATCTTCGATCAGGATGAGGTTATGTTTTTTACATACAGCCAGTATTTCATCCATTCTTCCCATCGATCCGAAGACCTGAATAATCAAAACAGCCTTCGTCCGTGGGGTAATCGCTTTTTCAATCCCTTCAGGACTCAAACATAAGGTTTCATCGATCTCAGCAAATACGGGTATCGCACCGGCAACCAGTACAGCCTCAATCGGCGCGATAAACGTATAGGGGGGGACAATTACCTCATCGCCATATCCTATTCCGCAACAGGCAAGCGAAAGAGAATCAGCCGCTGTACCACTGGCGCAGAAATGAGTATGTTTCGCGCCGAGGTAGGTGCTGAATTCCTGTTCGAAGGTTTTCGCCTTCCAGACTCCATTACGTTGAGAATCATGATTATAACGAAACAATATACCAGTTTCGAGTACATCCATTACTTCTTTTCGTTCTTCATTTCCGAAAAGTTCGGTACCTGCCATAATAAAACTATTAATCTATTAAAATTCAAATAATTAAATCTGCGAGCAGAAACTATCGCATTTAATTGTGATAATTTCTCCCGGGAGATTTTTTCGGGTATAATTTAACTCAATTTCTCCTTTTCTTAAAAACCTGTAAAATTACATTTATTTTGAAAACAAAACCTGATAAATGCCAATATTAAAAGGTTTGGAAACAAACGGTGAAATGGTTGTAAGCGTGTTACTTATTCACCAGGAAGGTTCCCAATTAATGGTCAAAGAAAAAATATAGCCATTCCGGCAACAGCCAGAAATGCCCCTGCAACCTCTTTCCAGTTCAACTTCTCATGAAAAATAATTACGGAGGGAATTAATATAAAAACAGGAACTGTGGCAATTAAGGTAGAGGCAATTCCAACCGAAGTATGTTGAAAAGCAAGGAGACTGAGTGATACGCCAAGAAAAGGGCCGAAGAAAGAACCGATGAGAAGCGGTGTCATTGCGTTATTGTTTCTTAGCGAAAAACGTATGGACCGCCATTCCTTGGCCAGGGTAATAATAATCACAAAACCTGCAATGCCGGTGATAGCCCTTATTTGCGAAGAGGCAAACGGATCATAATTCCCCATTCCCAATTTGGAGAAGACAGCGCCGACTCCCTGCCCTACTGCACCCCCTAATGCAAGCAACAACCCTTTTACAGGATAATTGAGCCTGGATTTATTTGTTTCATCATCCGGTCGTTTCAGGATCACAATTGCGATTCCTGACAATACAAGTATCATCCCTAACCCGTTCAGCCATGTTAGTCTCTCATGAAGAATAACAGCTCCGGCAAGTGTTGCAACGGGTGGTGCCAGCGACATGATCAGCATCGACAACCTGGCAGATTGATAGGAATATGATTTAAAAAGGCAGTAATCACCGGCAACAAATCCAATTAATCCGGAAATTGAAAGCCATTTCCATGCTTCGGGGGTTGCATCCGAGGGAGTCCAGTTTCCCCTCACAATTTTCGACCAGATCATAAACATCCCCATGGCAAAAACCAATCGTGCAATATTAACGGCCAGGGAACCGGCACGGCGTGTCGCCAGTGAGAAAGATAATGCTGAGGCTGTCCAGCAGATTGCAGTAAGCACTCCCGCGATTTCACCTAAATGACCTGTTTGCATTCAATTTATAAATTGGATGCAAAAGTAGCGATACCAATCCAAATTTTAACCGGAAAGGGGATAAATATTGAATCAACCCAACTCAATAAAATCAATTCCTTTTCTCTTTATTACTGTTAATTCCCAGCACCCCGTTAATCAGGGAGACTAAAATACTGAACACGATTGCCGTAAATAACCCGGACACGGAAAACCCATTGACAAAGTGGTTTGCAATCAGAACGATTATTCCATTAATTACAAGGAGAAAAAGTCCCAGGGTAATGATGGTCACAGGCAAAGTGAGAATAATAAGAATGGGTTTCACGATTGTATTGAGCAGTGCGAGAATAATTGCGACGACAAAGGCCGAATATGGTGACGCAATTACCACCCCGGGGAGAATGTATCCAACAATCATAATGGATATAGTGCTGATAATAATACGGGTAATCATATTTTTAATACTTTGGATTTAGAGTGGAAAATTTCTTAAATATACAATCATTTAGAATAGGAATGATTGGAGAAAGGATGGAATATAAACTTTCAACACCTGTAATTCATATAAGGTGAAGTTGGGTGAATAAACCGCTGATTTATTTGAAAAAAAATGCCATTTTTACCCGATAATTTTAAATTTTTAAAATATGCGACTTATTGTTCAGTCAGAGGCAGTTGGAGTAGCCAGATGGTCTGCCGTATACATTGCAAGGAGAATAAATGATTCGGCTAACTCGGCAACAAAACCTTTTGTCCTTGGACTTCCTACCGGCAGTACCCCATTGGGCACCTATATGGAGTTGATTCAGATTTACCGTGAAGGAAAAGTATCCTTTAAAAACGTGGTCACCTTCAATATGGACGAATATGTGGGGATCCCAAAGGAACATCCGCAAAGTTATCACTCCTTTATGTGGGATAATTTCTTCAGCCATATAGATATCAATGCTGCTAATGTAAATATCTTAAATGGGAATGCCCCCGATTTAAAGGAGGAGTGTGCCGGTTACGAAAGGCGTATTAAGGCGTTTGGCGGAATCGACCTGTTTCTTGGCGGAGTCGGCGCTGACGGACATATTGCTTTTAATGAGCCAGGCTCCAGCCTCACTTCAAGAACAAGAGACAAGGCACTTAATCACGATACCATCGTTGTTAACAGCCGGTTTTTTGACAATGACATCAATAAAGTTCCAAAAACAGCCCTTACCGTGGGTGTTGGAACTGTAATGGATTCACGTGAAGTACTTATTTTAGTGACTGGTCATAATAAATCGAGGGCATTGCACAAAGCTGTTGAAGGGTGCATAAATCATATGTGGACTATCTCCGCACTTCAGCTTCATCCTCATGGGGTGATTGTCTGTGACGAATCGGCTACCATTGACCTGAAAGTTGGAACCTACCGTTATTTTATCGAAATTGAAAAAGATCATCTTGATCCCGAGTCGTTATGGAAGGATGATAAATATTTAGGCTGGTAGGCACAAACAACTTGTGACTGATTAGATATAACAGCTCTAAAAACCTAAGAATAACCTTATTTGCAAAGGAT
>JAHEYS010000195.1 GCA_023251475.1 Prolixibacteraceae bacterium
CAACATAGAAAAACTGAGCTACGACACCTTTTAGAAAGTGCGGAAATTTGATCAATTCGGAGATCCTTCCATGCTGATGTATTTCATCCTCCCCCGACTTATTCAGAAATGGGGGGAATTTGGCTTTCAAAATCAGAAAAAAGAAGAATAACACAATGCCGCCAATAAAAAGATAGGTAGGGCCAACCCGCGCAATCTCGGTTTGAAGATAGGCCTGATAAGTTCCTGCAGCCTGCATGTCTGAAATCTTTTCAGCACTATGTTCCTGGCCCGAAAAAATAAATACGGTGCCGGCGATCACACCGGTCATCGCGCCAAGCGGATTGAATGCCTGTGCCAGGTTCAACCTTTGTTCGGATGTCTCAGATGGCCCCAACACTGCAATGAACGAGTTGGAACCGGTTTCGAGGAAAGCGAGCCCAGAGGCAATAATGAATAATGCAAACAGGAAAAATCCATAAACTCCCATCACAGAAGCCGGGTAAAACAGAAAACACCCTGTACTGAAAAGGAGAAGCCCGGTAAGAAGGCCGGTCTTATATCCAAAACGATCCATCACCTTAGCCGCGGGAAATGCAAGGAGAAAATAACCTGCATAAAAGGCCGACTGTACTAATCCTGCTTTTAACCTGTTCAATTCAAATGCCTTCATAAACTGAGGGATTAATACATCATTCAGGTTATTCGGCAAAGCCCACAGATAAAAAAGGGCTGTGACCAAAACAAAGGTTACCGTGTAACCAGGAGTAATCAACGCTTTTTTTGTACTCATTTGTTTAAAAGTTATTATGATATAATCCTCAAAGTTGTTGAATTAGTTTGTTATATTCAAGTTGTTGATGTTGGCGGACACTGTAAAAGCTCCACGCAAAGCTTTGCGGAGGAAAAAAATGTTTTATAACATGAGAACCTGTTACCTGGCTATGGGAAGGATAAAGTATAGGGAGAGGGTGGCGACGGGCGGTGTTCTGGCAATATCCATCAATTGATAATGTATGGTGTAAGTCCCTTCAGCCAATTTGCCGATAATAATAGTGTCGTTTTGAATGAAACAGGGCCTTTTCATCAGACTGTTAAACTGTTTTTTAATTTCAATGGTATTCCCGTTTTTGGTCAGACCAGCCAGGGTATTATAATTGCAGTCGTCGAATATCACAAGTTTGATTTCATCGTTGCTCCCCGGATTTTCAGGTATGAACTTCATGTGATGCTCAGCAGGATCTGTGATTATTTGCTGAACCACCAACGGTTTGCTACATGAATACAGAAGTAGCAGACCAACAAAAGAAAACACGATTTCCACTTTGTTCCAATTCATTTCGGTTGGTGATATTCTTATCATGGCTACCTCATCTGAAATATTTCACTAATTTAGTAAACTATTAAAGGATTTGATTCAGTTTTCTTCAATTATTTAAAATTCATGGTTAAACCGAGAGTTTCACTTAAAGATATTGCCAAAGAGCTTGGGGTGTCCATTTCAACTGTTTCAAGAGGGCTTAAGGATCATCCCGATATCAGTAACGAACTCATTGTTAAAATAAAAGCGTTGGCCGGATTGCGTAATTATTCACCTAATCCAATGGCAATGGGTTTGTTGAAGCAACGAACCCGAATGATCGGGGTCATCATTCCCGATCTTGTTACCCATTTTTTCTCTTCCGTCATCTCAGGTATTGAGGAGGTGGCACAGGAGAAAGGGTACTTCGTAATTGTCTCATCATCGAATGAATCGTATCGAAAGGAGCGTGAGAATATTCAGAATCTGATGAAAGCCAGGGTTGAGGGGTTTATTATTTGTCTTTCGCAGGAGACTACCGATTATTCCCATTTTGAACAAATTATAGAAGCTGAAATCCCTTTGGTTTTTTTCGACAGGGTATGTCTAAAGGATAAGGTTCCCACCGTTGTGGCTGATAGTTTTGAAGCTGCGCGTGGGATAACAAGCCATTTTTTCGGAAATGGGGCATCTCGTATTGCCTATATTTCGGGCCCAAAGCATCTTAACATCTCTGATGAACGGCGAATGGGGTATCTAAAGGGGTTGTCGGATTGCGGACTTGAATTCTATTCCCCCTATCTCGAACAATGCGACCTGAGTCCGGAATCAGCTGCAGCAGCTACCCTGCGGTTATTGTCACTACCGGTTCCGCCGGATGCGATCTTTGGTATTAATGATACTGTTGTTTTTGCCGCGATGAAAGAGACCCGAAAATTCGGACTACGGATTCCGGAAGATATCATGCTGGCCGGATTTACCGATGAGTTCCATGCCACCGTTGTTCATCCGATGCTCACCTCTGTGATGCATCCCACCAGGGAGATGGGCAGGATGGCGGCACGACTTTTTTTTGAGCTGACCGAAAACATGGATTTAGTGCCGAAATCTGTCGAGTTGAAAACAACGCTGGTCATCAGGGAATCGTCGGTAAGAAGCAAAGGAAATGAAAGAATGAAAAAATGAAGAAATTAAAGAATAGGTCTAATACTACTCATAAAAAAAGCCGCTATTTCAGCGGCTTTTTTTATGAGTAGTATTTTGATTAATAGAATTTTGCACGTTTGTCAACGATTTTCGCATTCTCGCGCAGGGCCTCAAAGGCATACATATTTGCGCGATAGCTCGCTGATGCTGCAAGTTTTTGTTTATCGGCAGTGATATCCTGATCGGTACCAGCAGAAACACTGGTTACTTTGACCACAAAAACTCCGTTGGTACCGGCAACTGGTTTGGAGACCTGATTGGCTTCAAGTACCGTTGCAGCTCCCGCTATTGCCGGCTCAAAGCCCATACCTGGAATGGAATAGGTGTCAAAGGTGATATCCTCTGCTTTTCCCACGGTGGTTCCCAGTTCAGCGGCCAGTTGATTAAGATCTGTCTTCCCTGACATCTTCTTTACCAGCTGTTCCGTTTTTTTCTCCTTCTTAACCTCAAGTTCAATACGGTTTTTCACACTGCTGAAAGAGGCAATCCCTTTTTCCTGCTCCCCGTTGAGGATGGCAATAATAAATTGATTTCCAAGTTCAAATATTGGTGTTCCTTCTGAACCTAAAATAAGTGCTCCCGGCTTTGCTTTATATGCCGCACGAATCAGCAGACGAGAGTTTTCCAGTCCGGCAAGGTCTTTGTCATTTTCATGGATATTGGCCATTCGCTTGTTTAACCCCTGTGCAACTACGGCATCATTGAATTTCTTCGCATCCTGATTTTGACTGGCAAACCTGGAGGCAAGGGTATAAGTCGACTGATAAGTTTGACTGCTTGGCTCAATTACACGGTCAATAATAGCAAGCTGCACATTGGGAAGGGTTTTGCCCCGGTTAGTAACCTGGACAAGATGAATGCCGTATTGAGTCTTCACAATCTGAAGGTCATTGACTTTTCCAAAAAATGAAGCCTCTTCAAATGGTTTAACCATCATGCCTCTTCTGATCCAGCCAAGATTTCCTCCATTGTTTGCCGATCCGTTATCCTGGGATTTAGCTTTTGCAATATCTTCAAACTTCTGACCTTTAATCACAATCAGACTTTTAATACTGTCGATTGTCGCATTTGCTTTGGCAAGTTCAGGCTGAGAGTTTACTTTAATCAGGATATGACGTACTTCGACAGAATCGGGAAGTTCTTCAAATTTCTGTATTTTGGCCAGTTTCCAGCTCTTATTATCCTTGTAGGGACCGTAAATATCTCCAACTTTACCTGAGAATGCAAAATTGCCTATTTCCGGTGAAAGGTCACCCTTTTTAAAGAAAGTCGGATCGAAAGGGACATCCGAATTGATATTTACAAATGCTGCAGGATCTTCAACAGTGGTAAATTCAGATTTAATATCATTTGACCATTTGATCAGCTTATCTTCATCTGCTTTTGAGGCCACGACAGGAAAAGAGACGTACTCAATACTTCTGGTATTCTCCTGTTTGTATTTTTCCTTGTTTTTTTCGTAGTAAGCCTTTAGTTCAGCTTCAGAAACGGTGACCGAGCTGTCAGAAACCGAGGAAAAAGTTTTTGCTACAAACTCAATATTGGTCTTGTGGTTTTTCCCTTTCAGGTCACTTTTTGCCTCTTCACCCGTTACATACATCCCCTTTGCCAGAAGATTGTTGTATTTCGAAAAAGAACGTTCTTCAATAATCTGATTTTCTATGAATAGCCAATAGTTGTGCTCCTTGCCGCTGCTGTTGGTTTGTTGATATTTCAAAAACTGGATAAGTGCAGGCCGATTGATCGCGCCAGTGTTTGGATCGCGGAAAATACTCTGGATAATCTGATGAGGATTTTTTCCCTGTACCAAATCAAAAAGTTCAGTGGAACTGATCGCGATACCAAGATTTTCGTAAATATCTTTCATGGTAAGATTTCTCACCATACTTTGCCAGGTTTGTTCCTTGATCTGTTCGGTTGTTTTAAGATCGAGTGACGTTTTGCCTGAATTCATTTTGTAAATTTCACTCAGCTCATCCACTTTTGCCTGAAATTCGGGTAAGGTGACGCTTTTCCCGTCAATTTCCGCCAATTCCATTTGCTTGCCACGCATGATCGAACTTGATGATTTGAACAAGTCGCCTAGAATAAATGCCGCGAGCGCCATCCCAATAAATATTGCAATCGCAATTCCGGCACGGTTCCTGATTTTCTGTAATGTTGCCATCGATATTTGGTTACTTTATAATTACTTTTTCTATTGTTTATGAGGTTGCGAATATAGTAAAATTCGGCTTTTAAATTACTGACTATTCATGAAATTTTGTGGAAGGCAAAATCGTTGATGTTTTCATCCTCAATTATTGCTCCTCAACAAAAATATGTCCCTTGGTTTTTTTAAAAGTCCATTTCGACATCTGGGAATCTGATTCAAATCCGCCTGTTCCTGTTATGTCCTGGTCACCTCTTTTGATATGAACAAATTTTTCCGAAAAAATCCGGTCTTCCTTGATCAGATAGATCAACTCTTCCGTACGCAGGGTGTCCCCCTTTATATTGACCATGACAACATTTCCTGTTGCAATCCATTTCTGTGCACGTTCGAGGTTCTTTCCATAATTGGCCGACAATTCCGAAATAATTTTTTTATTCATGTCAAACTGCTGAAGGTGAAAACCTTCCGGAAATTCCTTGTATGGTTCTTTCTCCTGGTCATAGATCAGTAGCTTGGGAGTCTTCAGAAAATACCTGACCACCCCCGAATCGGTATAAAACGTTTGAAAATCGGTGGCTTCAACCGAAGGTGGCTTTTTGTTGCTGATCAGATCCAACGGGATATCGGAGGCGACTTTTGAATTGCAGGAAATAGCAACCATCGCCAATCCAAATAAAAGGGTGAAAATGCTCAAATGACAGATGCGATCCATTTTTACGAAAAAATCAACAAAAAGGGGTGATTGTATTTTCATTGGTCCAACCAACTTCCAAAATTAAGTATTCAGTATCAATTTGATTTGGATCATAAACCTAATCAAATTTTCTTTTAATAAACCACCGGTCATGCAACAGAAGGTGAAGCGTAAATTTCGCATACGACTCTCTGATCAGATTGTTTTCAGTAGTTCCCAGCTTACCAAGTTCCGCAGATAAATTCAGTGTGGACAAAGAACGGCTGAAAGGTATACCCAGTCCAAAGGTAACTCCGTACCCGTTGATCTGTTGGCCGTTAATCGTTAAATAGGATTTTTCGTAGAATACGCCGGCCCTGTATTGTGCCCTGGCCCAGTAACTTCTTATCGAATAGGCATTCGGAGTGATCTCTATTCCGGACGCATAACGTGTGCTGTTGGTCAGATAGGGTGATGTACTGCCAAGGTAGGAGACGTTACTCCATTGCTGATGATAAATATCTCCGCCTATGGCGATTTTATTTTTATAGGTATAGGTGAAACCTCCGCCATAAGTTAGCGGAAGTGTGAGCCCTTTTCCGGTGCTTTCGATGTGCGATAGTGTATCAATAATGGGTGAGCTGGCGGTTGAATTTCTGAATAGAACTTTCTCTTCATGAATAATATACCTGGAAGAGATATTCTGTTGTGGCTCAAAAACTGCCCCAAGGGTCCATCCATTTTTATTCTTGGTTCTCCAGGAGTATTGCAAACCTGTAGATATCCCAAAGTTATGTGCGGTGAGTTTCTTCTCCAGAAGGTAATCATAAGCTGCTGCATCGTTTGGAAAATACATATAATAGGTATCATTGAGCGTGCCAAAAAGATACCATCCATTTACCCCAACCGAAAGGTGCTTGCCGATGTTAAACGCATGGCCGATGAATGCCTTGGAGAGGGTGCCTGATCCGGTAATTGAGGTAGCGGTGGTGCCATCAGTGGTCTCATTAACCGATTCAATATTATACCCTTTTTCTGAAAGCGGCATAATCCCAAATGCCATGGCCCACCATTTTTTCAGCGGAATGGAAAAAGCCAGGTAATTAAAATTCGTTTCATTACCACAGTTTTTCTTATCGGAAGACTCATATTGGGTGTGCTTGGAAGAGAGGCCAAATTCCATCAGAAAGGTCATTGAATCAATAGCCGTATAGGAGGCAGGATTTCCCGAGTTGATCTGAAAACCATAACGGGATCCGATTCCGATTCCACCCATTGCTCCGCTTCGCCCGAGCGAATATCCGTTCAGGGTCCCGATTCCAAACCGGGAGTAGGGTGAACTTGTGCTGGTGCTGTTTTTATCCTGAGCTTTCAACACGAAAGACAGCAGTAAAAAGGCTGTCACAATTGCGAATGTACCACTAATTTTTTTCAGCATTATATTCAAGAATTCTGTTTAACCCAATGAGGGTAATTTCAAATTTTACAAAGATGGTGTTTTTTAACTTTTTATCAAAAAAGAATGAATCACCTCCGGTTAAAATAACCTGACAATCGGGCCAATTTTTAACAATGTGGTCAATCATCCCATCAATTTCGAAGATCATCCCGTTTTGAACCCCTGCCCGGATCGCCTCTTCTGTCGTCCGACCGATCTCCGGCCATTGGTCGCCACGCGCAATTTTGGGCAATTTTTTCGTGAACTTGTGAAGCGCCCTGAACCTTGTCTCCAGTCCGGGAGATATATTTCCCCCCAGGAAACGGCTGTTGACATCAATCAAATCAAAGGTAATTGCAGTGCCGGCGTCAATCACCAGTAATGAACTTCCCGGAAATAGGGTGATGCCCCCTACCGCTGCGGCAAGTCTGTCTAAACCTAATGTTTCTTTCGATTCATAAAGATTTTCAATCGGCACCGCGGTCTGGTGATTAAATTCGATAAAATATTCAAATTTCTTTTTTAATGTATTTAATAATTCCTGATCAACATCGGCAACCGATGAAAGTATTGCCCTGTTGAGTTCCGGATAGATTCGTTTTATATCGTCCAGACGGTGAGCGGAGAGTGTATCCATACAAATGGTCTGCACGATCTCCCCTGAATCAAACACTGCAACTTTGGTCTGACTGTTCCCGATGTCGATGACTAAATTCAACTTCTTATGATTCAATATTCATGCTAATGTCGAATGCTGTTACAGAATGGGTAAGAGCCCCGATGGAGATATAATCAACTCCTGTGGCAGCTACCTCTCTCAGCCGTTCAATGGTCATATTCCCTGAAGCTTCGACTTTGGCCCGGCCATTGATTATTTTTACGCATGCGGCCATTGTTTCGGAAGTCATATTATCCAGCATAATAATATCTGCCCCGGCAGCCAGTGCTTCCAGAACCTCCTCCGGGGTGGTCGTCTCCACCTCGATTTGAATTCCTCCGGGTATGTTTGTTCTTATCCTGGCCACAGCATTGGTAATTCCGCCGGCAACTTTAATATGATTATCCTTGATCAGCGCCATATCAAAAAGTCCTATTCTGTGGTTTGTACCTCCACCCATCAGGACTGCATATTTATCCAAAAGACGCAGTCCGGGTGCGGTTTTCCTTGTGTCAAGAATTTTTGTGTGATATCCCCCGATCGTTTTTACGCAATTAGCTGTCATTGTTGCAATTCCGCTCATCCGCTGCATGAAATTAAGTGCCAGTCGCTCACCTGTCAGTAAAGCACGGTAAGATCCCGAAATTTCGACGATAATTGCCCCCTTCTCTACAAACTCCCCATCCTTAACGAAAGTTTTCCATAAAATGTCGGGACTGAGGGTTCGGAAGACATATTCGGCCACCTCAAGACCGGCAATTATACCGGAGGATTTTGCGGTCATGGTTGCTTTGGTCTGCAAATCGGATGGGATCAAATTATTGGTCGTAATATCCCCGCTGCCTATGTCTTCATTTAATGCATATTCAATTACAGGCTTAATCACCTCAAAGTTTATTCCGCTTTTATTCCTCATGTTCTGACCGCTTCGAATTGGATTTCTTCTCCTTTTTTCTGGATAATATGGTGCAACTGTTCGTTTATTTCAACCGGATAATCACTCCTTACATGTCCGCCACGGCTCTCTTTCCGTTCAATGGCAGAGCGGGTGATCAAACGGCATATGTCGGTAAGATTAATTATTTTATGGTAATTATAATCATTTCCCGGATTGCTGTAATTTTTAGCTATTGATTCTATTTGTTCCAATGCATATCTGAGACCTTCTCCGTCACGAACAATCCCAACCTTATCGCTCATAATATTTGCAATTTCGTTTTTTACATTCAGGAATTCCTGATCTGTTTCGGCACGAAGCAATATATTTTCCTCTCTGGTTGTTACCTGGATATTCGTTTTTAAGTGCCGGGCTTTTTCAACCACCCTTTGACCATAGACGAGACATTCGAGCAGAGAGTTGCTTGCGAGGCGGTTTGCCCCCATAGCCCCCGTGGAAGCTACCTCGCCGCAGGCAAAAAGTGCAGTGATGCTGGTTTGTCCCCATATATCTGTCCTTATTCCGCCAACCATATAATGTGCAGCCGGAGCAATCGGTATGAGGTCATTCAGCATGTCAATATTTAGTGTTTTCAGATGTGAGTAAATCGAATGGAACCGTTCCGGAAGTGTTTCGTCCCGGAGGTGTCTCAGGCTGAGAAATACATTGGAGCCGCTCTCCTGCATCCGTTTAAAAATGGCCGAGGCCACCACATCCCTGGGTGCAAGTTCTGCCAGGGGATGGATACCGGGCATAAACCGGATGCCATTCACATCCAGCAGGTGTGCACCTTCACCCCTGACCGCCTCACTGATCAGGTAGGCTTCCTGACCGGGAATTGAAAGGGCAGTGGGATGGAACTGGATAAACTCCATGTCGGCAAGGCGGGCACCAGCCTGCCAGGCCAGTGCGATACCGTCGCCAGTGGCCGTATAGGGATTTGTTGAACGGAAATAGAGTCGTGAAAGGCCCCCCGTAGCAAGAATGGTAGCGTTCCCAATAAATGTAATATTTTCTCCGTCAGTATATTGCAGAGTGTGAACCCCTTTGCAGATATTATCCTCCACAATTAGTTTTATGGCGGCACAATATTCAAAAGGGGTTATTCTGGATTTGGCCAATACCTGCTTCAGCATAAAACTGGTCATCATCTTTCCGGTTGCATCACCATCGGCATGAAGAATTCTTCGTTTCGAATGCCCTCCTTCAAGGCCTAATTTCAAATGGCCGTCATCATCTTTATCAAACTCCATCCCTCTTCCAATCAGTTCCTTGACGCGGTCGAGACCTTCGCTGACCAGCAGGGAAACAGAGTCGTGGTCGCATAAGTTGCGTCCTGCAACCAGCGTATCTTCAAAGTGAAAGCGGGGATGATCATCCTCTCCTATTGCAGCAGCAATGCCACCCTGAGCGTGATAAGAGTTGCTGATATCAAGCTCAGATTTGGAAATAAGTGCAACGGTGCCATAATCAGCCGCATGAAAGGCAGCAAGCAAACCTGCAAGACCACTGCCAACTACAATAAAATCAAATGTAAGGGTTTTCATTTAAGATAATTTCCCTCCGGATTAATGAGCGACAAAAATAACATTTCTGGTTAAGAATACCGTAGGTTATGATTTTATTAATTGCCTGCACCCAACGTCTTGGATTTTACCTTTGTTATTTAATGAAAAAATGGTAATATTGAATCCTTATTATCAATTCAAAACAAGATTGTTGATTATCACATTCTTGAAAAAATTATCAACTAATATTTAACTCTATGAAAACTTTTTTAATCTTTATCACAACAATTCTGGTTTCATTATCAATTATTTCGTGTAATGTTAAGCCGAAGGTTGAGCCTGTTCAGAAGACCGATATCAGCGAGTTTTTCGGACAGTGGACCATTGATATCCAGGGAGGCGCTGTTGGCTGGCTCGAAGTGCGCCAGGAGAACAATTACCTTGATGCCGACCTGCTATGGGGAGGAGGAAGCGTGGTCCCGGTATCAAATGTCTATCTGGCCAATGACAAGTATTTAATTGTCACCAGAACCGATAATGTAGTGAGGAAAAAAGATGCAAATAATGCACCTCTGAGGACTCACCTGGTAACCAATTGGCTGGAAGTGGAGCGAAAGGGTGATAAGATTGCCGGATTTCTCTTAAATCCGCGACGTAATGGTAAAGGGGTAGATTCCACCGCATTTACCGGAATAAAATTACCTCCGCCACCCCCTGCACCCGATCTTTCCAAACTAAAATTCGGGACTCCAATCACCCTTTTCAATGGTAAAGACCTTACCGGATGGAGGTTGATCAACGACAAACAGAAAAATGGCTTCTCTGCCGCGAATGGTATACTGACTACCGACCCGGTACAGGTTGAAGGTGAAAAGCATGTTAGTTACGGAAACCTTAGAACAGACCAGGAATTCGAAGATTTTAATCTGAAGCTGGAAGTCAATATTCCTGAGGGGAGCAACAGCGGAGTTTATCTTCGTGGGATGTATGAGGTACAGGTGCTTGATTCGTACAAAAAGGCACTGGACCCCCACAATATGGGTGCTGTATACAGCCGCATCACCCCGACAGTAAGCGCCGAAAAGCCTGCAGGAACATGGCAGACAATGGATATTACCCTTTGTGAACGTCATGCAACAGTAATTTTAAATGGCGTAAAAATAATTGATAATCAGCCTATTTATGGACCAACGGGTGGCGCCATGAAATCGGATGTTTTTACCCCTGGTCCGATCTATCTGCAGGGTGACCATGGGAAAGTTTCGTACCGGAACCTGGTTTTAACTCCAATCGTCAAGTGAAAAGAGAAAATATTCGACTATAGATCATAAAAAAACCTTCTGATGGAGGTTTTTTTATGTCACAGGACATAAACAGGTAGACGTAAAAAGGGAAGATTGATTGGGGAGGAGTTCCCATATCGGTAACGGGAATCCTGATCAGGGCTTCAACAGAAATGATTTTGTCCACGAAAATGGAGAATAAAAAAGAGGCCCTTTTCAAAGCGAGGGCCTCCTTAAGTTTTAAAAAGCTCAATCTTTTAGAATCCGCTCACGTTTAATCTGCCATTGGTAACACATTTGCCGTTCAGCGAAGTGGTAGCAACGGCTGATGACATAATTGCACCCTTGATCTGAGCCGGGGTTGCACCGGGATGGGTCGAAGCGTATAATGCAGCAGCTCCCGTTACATGCGGAGTGGCCATGGATGTGCCGCTATAACTGGCGTAACCCCCGGGAACTGTTGACCAGATGGCCTCGCCCGGAGCGCCGATATCCACACTTGTTTTTCCATAGTTGGAGAAGGATGATAATCCACCTTTTGAATTTATTGAAGCAACCGCTATAAGATTAGCATTCGTATAACTTGCAGGATAACTGGCTTTTTTGTCAATATTCATTTTGCTGTTTCCGGCAGCAGCGATAAAGAGAATATTGGCTGCGTTAGCCCGTTCAATTGCGTCGTACAGCCCTTTGGAATAGCCGCCGCCACCCCAGGAGTTATTGGTTGCAATTATGTTCAAACCTTTGGATTTCAAAGCTGTAATATAGTCGATAGCTTTAATTGCATTGGCAGTAGTCCCTCCGTTGATCCCCAAAAACTTTGCATTAATAATTTTCACATGCCAGCAAACTCCGGCAACTCCAACGCCGTTTCCACCTGCCGCTCCAATCGTACCCGCAACATGGGTGCCGTGATCATCCTGTGTTCCATCATAAACGGTATTATTATTGCCATCAAAATCCCAGCCAAAAACATCGTCAATTAAACCGTTGTCATCATTATCTATCCCGTCTCCGGCTATTTCCCCGGGATTAGTACCGGCGTTGACTGCCAGATCCGGGTGACTATACATATACCCTTCGTCAATAATGCCGATCCAGACATTCTGAGACCCGGTATGCCCTGCAGCCCAGGCCTCGCCTGCCTGACTTCCATACTTATTGGCGGGTGTGGTAGCGTCGCCGTACATACCCCATAATTGGCTACTGATCGTGTAATAGGGATCATTGGAAACAACCTGATGGGTATAAACATAATTTGGCTCCGCATACTCAACTTCCGGAAGCCCGGTCATCAAAGCGACAGCATCATCCACTTTCCCGGATAGATTCACAACTGCAATTCCCTGCCTGTCACCCCGTTTTGCCATTATACGGGTGAGGATTTTTTCCTTCTGCTTTCCACCTATTTTTTCAAGAACTGTTTTTTTCCTGGTTTCGTCCACACCCTCCTTAAATTTAACCAG
>JAHEYS010000478.1 GCA_023251475.1 Prolixibacteraceae bacterium
ATATATTTTAATCATACCTAATGTTTAATTTGAAATACATGAATATGTTTCCGGGAATTGGAATTATCTTTGTTCATAATAATTAAAAAAGTAAAAATATATCTCATAAAATAATGAACAAACTAATTAATTTAAGCCTGGTACTCCTGTTTTCAATGAATTTAACGGCAGCAAAATATCCCAAGCGGGAGATGCGGGCAGTTTGGGTAGCCACTGTAGCCAATATCGACTGGCCCTCTTCGGCAAGTCTCTCAACTGCTCAGCAGCAAAAAGAGTTCATCGAATTGCTCGATTTAAGCAAGGAATATAATATGAATACGGTCGTATTTCAGATCCGTCCTGCTGCAGATGCTTTTTATGCTTCAAAATTTGAACCATGGTCGCAATGGCTGACGGGTAAGCAGGGTAAAAAACCAGAACCATTTTACGATCCGCTCACTTTTGCAAGTGTTGAATGCCGCAAGCGCGGACTTGATCTTCATGTATGGATCAACCCCTACAGGGCAGTATCGGATGTTTCCAACAACAGGACCGCAGCAGATCATATCTCCAATACCCATCCTGAGTGGTTTATCACTTATGGTAAAACAAAATTCTTTGATCCGGCCCTTCCGCAAACGAGGGATTTTGTAGCAAAAGTGGTAAGCGATATTGTCCGTCGTTATGACATTGATGCCATACATATGGACGATTATTTTTATCCCTACAGGATAGCCGGAGTTGAATTTCCGGATGATCAGTCCTTTAAAACCTATCCAGGAGGGTATGCCGCCAACCAGCGTGATGACTGGCGCCGGAACAATGTCGATTTGATTATCAAACAATTGCACGACAGCATCAAAGCGATTAAGCCCTGGGTCGAATTTGGCATTTCCCCTTTCGGAGTATGGCGCAATATTGCAAATGATCCGGCCGGGTCCAGAACAAAAGCCGGACAGACCAATTATGACGATCTTTTTGCCAATATATTGAAGTGGCAACAGGAGAAGTGGATCGATTATATTACTCCACAAGTTTACTGGGAGATCGGCAAAGAGGTGGCTGATTATAAAATCATTGCCAAATGGTGGAGCAAAAATACCTATGGAGCGCAACTCTTTATCGGCCAAGCACCTTACCGGATTGATCCCGAGGCAAAAGAAAAATCATGGCATAGCGCTGAGGAAATTATCCGACAGATAAAACTCAACCGGAAATATCATCAGATTGCAGGAAGCATGTTTTTCAGTGCAAAATTTATGCGTAAAAATCCCATGGGCCTCAGACAAAAATTGCTGGAACATTATTACCGGTATCCGGCCCTTACGCCTGTTAACCCTGGAGTTGACCGTCTCCTGCCTCAGAAACCGGTTGATGCAGTAATATCAGAAGAGAATGGGCAGCTTCAATTTTCGTGGGGAGCTGGTGAGAATACAAAATCGTTTGTGATTTATCAGTTTAAGCGGGGACCATGGTTAAAGGCCAAAAATGCATCCCATATTTTACTCACGACTGCCGAACATTCGGTCACCTATAGCCTTGATTCGCAAACCGATCCCCAACGCTATAAATATGTGATCACCGCTATCAGCCAGACCAATGCCGAAAGCAAACCGGTCAGTTTTGTAACAGTCGATAAATAAGCAGGTTTACCGGTGGGCAATGATTATAAAATCATAATATGATGAGTTCAACACAGCGTTATTTATCATTGGATGTATTTCGGGGAATCACCATTGCAGCCATGATCACGGTAAATACCCCCGGAAGCTGGTCCCATATCTACGCCCCGCTTGAACACTCAAAATGGCATGGTTGCACGCCGACTGACCTGGTTTTTCCTTTCTTTCTGTTTGTGGTGGGTGTTTCGATGTTTTTTTCCTTCTCGAAATACAACAATACGCTTAACAAAGAATCACTGGTCAGAATTGGAAAAAGAACGGCCCTGATTTTTGCCATCGGATTATTTCTGAACTCATTTCCACAATGGATGACCGATTATTCAAGACTCAGGATTTTGGGTGTTCTGCAACGAATCGCCATCGCTTACGGAGTGGGATCATTGATTGTATTGTATGTTCAGCGAAAATATCTGCCGTATGTTGGCAGCGCTATTTTATTGGCATATTGGGGAATACTCCATGTTTTCGGAGGAGCAGATCCCTATTCCCTGGCTGACAATGCTGCCATCCCTTTCGACAAGGCAATCCTGGGGGAAGGCCATCTGTACAAAGGATTCGGAATCCCTTTTGATCCGGAAGGGCTGTTAAGTACGATTCCGGCAATAGTGACCGTGATCATTGGCTATTTAACAGGTGCAATCATCAGGGAAACAGAAAAATTAAAGGTTCCGGGAATGCTCGCCCTCTATGGCATGGCTGGTATTGTTGCGGGGTTTTTGTGGAGTTTTCTCCTACCGCTTAATAAACCGCTATGGACCAGTTCCTATGTACTTTATGCTGCAGGCTGGGCATTGCTCCTGCTGGCGCTGATGATCTGGATCATTGATCTGAAAGGATTCACCCGCTGGACCCCCTTCTTCGTCGTATTTGGAATGAACCCATTGGTAATCTTTGCCTTATCGGGACTTTATGTAAAATCGGTCATCCGGCTAATCCATGTTACTGAAGCCGATGGGTCAGTGGTAAACGGGTATGTCTGGCTTTACCACCATGTTTTCGAGCCGTTATGCGCTGATCCGAAAGTTTCATCGCTACTCTTTGCCCTGACGCATATCGTACTCTACTGGATGATTGGATGGGTACTGTATAAAAAGAAGATATTCATAAAAGTATAAATATGTTTAAATATCTGTATTTTGTTCTGCTGTCCGTTCTCTCCTTCCCATCCAGTTCACAATCGCAGACAAACCCCGGCAAATTGGCTGATCAGCAGTTGGTTGTCATAGCCGATAGATTACCGGCCAAAACAAGTGTCAAAGGAACAGATGCAGGTAGCCCCTCCATCCAATATACCCAAAGACAGGTTATTGAATCGGAGCTTACCCTGCTGGAAAATAAAAATCAACTGATTCCATTTCAGGCGTTGGATACCCTTCGCATCGCCGCCCTTTCAATTGGTTCCTTATCCGTGACACCATTTCAGAAAATGGTGGGAAACTATACGAAAGTTGATTATTTTAATCTCGGTGAGCAGTTTACAGATGTTGAACTTAAAACGATCATAAAAAAATTAAACCATTACAATCTTTTGATAACCGCCGTCTACGCTGATCAAAACAATCAAATTAGTAATTTCTTCAGCCATTTATCCTTCCTGGGTAATCAGGTTGTTGTTTTCTTTCTAAATAAGGATGATTCCGGCAGGATAAATGCATACGGTCATCCCGATGGTTTGCTGCTGGCCTATCAGAATTCTGAAATTGCTCAGGAATTGGCCGCACAATTACTTTTCGGGGGAATAGGTGCAAGGGGTAAACTGCCGTTCCCGGTTGAAAATCAATATCATCCTGGTGACGGGTTGACCATCGGGCAGGCGATACGTTTGAAATACACGGTTCCTGAAGAGGTTGGCTTAAACTCCGTCAGACTTAACGCAAGGGTCGATTCCATCGTTAATAATGCACTGATGCAAAAAGCGTTCCCAGGCTGCAACGTCCTAATTGCCAAAGACGGTAAGGTGATTTTTCAAAAAGCCTACGGGTTCCACACTTACGAACAGCGAACGCCCTCTTCGACGGATGACATCTATGACCTGGCCTCTGTAACCAAGGTTTCCGGGGCTTTACCCGCAATAATGAAACTCTGCGAAGATGGGAAAATTTTGCTTGACGGGAAATACTCCACCTACTGGAAAGACTGGAAAAAAAGGCTGTTCCATCCGTCAAACAAAAGTGATTTGACGGTCAGAGAACTACTTGCACATCAGTCCGGACTGATTCCCTTCATCCCTTTCTATAAAGAGACAATGAACGGTAAAAATTTGTCAGACAAATGGTACAGTGCCGTGCAAAGCGACAGGTATGAACTGGAAGTTGCTCCCGGACTTTTTCTCAATACAAAATTTAAAAACAGAATTTATAAATCGATCCGAAAATCACCCCTAAAAACGAGGGGAAAATATGTTTACAGCGACCTGTC
>JAHEYS010000479.1:0-3415 GCA_023251475.1 Prolixibacteraceae bacterium
TCATGCTTTTGGTAAAATATTCGTTGCCTGTATTCCCGCTAATCAGATTTGCAAGATGGGGATATGCGGTTGATGCTCCAAGTTGCCGGTCCATCCCAGATTTTAAAAAGATGATACAGTTAAGAATTGCAAGTGCAACACCGGCAAATATCCAGGTCAGGTCTTTAACCTTTTCAAATTTATGGACCAGGAAGGCAATGGCAATGAAAAGTGACCCAAATAAAAACAGGAGAAAATAGAATAATGAAGGATTTGATCCGGTGATTGAAAAGAGCGAAAAGGTTCCCAGATCGGGTCCCAGTAGTCCGTTAATAGCCGGCAGCAAAAGGGTGTAGGCCAGTCCTCCAAGCAAGGCGCCGATAAAGCCGGCTGCCGCATCGAGTGAACCTTCACCAAGGGAGACGATCATCGTGCCCGGACAATATCCAAGAATAGCCATTCCTGCTCCAAAAATTAGTCCGCCAAATACGATTCCACCCAAAATGAGCGGTTTGGTGTGGTAGGATGCAAATCCGAGACCAATTTCAATATTCAGTAAGATTGCCCCGACACCGATGGCAAGTGCAATCGCCTTGGCAACTTTATAATTTTCGAGTGTTGCCATCCCGCTGATCGTATCGTAACGGTTAAGTTTTGCACTTTGTAAAATTGCTCCAAAAAGAAAACCGTAAATCAAAATTGTAATTGTCATTGGCTTGTCTCTGTTTTTATGGTTAAAGGGGGCAAATTTAGGGAAAAATAGAGGTAAAATGTGATGATTCAAAAGATTTTGAGAACAAAAGTTAAACCGGATTGTTAAATTTTAAAAGGGCATGTGTTCTATTATTCAATAAAATTAGGAGTTAAAAAATGTCGCATCAACAATTAGAAGAAAACCAAACCATTAATTCATCGTTTATTGATAAATCATTCCGGCAGTTACTGGAAGATTTCAAGGCGAGTATGAAGCGTGCCTTTCACGGAGAGGACAATATTGACCAGTTCTGCAGCACGCGTGGATTACCACCCGCCGTTTTAACCGAGTTGATGTCAGGAAATCCAATGGCACTTTGCATTCCAAAACAATACGGGGGATATGGGGGTAATGTAAAGGAAAATATTGCTTTTGTTTCTGCTGCCTCCTATGAATCATTAGCCCTCTCGCTCACCCTGGGAATAAACAATGCCCTGTTTATTCAGCCTGTTGCCAAGTATGGTCAGGAATCAGCCAAACCCAAAGTCTTTGATCAATTTCTGAACAACAGCTCTATGGGTGGACTGATGATTACCGAGCCTGATTTCGGAAGTGATGCCCTGAATATGAATACCTCTTTCACCGAAAAAGATGGCGTTTTTCACCTGAAGGGGAAGAAGCACTGGGCGGGCTTAACGGGGATGGCCGATTTTTGGCTGCTTACCGCCCGCCGAAAAACTGAATCTGGAAGTTTGATGCGCGATATTGATATGTTTGTATGTGACAATCATGCCCCGGGCCAGAAAATTGTTGTTGAGGAATATTTTGAAAACCTGGGGCTCTATCAGATCCCTTACGGCAGAAATCACCTCGATGTGTATATTCCGGAGGAGCAGAAACTAATCCCGAAAACAAATGGGATCCAGATGATGCTCGACCTGCTTCACCGGAGCCGCTTCCAGTTTCCGGGGATGGGATTGGGGTTTATCAAAAGAATCCTCGATGAGGCCATCACCCACACCCAGTCGAGGCTGGTGGGGAACAAACACCTGTTCAGCTACGATCAGGTGCAGCAACGACTGTCGCGTTTGCAGGCCAATTTTACCGTCTGTTCCGCTTTTTGTCTGAAATCAGGCGAAATTGCCGGGGTGGAAAACGATCTGTCACCCATGGGCCTGGAAGCCAATATCACTAAAAGCGTCACCTCCGATATGATGCAGGAATCGGCTCAGTCGCTGCTTCAGCTGGTGGGGGCCAAAGGTTATAAGCTGAACCACATCGCCGGGAGATCGGTTGTTGACAGCCGTCCATTTCAGATTTTTGAAGGATCGAACGATATCCTTTATAACCAGATTGCTGAGTCGGTGCTTAAACTGATGAAAACGGCAAAAGAGAAAAGCCTGTACCAGTTCTTAAAAGGTTACACCTCCCGCGCCGCTGACCGTATCCATGAACTGGTGAATTTTGAATTGAGTACCCCGTTTGCTCAGCGAAAGTTCGTTGAATTCGGACAGGTCATCAGTAAAATTGTATCGATGGACCTGGTCCTTTACCTTGAAGAGAGAGGATTTCGGAAGGATCTTATTGATAATGCACTAATTGTATTAAAACAAGATATTTCAACCCTTCTCCATGCGTTCCATTTTCCGAACGACGCTCTGGCAGTGGCCGATTATGAAGAAAATAGTTTCTGGCTCGACCTTTAGACAGCGCGCGAAAATTTAAATATCAAAACATAAATCTGTCCAACCTATTGGCGACGAACTTAAACTTAGCTATTTTTACCGGATAAGGTAATCGCTGAGCTATGAAAAATTTTCGCAAAATAGGACTTGCTTCAATTGCATTAGCGGCCATCAATCCGGGGTTTTCCCAGGCCGTAAAGCATCCCAATGTGATCCTGATCATCACCGACGACCAGGGTTATGGTGACCTGGGTGTAAACGGAAATCAGGTGGTGAAAACTCCTGTAATCGATAAATTTGCCAGGGAGAGTATCCGGTTTAATAATTTTTATGTTTCTCCGGTTTGCGCTCCAACCCGCTCGAGCCTGATGACCGGAAGATACTCCCTGCGGACCGGAATCAGGGATACCTATAACGGTGGCGCGATAATGGCTTCAGGCGAGGTTACTCTTGCCGAAGTGCTTAAACAAGCCAACTATAAGACCGGGATTTTCGGAAAATGGCACCTGGGCGACAACTATCCCTCGCGACCTGTCGACCAGGGATTTGACGAATCGGTGATCCATCTTTCGGGCGGAATGGGGCAGGTCGGTGATATCACCACCTATTTTAAGAAAGACAGCAGCTATTTTAATCCTGTCCTATGGCACAACGGGAAGCGTGAAGGTTACAGCGGTTATTGTTCAGACATCTTTGCCGCACAGGCGACCGATTTCATAGCACGGAATCATAACGCACCTTTTTTCTGCTACCTCTCTTTTAACGCTCCCCATACTCCGTTGCAGGTTCCCGATGAATATTATAAGCGCTATAAAAATTCAGATCCTTCCGCCAGATCTGACAAAGACCTGCGACCATTCGCTAAAATGAGCGAGAAAAATAAGGAAGATGCCAGAAAAGTGTATGCGATGGTTGCCAACATTGATGACAATATTGGCAAAATACTCCGGAAAGTCGACGAATTAAAAATTGCTGATCACACAATAATCATCTTTATGACGGATAACGGACCCCAGCAGACGAGATATAACGCAGGGATGCGTGGTCTGAAGGGTGA
>JAHEYS010000479.1:3425-4071 GCA_023251475.1 Prolixibacteraceae bacterium
GTGATGTTTACCGGGGTGGGGTAAGGGTTCCGTTTTACCTGAGATACCCTGCAGTTTATAAGAAAGACAAAGATATTGAAACGGCGGCTGCCCATATCGATGTTTTACCTACCCTTGCCGGTTTATGCAATGTTGATTTACCCAAAGACAGGGTAATCGATGGGAGAAATCTTCAGTCTGTAATCAATGGAGATCCAGTTGCCAGGGCTGGACGTACCCTGTTTTTTTACTGGACAAGGCGGTATCCTGAACTTTTTAACAATATTGCCCTTCAAAAAGGGGATTATAAACTTGTGGGACACACCGATTATAATTCTGAAATTGAAGACTTTGAATTGTTCAACATCAACAAAGATCCTTTCGAACAGAACAATATTGTCCGTTCAGAAAAGAGTTTGGCCACTGCACTTAAATCTGAACTCGAATTAATGACCACTGAGCTGGTAAACTCCGAAAATCTGGTGCATCAGCCCCGGATAGTTATCGGAAGCGAACATGAGAACCCTGTAATCCTCAACCGGAACGATGCCGATGGTCAGCCAGGAATCTGGTCACAGGAGGAAATATACGGTTTGTGGAAGGTCACCCTTTACGAAGGTAATTATAATATACGGTTTAAATTTTTAACCCCCGTAAAAGCCAACGG
>JAHEYS010000005.1 GCA_023251475.1 Prolixibacteraceae bacterium
TCGACTGCCAGGGTGCCAATATACTCGCTGATTAAAGCTACACCCATGTCTAATGTATCATCGAATTCGTCTACCTGCCGCCATCCGATAGTGATAGAGCGCCCCTCATCGTCGGTAAACGTGTGGCTCATTTGCCCCGACTTAGCGCCATAAAGCTCCTGCTTGAGCTCGATGAGTGTTGCAAACTGGCTGTATATGTCCGCCTTCGCCAGGCTAAGCAGGCTGCTGATGTTTTCAAGGTTAATAAACTGACCGGCAACAGTGCTGTTAACGATCGACTTGTAATTTTCGCGTTCCGCTTTCTCCCGCTCCTTCTTTTCCGCCGCCTTACGCTTCATTTGCTCCATGAGTTCGGCTATTTGGTCAGCCGATAGCTCCGATAAGTCAATTCTTTTTGTCTCTTTACTCATTTTAATGGTGTTTAAATGTTGATTAATCAAATGCTTGTATCTGTAATTTCGATCATGTTTTCGATTTTGAAATAATTATACACTCCGGATAATCCCCCTTCAACCACTCACCCTTTCGCCGTGAGTTGGCAACCTGGAGATGTTGATTCACGATATTCAATCGGCGGAAGTCATCGGCATTAAAACCGCCGTTTAGAGCCTCCATTAACTTCGCCTGCTCCCGCTCTAATGCCTCAATTTTCAGGTCCATTTCTTTACGCAGGCCCGCCATAATCGATTTGGTAAACCTATTTGTCGCTGCTGTTACCTCGTTGCCCATTAGTCTTCTATGATTAGAGAGTTCTCAAGCAATAATATCATCCGCCGGTCTCTTGCCGCCTTGGTTTCAAAGGTCTCAAGCGTTTTCCAGTGATAGTGCGACTTATCTTTATACTTAATCCTTGCCGAAGGCTGATCGTCACTCCGGAGGATCGTAAATCCGGCAGCTATTACTTTTTGTTGCGATTTATCAGTCATGTTGGTGCTGGTTTATTTTTAATAAATACGGCTCAATGGTTACGATAACGCTCTTGGTTACCTTTACAATGCACATTCCCGCGCAGAAAGGGCATGGACGGTAATAGCCTTCCCCGATATCAGACCCATGTCGGGGCGCGGCGGTTTCGATATATACAGTCCCGGAACCCTCGCAGCCTTCGCAGATCCGGATCGATGATTTGGTGTAGTTCTTATTCATCATGGTCGCATATAAAGTCAGATATGGGTCTTGATCTGGTTGGTATACCAGTGGCCTTATCAATAGTTAAATAGGGGAAAACGTCCATAATATTATTTTCCGAAATTGCCGCAATTTCGAAATCACACATCATCCCCTGCATTGACTCAGTAATAAGTTCATCGGCCATTTTAGTGGT
The DNA here is from genome assembly GCA_023251475.1 of Prolixibacteraceae bacterium. Classification (GTDB taxonomy): domain Bacteria; phylum Bacteroidota; class Bacteroidia; order Bacteroidales; family Prolixibacteraceae; genus JAAFHB01. Next base: position 1,325 of record JAHEYS010000005.1, read on the forward strand.
ATCAGAAAAGGCAAGGATAAACTGAGATACTCTTTTTTCTTTTCCGGTCTCCTCATCGATGGTGATGAAGTTTACTTTTGCTTTGTACCAGCGATTACCATTATCAGAGAGGATGATCTCTGTCACGTTTGTTTTAGTAATCTTGGTAACCAGAAACTCACCGCCCACAATCGACTGGAGCTCCTTATAAATGCGGGCCTCTGCCTCGGTAAAACTAATTGCATCGAGCAGGTAGGTTTCCGAAACCCTACGCTCATGGCCGCTCTCATCCATCTTCACATACTTTACAGTTACTTCAAACCAGGTATTCATTTTTATTAAGTTTTAGTATTCTTCTGACTATTCAGAATTGAGCCGGGTAGGGGAATCGAACCCCCGCATTTCAGCCATTGGGAAAACACTCCAACGCCTATCGCTCTACCATTAAGCAAACCCTGCAATTGTGCCGGTCTTTCCCGGCTGTCAGATGGCCCTGATCGTTTAGCGAACTTTACACCCGTCTGTCATGTCATATCTCTATCCTTTCCATGAAGTCACAGGTCAAATAACTTATCCTGTCAGTGTCGCGTAAATTGTACCATCGTTTCGCTTATGGGCCGAAGCCCTCTCTTGGTTGGGGTTTATTTTCTAATCCACTGATGGACTGATTACAATCATGTAGTCTTTTCCCAGCTCAAACATGTCTGCCGCCTCTTGATTTACTGTATGTAAAACCAAGTTAGTTCCACCAGACATTTGATAGAATATTGAATTCTGACCACAGGGGACAGTTAATTCAATACTTGTTGATTTTGGTTTTTTAGGGTCATAATTCAATACTTCCTTCTTTGATTGGCATTTTACTTTTACGACTGTTTCCATTTTAGATATTATTAAATGTCTGACATTATTGTCATTGCTCCGGAGGGGGAGTCGAACCCCCAGGACCGTATCCGGTTAATTCAAGTAGGTGAGTGTCTCCAGCTCCTCCTTTACAATTCCACCAACCGCCTTAAAATCGTGCTGCTTTTTCAGGAAGGAATAGTAAACATTGGTCAGCCGGTCTTTGGGAATTTCATTGAAAGCTTTATACCCGGTTGCGCGGCAGGCAATAGCCTTGATCCTTTCGATGTTCCTTGACTGCGATGTCAACGTGAGCCACCCGTTTACGGAGGCGATAACGCGCTTGCGCCATTTGTCGGTTTCAACCAAATCGGGATTAAGCTTTTTATCCAGGGCGTTGCAGGCGCGCTGTAGCTGGTCAACACTAAGATACCGGCTGCTTTCGACGCCAAAACCGCCAATCAGCGCCGCTTTATCGTCAGCACTTAAACCGCTCTTGGTGCATAATGTATGGAACCTCTTCAGTAGCCAGGCCTGCTGGCGCTCGCATGTTGCTTTCATCATTTCTATTTTTTATTAATTGTCTTGATCTAATGGAATATTATCTGATAGCTGCTCTGGTGCCAGCTGATATTCTGGTCCCCGGAATCAGTTAATATTCTTTCAATTTTTAATTATAAATTCCAGTTTAGAACTTTTCTCCCCAGTACTCCATTGCACCCTTCCCCCAAATATCGAACGGCTTGGTGGTTCCTAACCGGGAGACCGATAAAGCCCTGAAACCTTCAACCCTTATTTTTACATCAACATCGTACCGTACAAACTGTGCTGTACGTCCCTGCGGGTTCTTCCCCTCAGCGTGCGATACGAATATGAATAGCTTACCGGGGAAGTCTTCTTTAAGCCTGATGTACTCGGGACGGCTCAGCCCCGTATATTGAAATGAATCGATAAAGATGATATCAGGGCTTTTTCTTTTGGTTAGCCTTACTCTTAGCTCTTCTATGGGTTCACGGTCGAGGAAGATGGGACATCGTAACTTTGGAAGATCGCTCATTCCAACCTCGATTACTGCCTTCTGCATGCTTCGTCGGGCTCCCTCCTCCAATGTGTCGTATGCGACACGGCCAAAATTTGAGAGGTACTTGGCAAGCATCAAGCAAAATCGTGTTTTCCCGTTTCCTGAGTTCCCCCAAATGAGCCATACGCCATTACGTTCCGGTTCGCCTATCAGATCTTTCCACTCGCCCTCAAGCTCCATCAGCTTAAAGTGGCGGGATAGCAGATCCTCTGTTGAAACTGCCCGGTTCATTTTTTTTACAGCCATTTAAAGAACGTTTAACTGCTGATTAAACAGCCGCTTGTTTGTCGATTTGCTTTTGTGCGTGGATAAGTCTTTTAACCCTTCGAAGGTCAAAATCACTATTCTCGATGATGTCCTTAATTTTTGATTTTTCTTTAATCCCGTTTGCAATGCAGATCGATGCAATGTCTGAGGAGCCGGGACCGCTGAGCTCAATAAACTTCCGTCCAATACGCGAGTAGATTTCCTTATACCCTTTTTTGTTGAGTTTCAAACCGCGCCTGATCCGTTTGGCAAGGTGATCAGTTGCACACAGTACGATACCGGCACGGTCTTCCAATTGGTTGTAAAGCGTAATGAAAAAGTAGAGTACCTGGTCGCTCAACTTATCTGCTTCATCCATGATGATGAGTGGACAATGTTGCGTTTTCAATATTCGAACCGCCTCAGTCATCATCTCACCAACCGAGTAGCCTGAGTAATCGCGCCCAATTGAGCTGAGTAGTTCCTGTAGAAACATTTTACGGTTCCAGTACTCGTAGCACTGAAGCAAGTAAACGCGCTTGTTATCGTTCGCAAATTGGCGAAGTGCAAAACTTTTCCCGCTTCCGGCCTC
>JAHEYS010000196.1:0-5177 GCA_023251475.1 Prolixibacteraceae bacterium
CAGTCATTCCAACCATTTCGGCCCCTTTGGCGATCACTTCCCGGTTGGCGCCGGCGGCAAACATGCGCGTATTCCATTTTTTCATCACCGATTTGGTGGTCAGATCAAGGATGCTTTTGGAGGGGCGCACATAAACGCAGGCGGTAATCAGTCCGGTAAGTTCGTCAGTGGCAAACAGGATTTTTTCAAGATATTCAATCGGTTCCACATCGGAGCAGATTCCCCAGCCATGGCTGACAATTGCGCGGATATAACTTTCGGGCCACGCTTCGGCTTCGAGCAATTTGCGGGTCATAGTGCAATGCTGATCAGGGAATTGCTCATAATCAAGATCATGACAAAGTCCAATCACGCCCCATTTCTCCATATCTTCGCCCGATTTCTCAGCAAAATAGCGCATAACAGCCTCTACTGCCAGTCCATGTCGAATCAAACTTTCCTGTTTGTTGTACTGTGTCAACAAGGAGAAAGCCTCCCCTCTTGAAGGTTGTTTTTCCATTGGAATCATTTGTTATAAAAAAAGCCCGCTAAAGATTTAGCAGGCTTTCTGTCTATTTCTCCATGGATTTATTCCGGTGAAATTGCGTCCGTAGGACAAACTTCGGCACAAGAACCGCAGTCAGTACAAAGTTCAGCATCAATTTTATAGATTTCACCCTCTGTGATTGCTTCTACAGGACACTCGTCGATGCAAGTTCCACAAGCGATACATTCTTCAGAAATTTTGTAAGCCATAACTAACCTGTGTTTTTGTTTATAATTAATAAATTATTGTTTCAGAATTTACCGTGCAAAGTTACAAAGAATGGACAAAAAACAAATCCAATTAGTAATTTTTACTTATTTTAAACAGTGACTATTTCCTTCCATTGTTGAAAAAGGTACAATATGGCTGAAGTCCGCAAATTTCACATTTAGGTTTTCTGGCAATACATACATATCTTCCGTGCAGGATCAGCCAATGATGGGCAATGGGAATCATCTCATCAGGGATGTATTCGACCAGTTGCTTCTCTGTTTCAAGCGGAGTTTTGGAATTGACTGACAGCCCGATACGGGCAGCAACCCTGAAAACATGGGTATCAACAGCCATTGCAGGTTTATTGAAAATAACAGATGCTATCACATTTGCGGTCTTTCGTCCCACACCCGGAAGCTTCACCAATTCATCCACTTCGTCGGGTACACGACCATTGTAATCGGCAACCAGTTTTCGGGCCATCCCGACCAGGTGCTTTGCTTTATTATTGGGATAGGAGCACGACCTGATGTATTCGAAAACTTCACCCGACTCCACCTCTGCAAGTTTTTCAGGGGTAGGAAACCGCTTTAACAGTTCAGGAGTAATTTGATTGACCCGTTTGTCGGTACATTGTGCCGACAAAATTACAGCAACAATCAATTCATAGGGATTGTCATAACTAAGCTCACTTTCAGCGACGGGCATATTCACTTTAAACCATTCGATCACCTTTTTAAACCGCTCTTCTTTTTGCATGAATTTACTTTTAATCTGAGGGATAAAATTAAGATCTCTTTTGTAGATTTTCGTGCTAATTTCGCCCGTGTAATTTTCAATTTCTATGATCACATATCTGCAGGTAGAAAATCTTTCAAAATATTGGGGTGAACTGGCTCTTTTTGATGGGATTAGCTTTTCAGTTGCTGAAGGGCAAAAAGTCGCAATGATTGCAAAAAACGGCGCCGGTAAATCGACATTGATGGATATCATCGCCGGGCTGGAGACACCCGACTCGGGGAAATCGACCCTTTCGAACCATATTTCGATCGGATACCTTCGCCAGAATCCGGATTTGAATCCCGAGGATACTGTTTTGGAGGCTGCATTTAATTCGACCGGGGAGATCATTCAGGCGGTAAAAAACTACGAAAAGGCGCTGGAAAACCACGACCCCAGGCTTTTAGACAGCGCTATTGAGCGCATGAATGTACTCAACGCCTGGGATTTTGAACTCAGGATCAAGCAAATCCTCACCCAGTTAAAGATCACCAATGTCAACCAGCAAATTAAATTTCTTTCGGGAGGGCAGAAAAAAAGAGTTGCACTGGCCCATATTCTGATTGACGAACCCGATTTCCTGATTCTCGATGAACCGACCAACCACCTCGACCTGGAGATGATCGAATGGCTTGAAAAATACCTTGAAAAGGCAAAGGGAACGTTATTCATGGTCACACATGACCGTTATTTTCTCGATCGGGTCTGCAACGAAATAATTGAATTAGAGGATAATACAATCTATAAATATAAGGGCAACTACTCCTATTATGTTGAAAAAAGGGAGGAGCGGATCCAGTCGATGAACGCCGAAATCGATCGCGCAAGAAACCTTTTCCGGACAGAGCTGGAGTGGCTTCGCCGGATGCCCCAGGCAAGGAGTCATAAATCGAAATACCGGACTGAAAATGCCTATAAACTGCAGGAGAAAGCTTCCCAGCGTCGCGTTGATGACGAGGTTGAACTCACGGTTCAGGGGAAGCGGCTTGGAAGTAAAATCCTGAATGTTAAAAACCTATCCAAAGCGTTTGGTGAACTGACCATCCTGGATAAGTTCAGCTATAACTTTGCCCGGCTGGAAAAAATAGGAATCATCGGCAAAAACGGGAGCGGTAAAACCACTGTTTTAAATATGCTCACCGGCGCCCTGCAACCCGACAGTGGAACCATCGAAGTTGGTGAAACCATCAGTTTTGGCTATTACCGTCAGGACGGGATCAGCTTTAATTCCGGTGACCGGGTGATTGATGTTATAAAAGAGATCGCAGAGGTGGTCGACCTGGGAAACGGAAACAGGATGACCGCTTCACAGTTTCTGAATTACTTTCTTTTCCCACCCGAATCGCAATATAATCAGGTTGAGAAGCTAAGCGGCGGTGAAAAACGGAGGCTCTATCTCTGCACCATTTTGATGCGCAATCCCAATTTCCTTATCCTCGACGAGCCGACAAATGACCTGGATATCATGACGCTTAATGTTCTCGAAGATTATTTACGCAACTTCCAGGGGTGTGCCATAGTTGTATCGCATGACCGTTTTTTCATGGATAAGATTGTAGATCACCTGTTTGTGTTCGATGGCGATGGCAAAGTCAAAGATTTCCCCGGGAACTATTCCGACTACCGCGACTGGGTTGAAGAGAAAGAAAAAGAGCTCCGCGTTCCGGAAAAGCGTGAAAAGGTGGCTAAATCCAGGCCGGCGAAGGAGGGAACCCGCAAATTAACCTTTAATGAAAAACGGGAACTGGAACAACTCGAAAAAGATATTGCCCTTCTTGGGGAGGAAAAACTAACGATCGAAAAACTGATGAATTCGGGTGATTGTTCATCGGACGAATTGGTGAAGCATTCCCAGCGTCACGGCGAATTAAGGGAATTGCTCGATGACAAGGAGTTGCGATGGCTCGAAATCAGCGATATCGAGTAGACTCGCACGATATATGGTTGTTATTTCCAGGTTTTTTTTGCCTCAGTGAATGTATTGCAGCCAATGCTCTGGGTAAATTCAATGGAACAATTGCAAAGGAGATTTGTGAGAAGTAATGCCGCTTTCCACGGTTAATTAAGCCCAAACTGGTGATCATCGGGCAAATCAGAGGTTTCAAATTTTTCGCGCTCCATAACAAAAGAGCCACCGGTTCCTTCAGAATCAAGACTGTTTCCCACAATCTTCCCATTGGGCAGGAATTCGCCTACCCAGGTATCTAACTCATAGATAATATCTTCGTCACTAAACAAAATTTCACAGGAGTGCGATTTTAGGTTTACTTTTGTTCCAATTATCTTGCCGGTTACTTCCTGTTTTACGATAAATGTCTCTTCACCATCGATTTGCTCCGTAAAACGCAAAATACCTTTAAGGTGCTTTCCTTTCTGGTCAATTTCAGCGTAACCGCTGTCTTTCCCAAATCCGAAATCCTCTTCAAATCGCCACCGTCCTGTAAGGTTTATTTTCTCGGGCATAACCTAATTATTTCACCTGATTCCAACTTGTTTTTTTATTCCAGATTGAAATTGATCCCTTTGAAGGGGATTAATTTCAATCGTAAAGTTAAAACTTATCATCAAAAAATATGCCTGAAATTTCAAAAAATTAATTGCTCCTGATTTTTGATTTTATTTAACCTTAAATGACAGGGGCCATCCTAAAAAGACGGCCCCTGGTTATCAGATGTTTTAAGATGCCCTTATTTCACGTAAGAGGCATTATTAAGAAAGTCATAGCTTTTTTGAACGCTTACAAATGGTTCAAAATCATATCTTTCAACCTCAACTATGCAATATTTCGCTCCTGCTTTTGCCCTGTTTTCATAAATCGGTTTAAAATCGATCAGGCCGCTTGCGCCAATTTCTTTTTCATCCTTAATATGTAACAACTCAAATCTTTTAGGATACTTGTTGAAATAGTCAACCGCAGTTTTTCCACCCTTGAAAACCCAGTAAACGTCCATCTCGAACATCACCTTCTTAGGATCTGTGTTCTTTAGCATATAATCATAAACGAGGTCATCACCGTCAACAATTTTCGTAAACTCATGATTATGATTATGATATCCAAAACGAATTCCTTTGGCGTTGCACTTTTCCCCAATCGCATTGAAATATTGGCAGGTTTTTTTCAGCGCCTCAAGATTTTTGTATGGATAATCTCCCATGGAAGGTTTCACAATGTAGGTACATCCCGCTTTTTTATGTGCTTCAATGCAACTGTCCCACCAGGTCATAGCGGCATCCCAGGAAGGCTGATCACCAGTATAATTGACCCCCGTATGTGAGCTAACCAGTTTCATCCCGTTTGCCTCAATCAGCGCCTTAAACGCTTCAGGTTCCATTCCGTAAAATTTGCCATTATCAAAACCGGCTGCTTCCAGGGAGACGTATCCGATTTTACCCAATTTTTCAATCGTACCTTTTACATCCTTTTTCAGGTCATCACGCAGGGAATACATTTGAAGCGCAATGTCCTTCTTCCCTTTGGCAAGAGCAGACTGGGTCGCCCAACCAATAATAAATGCCATTAATACAGAAAAAATCAATGACTTAACCAGATTTGTTTTCATGCAATTTAAAATTTTAAATGAAGTGGTATAAATGATTTTTAAACTTAAATGAGTTGACAAATCTACTATTTATTTGCTAAGTTTATACCTTCGTTAAT
>JAHEYS010000196.1:5277-12529 GCA_023251475.1 Prolixibacteraceae bacterium
GCAGTATTCATAATTTTTTTATGTGGAAACCTTTCCGCCAAAGAGAAACAGAAGGCCCTGCCAAATATTCCGGTTGGGATGAGGGAACGTGAATATTTAGTCAATACGTTAATAAAAATTGCAGATCCGGTCCTTGATGCACTCAGTAAAAATCAGTCAAAAGCGCAAATGCCGGTCGAGTCTGCGTCTGGAAAGGGGTCAGACCGGAGAAAAGTCACCTATCTTGAAGCTCTTGGCCGAACACTGGCAGGTATGGCTCCCTGGCTCGAGTTGGGTCCTGAAGAATCCCCGGAAGGAAAATTACGCGAAAAATACATCCTTTTAGCCCTTCAGAGTATCAGCAATGCCACGAATCCGGAATCTGCCGATTTTATGAATTTCACCAAAGGCGGTCAGCCTGTTGTAGATGCCGCTTTTTTGTCGCAGGCTTTACTCAGGGCGCCAAAACAACTTTGGGGTCGACTTGGAATGCAGGAGAGGGAACATTTAATCAATGCTCTAAAATCGACAAGGACAATAACCCCGGGCTATAATAACTGGCTGTTATTCAGTGCTGAAGTTGAGGCTGCCTTATTGAAGTTTACCGGCGCCTGCGACAGAATGCGGATTGACTACGCCGTTAAAGAACATTTAAACTGGTATAAAGGCGATGGCATGTATGGCGATGGGCCTGAGTTTCACTACGATTATTATAATAGTTTTGTAATACACCCGATGTTACTTGAAGTGGTTCAGACACTTAAGGAAGCCGGTGACAAAGTGGATGCAACGCTTGATTTGGTACTCGGGCGGAGCCGAAGATATGCCGCCATTCTGGAGAGGCTGATCTCCCCTGAAGGGACCTATCCGATTACCGGCAGATCCATTGCATACCGTTTCGGGGCATTTCAGGTTCTTGCCAAGATGTCGCTGTTAAATGCATTACCGGAAGATGTTTCACCGCAACAGGTTCGTGCGGCACTGTATACTGTTATCAAACGGCAGATTGAAGTTCAGGGCACTTTCGATCAGAATGGGTGGCTGACCATTGGAGTTGCCGGGCACCAACCCCAGGCGGGCGAAAGTTATATCTCGACCGGGAGCCTTTACCTTTGTACAGAGGGTTTTCTGATGCTTGGATTACCTCCAACAGCCCCATTCTGGCAGGGGGAAGATGAGAAATGGACCTCCAAAAAAGTATGGGAGGGAGAAATCTTTCCGATTGATCATGCATTGTAATCCCATTTGTTGATGCAATCGGTAATATTCTATATCATTGGTTTTAATTGATTAAAAAATAAGTCTGTTTTCCAGATTGTGCAAATTATGAATCATTTTATCCAATAGTTAATTTTGAGTTTAAGGTATCTTTGGAGTGATTTTGAAAAACTATGTAAGATGGGAAGTATTAAAATGCTTGCAACAATTGGTCTTTGTTCCGCTGGTTTTATACCAGGCGCCAACGGGAATACACCGGAACAAAAGCGGCCAAATATCCTTTTCATAATGAGTGATGACCATGCATACCAGGCGATTAGCGCTTATGGCACTGGTTTAAACTCCACCCCAAACATTGATAGGATCGCCAAAGAGGGGGCAATTTTCACCAAAGCATTTGTGACCAACTCCATTTGCGCCCCCAGCAGGGCCGTAATGTTAACTGGTAAATACAGCCATTTGAATGGGAAAATTGATAACAGGGGGGGATTCAACTGGAATCAGGTGAGCTTTCCAAAATTATTGCAGCAAAGCGGTTATCAGACGGCCTTAATCGGGAAGATCCACCTCGACGGCATTCCGCAAGGATTTGATTATTCAAATGTGCTTCCCGGACAGGGAAATTATTACAATCCCGATTTTATTGAGAATGGGGTACAGAGAAGAGTTCCTGGTTATGTGACGACCCTGACCACCGGTTTTGCACTTGACTGGCTTGATAAAAAAAGGGATAAATCAAAGCCTTTCTGTTTGCTTTATCATCAAAAAGCACCGCATCGCAACTGGTTACCCGAAGAGAAATACCTGAATCTGTATGAAGATCGCGATTTTCCTTTCCCGGAGAATTTCTTTGATGATTTTTCAGGTCGCGGAACCGCTGCACATACGCAAAAGATGGGAATTGTCGAAGAGATGATGTGGGGACATGACATGAAGTTTGAAAATGACCCTTATACAGGCAAACCAACTGACTTTGTCCAGCAAATCAACCGGATGGATGAGCACCAGCTAAAAGCATGGAGATCTGCCTACAATGCCAGGAATGAAGAATTCATTAAACGAAAACCTACCGGAAAAGATCTGGCAAAATGGAAATATCAGCGCTATATCCGCGACTACCTCAAATGTATTAAATCGGTTGATGACGGAGTAGGCGAAGTTCTTGATTATCTCGATAAAAACGGATTAACCGAAAATACCATCGTGGTTTATACCTCTGATCAGGGTTTTTATCTGGGAGAACACGGCTGGTTTGACAAGCGCTTTATGTATGAAGAGTCGTTTCGAACCCCGCTATTAATCAGATATCCAAGGGAGATCAAACCAGGAACGGTTGTTAATCAAACGGTTCAGAACCTCGATTACGCCCCGACATTTTTAAATTACGCCGGGGTAAAAGCTGAAAAAGAGATGCAGGGTGAATCGTTCAGGAAACTGTTAAACGGTGAATCAACCAAATGGAGAGATGCCATCTATTACCATTACTACGAATATCCCGCTGAGCATTCGGTAAAGCGACATTACGGTGTGAGGACCGACAGATATAAACTCATACACTTTTATTACGATGTGGACGAATGGGAACTGTATGATCTTGAGAAGGATCCGCATGAAATGAAAAGTGTTTACAATGATCCCGCCTATGCAGGTATCAGGAAAACCCTGCACAAAAAGCTGGACGATCTTCGCGCAAAGTATAAGGATACAGATGAGGTTACCAGATCTTTTCTTCCCGGGAAGAAAGAAAACAAATAAATAAAATCCAATAATCAGCTATTTTATGAAGAAAATCAATTATTTCACGGGGATGCTTACCCTCCTTTTGTTATTAAACGGGTTAGCATTTGCTGCAATTGCCAAAAATGAGGTGAAGCAGCTTATTTGCGAATACAAAACAAATCCTTTGGGGATTGACATTGCAAAACCCAGGCTCAGCTGGCAAATGCTCTCAACCGAAAGCGAAGCGATGCAGACAGCCTATGAACTCAGGGTGGCAGAATCACCTGAAAAACTCGGTTCAGGGAAATTAATCTGGTCAACAGGCAAGGTGAATTCTGCCCAGTCGGTCAATATTATTTACAATGGCCCGGCATTGAGCTCCATGCAACGCGTCTACTGGCAGGTAAGGATTTGGGACAACAAGAACAAAGCAACCGGATGGAGCGAGCCTGCCTCTTGGGAAATGGGAATTCTTAAACCTTCGGAGTGGAAGGGGAACTGGATCACATTCGGCAAGGAAAAAGAGGTAAAGGAATCACTGCCGGCAATCTATTTCAGAAAAGAGTTTGCCCTTTCCAAAAAAGTCAAATCCGCTAGGGTATATGCCACATCATTCGGTTTGTATGAACTTCACCTCAACGGTGCCAAAGTCTCTTCAGATCTCTTCACACCGGGCTGGACCAGCTATAAAAAACGGGTGCAATACCAGACTTACGATGTAACACCAATGCTGAAAGCTCAGAATGCCTTAGGTGTTGTACTTTCAGACGGATGGTACAGGGGAAATCTGGGATGGTCAAAAAGAGGGGCTTATTATGGAAACCAGCTCGCAGTTCTGGTTCAGCTCCAAATCAACTACACCGATGGCACTGTTGAAACGGTCGGAACCGACAACAGCTGGAAGGCGACCACAAATGGTCCCATCTTAGGATCAGATATTTATAACGGCGAACAATATGATGCACGTCTCGAGCTTACTGGATGGGATCTGACCGGATTCGATGCCGGAAAATGGAATAATCCGGTTTCTTTCAATCAGCCAAAAGATATTCTAATTGCACCTCAGGGGGTTCCTGTAAAAGCTATTCAGGAGATTAAACCGATCAAACAGTTTGTCACACCCAAGGGAGAAACGGTTTACGACATGGGTCAGAATATGGTAGGCTGGATCAGATTAAAAGTCGCCGGAAAAAAAGGGGATCAGGTGACAATCAAATTTGCAGAAGTACTTGATAAAGCCGGTAATTTTTACACCGATAATCTCAGGTCTGCCAAAGCGACCGATCTTTACATCCTCAAGGGTGAAGGAACTGAAATATTCGAACCTCATTTTACATTTCATGGTTTCAGGTTTGTAAAAACTGAAGGGATCGCCACCACACCCGGATTAGACCAGATCACCGGGGTTGTGATCCATTCTGATATGAAGCCTACCGGAACTTTCAGTTGTTCAGACACCTTAATCAACCAGTTACAGCATAATATCCAGTGGGGTCAAAAGGGAAACTTCGTGGATGTACCCACCGACTGTCCCCAACGTGACGAACGTCTTGGCTGGACAGGTGATGCCCAGGTATTCAGCATGACAGCTGCTTTTAACTTCGATGTTGCTGCGTTTTATACAAAATGGCTGGGTGATGTTTCTGCAGATCAGTTACCTGACGGGAAAGTCCCTCATGTGATTCCTGATGTTTTAAACGGAGGAGGAGGTTCCACCGCCTGGGCCGATGTTTCGGTTGTCGTTCCCTGGACCGTATACCTCTCTTATGGCGATGTTCGGATACTCGAACGGCAATACCCAAGTATGAAAGGCTGGATAGGTTATATGACCGCCAGGGCCGGGAAAAACCACCTATGGATAGGGGATTCCCATTTTGGGGACTGGCTTGCTTTTGCCACCACCCGCTCCGACTATCCTGGCGCTACCACCGAAAAAGACTTGATTGCTACTGCTTACTACTGCTATTCAACCGCCCTGCTAAGTAAGATCGCTGCCATTATTGGTCAAAAAGAAGATGCTGAAAAGTATCAGCAACTGGCAGGTGAAATAAAGGAGGCGTTTAACAAGGAGTTTGTTACGCCGAACGGACGATTGGTATCGCATACACAAACTGCCTATGCTCTGGCACTGGCGTTTGATCTGCTCCCCTCGAATTTAGTCCCAAAGGCAGCAGAATATTTTGCCGGAGATGTGAAAAAATTCGGACACCTGACCACGGGATTTGTGGGTACACCTCTGTTGTGCAAAACACTTTCAGCCATTGGACGCGATGATCTGGCCTTTATGTTGCTGAATAATAAAAAATATCCTTCATGGCTTTACCCCGTTCTGCAGGGAGCAACGACCATTTGGGAACGGTGGGACGGTCAGAAACCTGACGGCACTTTTCAGGATGTGGGGATGAACAGTTTCAACCACTATGCTTACGGGGCAATCGGTGAATGGATTTACCGCCATGTTGCCGGAATTGATATTGATCCCAAAAATCCGGGTTATAAACATATCCTGCTGGCGCCACATCCTGGTGGTGGACTCAAAAATGCCGATGCGACAATTCAGACGCTGTACGGAAAAGTAGCCTCATCATGGAAATTTGAGAACGGTGATTTTACCTATGAAGTTGTTATACCTGCAAATACGACTGCTACTGTTTCCCTGCCTTATGCGAAGGGAGAACTGGTACTGCAAAACGGTTTACCTGTTAAAGCCAGGTATATTCAAAACAATAACAACGTTCAGCTAAATCTCGGTTCCGGAAAATACCTGTTCAAATATCCTTCAAAGGACCTGGCTGCTGCGGTTGCTACCACGGAGACGAAGAAATGAAAGATTGAAGAAATGAAAGAATTAAATATAAAGGGCTGCTTAGGCGGCCTTTTATATTTAAATGGATGGATTACCAGATTTATTAAATTGCTTTTAATACGTCAAAATTAGAAAAATAGAGAAATCAGACAAACACAAGCACCACTTAATCAATACAATACATTTCAATTTAAAAAAGATGACCTGAAACGCCAATAATTTGATATTCTGTTTTCAGAGTAACAAAAAAACTTTATATTTGCATCCGCTTACGGGAAACATTGATACAGTTTGATAATTGGCCAAAAGTACTGATTGAACCGGAAGCACAAAAAGATTATGCGGGAATAGCTCAGTTGGTAGAGCACGACCTTGCCAAGGTCGGGGTCGCGAGTCCGAGTCTCGTTTCCCGCTCAGAATAAAAACAATCGTTCTTACGGCAAACTTTATTATGCGGGAATAGCTCAGTTGGTAGAGCACGACCTTGCCAAGGTCGGGGTCGCGAGTCCGAGTCTCGTTTCCCGCTCATAGTAATGCCCAGGTGGTGGAATGGTAGACACGTTGGACTTAAAATCCAATGGCCATTATGGCCGTGCGGGTTCAAGTCCCGCCCCGGGTACGATTATAGATTGAAACCTGCTGATTTTCAGCAGGTTTCTTCATTTCAGGGGAAAGAATAGGGAAAGAACTATGTTTTTGATAAGAAATCGTAAGAACGCGAAAAAACATGATTTCGGAGATTACACCTGTTTTATCACCAATCTAACAAGAGCTGGAATCACCATGTTGTGAGGGATCTGTGATCTAATTCCTGTGGATAATAAATTTTGAGTTGAAAAATGATTGCGGGAAGGTCGGAGCAAGTGAACCACTCTAAAAGCTAAAGGAACTGATTGAAAGAAAGTGTTAGAAAAGTATTTCAAAGATAGGAAAAATTACGATTAAACCGGAACGCATTAACAATTGAATATCAATATGTTAAGGCAGCAAAATGAAATATTTCTTTAGTTTATCCGGGAAAAGATAATTCTCCTTGCCGCTGAAGTCACCTATTAGACAACATTATGACCTAACTGTGAGGCACTTGGAATACAATTACAAGAACATCAGGGCACACCAATTTTTGGCAGTGCGTTGTCTGTACAGACAACACACGATTCAACCGGTAAGTTGTAGAGATGGTGGCATAAACTAAATTTTAGGTCTCCATTTGGTCGATGGGTACCGATTTCGAGTCTGCCGGATTGGTAAGGTACACAGTGGAATCGTACCTGATTCTATTCGAGCATTTTTATTGTGTGATATCGGGAAGGAATATTTAGAAATGAACAATAAAAATCAACGACTTATATGCAAGCATTAAAAACCAGGTCAAACTCTCTTAAAAAATGGGTTTTGTAGTATGCACCCCAATATGCTCCGGGATCAGGCATATTTACCTCCTTTTTGAATTGATTTAAAGAAATTTAGTTGAATACTTTTTATCTGCCGTACATCTGTTTTGCAGATGGTACCATAATTACATTCAGT
>JAHEYS010000480.1 GCA_023251475.1 Prolixibacteraceae bacterium
GATTGATTACTTAAAGTTGAAGGCATCGGCGGGTATCATCAACACCGATCTGAACCTTGGTAGTTTTTTCCTTTATGACAATGTCTATACCTATGCAGGGAATACAAATTATGGAGCGGGCAACTATACCTATGCGGATGGTGCATGGGGCAATACCGCAACCTCATCCCTTCAGGGTGCAAACACCGGATTATCTTTTGAAAAGCGAAAAGAGATGAATCTCGGAATTGAAGGGATGTTCTTCAACCACACTTTTGGCGTCGAGGCCACTGTTTTCAATTACCGGATAACGGATCAGTTTACCAAGCGGACCAATCTGTATCCAAGCGAGTACATCGACTTTGTACCCTATTCAAATTATGGTATTGATGGTTATTCAGGTGGTGAATTAAGTCTGACCTATTCCAGAAAATATGGCAATTTTGGATTTGATGCTGGCGCAACCGCGATGTATTGGGATTCAAAGGTTATTGAACGGGATGAGTTGTATTCGCAGGATTACCTTTACCGCACAGACCGACCAGTTGATTCCCAGTTCGGACTCCAGTCAGCTGGTTTCTTTCAGGATGCAAGCGACATTAAGAACAGCGCATTTCAAACTTTTGGGGAAGTTCGTCCGGGAGATATCAAATACGTCGATCAGAATAAAGACGGAATTATTGATAATAACGATCAGATTCAGATTGGGCGCGGAACAGCACCTTTCTCCTATGGGATTAATATTAAACTTACCTATAAAAGTTTCAGTTTGTTTGCTTTGGGCGTTGGCAGTGATGGAAGCAATGCGAATCTCAACGGAAATTATTATTGGGTTGATGGCGACAAGAAATACTCAAATCAGGTATTGGACCGTTGGACAGAAGCCACAAAAGCTACTGCGACCTATCCGCGGTTAAGTACCAAAACGAGCCAGAATAACTTCAGGCAATCGACCTTCTGGTCTTACAAAAACAACTATTTTACATTAAATCGTATGCAATTAACCTACGAAATGCCTGAAAATATTTGTGCTAAAATCGCGATGAAGAAGCTAAGTATTTACCTAAGTGGCTCTGGTCTGGCAACCTTTTCAAAAAAGAAGAGTATTCAGGATTTGAGTTGGAATGGCGAACCCCAATATCGCTATTTCACCCTGGGTGTAAGAACGATGTTTTAACCTTTAAAGTAAAAGATTATGAAATTTATAAATAAATATCTGCTATTCTTGATTATCCCGGCACAGGTTCTTGTAGGTTGTTCGGCCATACTTGATCCTGAAAATGATAATCATAGCAATTTTAACCGGGTTTATGAGGATCCCGCTTATGCCGAAGGTTTGCTGGTGAATGGTTACAATAAGATTCCAACGATCGATTTTGTCAATCCCACCAGCTCGATCATGAATGAGGTTGCGACTGACAATGCAGTTTCAAACGACAAGTTTAATAACTTTCTACGAGTGGGCACCGGGCAATGGACATCCCAATTTAATCCACTAAATGTTTGGGACAACGCGAATAAAGGGATCTTGTATGTGAATCTGTTTATCCCAACAATCGATACCATCGTATGGTCTTGGAGTAATCCAAACCTCAACCTCATGTTCAAAGATCGTTTGAAGGGGGAATCTTATGCCTTAAGAGGCCTGTTAAAGTATTATATGCTCCAGAACCATGCTGGCAAATCGAAGAGCGGTAAACTGCTGGGTGTTAAATTAACTGATAAATTTTCACAGGAAGATGCCAATTTTAATGTTGCCCGTGCTGGTTTTACAGAATCGGTTGCTGTAATAAATGCCGACTTTAATCTGGCTATGCAATATCTCCCAATGGACTTTAAAGACATCACAGCTGCGGCACAGCTCCCTGCCGCCTATACCGGTTTTAACATTGCTGACTATAATAAAGTGTTGGGAAGCGTAAGTAATCAGCGCATTACAAAACGAATAGTTATGGGTTTTAAGGCGCGACTTGCATTGCTGGCCGCAAGTCCTGCCTATAGTAACGACGATCCGGCATTGTGGACCGTTGCTGCAAATGCTGCAGCAGATGTTCTGCTTGGAAATGGTGGAATCGCGGGTCTTGATCCCAATGGGCATAAGTTTTATGAATCAGCCAGGGTTGAAGCGGTTACAGTGGCAGCTGACCAGAAAGAGATGTTATGGAGAGGCCCTTCAAATACGACTTCAAGCACTTTCGAAAAGAACAACCTTCCTCCCGGATTATATGGCAGCGGATTGGTTAACCCCAGCCAAAATCTGGTCGATGCCTTTCCAATGGTCAACGGATATCCTATTAGTGAACCATTAAGTTTGTATAATCCGGCGAACCCCTATGCCGGCCGCGATCCGAGATTGGCTGCTTACATCATTTATAATGGAGCCACTTACCAGGGTAAAGTCATCAAGACCGGAATTGGCGGTGGGGTGAATGCGAAAGATTCATTGCCAACATCAAGCCGTACGGGATATTATTTAAAGAAGTTATTACGCGATGATGTTATTTTTCAGAGTAATGGCAGTACAACAAATAAAAAGCACTATGCTGTACATATGCGCTATACCGAAGTTTTTCTGAATTATGCAGAGGCGGCCAATGAGGCCTGGGGCCCAACCGGAATTGGTGCAGTGGCAACTTTTTCGGCAAAAGATGTTATTGCTGCAATCCGAAAACGTGCTGGAATAACACAACCGGACAACTACCTGAATGCTCAGGTCACCAAAGCTGCCATGCGTGATTTGATCCGAAACGAACGTCGCCTCGAATTAAGTTTCGAAGGGTTCCGTTTCTGGGATCTCCGCAGATGGGGATTGCCACTTAATACAACAGCAAAAGGGGTTAGCATTAACAGCACTGCAACCAATTTTCAGTACCTGGATATAGAGCTACGAACTTATCAGCCTTTTATGCAGTATGGTCCTATTCCGGAGCAGGAAACTTTGAAGTTTTCGGCACTTGAGCAAAATGCCGGTTGGTAATTCAAAAGTTATAAGTTATAAGATATAAGTTAAAAGTTATGAAACACCTATTAATGAAATTGGTTCCGGTAATGATGCTTTTGGCATTAATATCATCATGTAAAAATGATCAATGGAGCTTCCCCGATTATAAGTATTCAACTACCTACTTTCCCTATCAGTCGCCGGTTCGTACATTGGTACTGGGTGATGATGAGTTGACTGATACCTCATTGGACAATAAATTGCAATTCTCCATAGGCGCAGGAATTGGGGGTCTTTACGATAACACGATGGATCGAAAGGTCGGCTATGTGCTGGATGAGACGCTTGCAATAAATCTTTACACCGATAAAGGAGATACCCTAGTGGCATTGCCCAAAGCCTATTACTCCATGTCTCCTGTCGGAACGTTTATTGTTCCCAAAGGAAAGATGCAGGGATATATTGACGTTCAGCTCACCGATGCTTTTCTGAATGATGCGCGCGCCTATAAAACCCGGTATATAATTCCATTGGTTATCACCAGCACCGAAACCGATTCAATTTTGCAGGGAAAAACAACGATGGTAAATGCGGATCGCAGGATTGCCAGGAATTGGTCGGTCATTCCTAAAGACTATACCTTGTTTGGAATCAAGTATATCAATCCATACCATGGTAAATATTTGCACCGTGGCAAAGATGTTGTAAAAAATGGAGCCGGCACGCTTATCTCCGAAATTGTATACCGAACGATGTATATCGAAGATAATGAGATTTGGGCATTGCAAACAACAAGAAGAGATCAGGTGATGTTGACATCAATGGTACGCAGAACTGCTGGTAGTCCTGGCAACTTTAAAATGTTGCTCACTTTTGGCGCGGATGGTAATTGCACCATTACAAAGGAAGCTACATCTCTATATCCGGTTACCGGAACCGGGAAATTTGTTACACAGGGTGATGTTTGGGGTGGCAAGAAGCGCAATGCAATCATTATTAATTATCAGATCACTGATGCAGCCAATGGTGAATTTCATCAGGCAACAGATACCCTGGTGATTCGGGACCGCGATGTGCGCCTGGAGACATTTGTTCCTGTTATTAAATAAGTGATTTAATTATAAAATCTACCGGCAGGAGA
>JAHEYS010000197.1:0-2371 GCA_023251475.1 Prolixibacteraceae bacterium
ATGGAGTAATCCAATTGTCTTAAGAAATGACGGCGCCGGTCGGGATATCGGATACGTGAGAAGTGTCCAGCGTCCTGACGGGAAAGTGGTAACTATTTACTATTTTCAGGACCGGGAACATCCCGAAAGGTATATCGGCTGTACGATCTGGAATCCGGATCTAAAATCATCACAATAATCTGTAAATCAAAAATTTAAATTTTAATCAATAATCAGAGAACATGAAACAGGCCACGCCGGACAATCTTTCACAGAAACATGATCTGCTCGTGGCAAGTTCCATTTCCCGCAGTGCGGGATTAAAAACCCAAATGATAAACCAATGAAAATAGTTGTACTCGATGGATATACCCTTAACCCGGGTGATCTGAGCTGGGAAGGACTGGAGAAATTCGGAGCCCTGACGGTTTATGAAAGAACAAAAAAAGATAATAGTGAGATTATCCGTGCAATTGGCGATGCGGAGGTAATCTTCACCAATAAAACACCGTTGACAAAAGAGGTACTTGAACAGGCGCCCGCTTTAAAATATATCGGTGTTCTGGCAACCGGCTATAACGTGGTTGATGTTGTTGCCGCAAAAAGTCTGGGGATCACCGTTACCAATATTCCAACCTACGGAACGATTGCGGTGGCTCAAATGACCTTCGCACTGATCCTTGAATTATGCCACCATGTGGGTGACCATAGTAATGCGGTCAGAAATGGGGAATGGAGCAGTTGCCCCGATTTTTGCTTCTGGAACACACCATTGATCGAACTTTCAGGCAAAACAATGGGAATCATTGGTTTCGGACGAATCGGTCAGGCCACCGCAAAAATTGCCCTGGCCTTCGGACTGAAGGTACTGTTTCACGATCTCTCTAAAACTGCTGAGCTGGTCGGGGAGAATTGTCGGTACGCTGAACTTGACGAGTTATTTGCGAAGGCAGATATCATCAGTCTGCATTGCCCGCTTTTTGAGAGCACCCAGGGAATCATCAATAAAAATAACATCTCAAAAATGAAAGATGGCGTGATGATTATTAATACTTCACGCGGTCCGCTCGTGGTCGAAAAAGAGCTGGCAGAGGCGCTGAACACGGGGAAAATAGCTGGTGCAGCCCTGGATGTCGTTTCAACAGAACCTATCGAAACTGACAATCCCCTTCTGAAGGCTAAAAACTGTTTAATCACACCGCATATTGCCTGGGCGCCAAAAGAATCAAGATCAAGGTTGATGGAGACCGCCGTTGAGAATCTGAAATTATTTTTAGCGGGAACACCCCAAAATGTCGTTAACAGATAAAACATTAAACCCATGCTGCCATTAAGTGAATTATTGAAACTGAAGCGCTGGAATACCCCTACCATCTATAACGGATGGGAGCAGATTACCCAAAGACCCAGGACATCAGGCTTCAACATTGAAGAGACCAAAGATTTTATGCCCGAATCAGGACCAATGATCGGTTATGCAGTTACCGTAACCATAAAACCGTCAACTCCGGGAGCAAACCCCAATGCGTGGGCAGAATACCGCAAATATATTGCCTCAATTCCGGGGCCCAAGATTATCGTGATGCAGGACCTGGACAAACCTAATGTGATTGGTTCATTCTGGGGAGAGGTGAGCGCCAATACCCACCGGACGTTAGGTTGCGTGGGGGTGATTGTTGACGGAGCAATCAGGGATCTCGACGAGATGAAAAGTGCAGGGTTCAAAGCCCTTGCACGCCGTTTATGTGTAGGTCATGCCTATGCCGCTCCCATCAGCTGGGGCGAACCGGTGGAAGTATTTGGTACGAAGGTAAATCCGGGCGACCTGATTCATGCAGACAAACACGGGTTTTTGATCATTCCTGAGGAGGATCAGCCCCGCATTCTGGAAGCCTCCCTATTTATGGACAATAACGAATGTGATACAGTCATCAACGCGGCTTTGGCTTTTGAATTCACAGATGAACAAATAAATATTGCCGAAGGTATGAACCAGGCGGCAACCGTATTTAATAACGCAGCAGTTGCCGCACTTGGCAGGGAAGGAGAATGGAAGTGATGGTAGGACAACAATTCAGAGACGCACTGCGCTCAGGAAAGAATGTTTATGGTACGCTGATTACCTCAACATCACCTAAAATTTTTGACGCGGTCATCAGCCTGGGCCTTGATTACGTCTTCCTGTGTAACGAGCACGTCTTTTACAATCCAGAAACTCTGGGTTGGATGTGCAGGGCTTTTAAAGCCGCAGGGATAAATCCCGTTGTTCGGATTCCGGAGCCCAATCCTTACCTGGCTACCCAGGCGCTGGACGCCGGAGCAGGAGCCATCCTTGTTCCATATATTGAAAATCCTGAGGATGTTTACGACCTTGTAGGAGCTGTAAAATACC
>JAHEYS010000197.1:2381-12471 GCA_023251475.1 Prolixibacteraceae bacterium
AAACTAAAGAAGTTACTATATGGCGAGGAAAAACCTTCGGCAGAACTGGAAGTGTATCTGAAAAACCACAATAAAAATCACACCCTGCTGCTCAATATCGAGAGCCCGACCGGGGTTGCCAATATGGAACAGTTCTTTGCTATTCAAACTGTTGATGGTCCTGGTGTTGATGGAATAGTTATTGGTCCTCACGACCTGTCCACCTCGTATGATATGCCCGAAAAATACCGGGATAAGGCGTTTCTCGATCTAAGTTGCGGGATCATCAAAAAGGCAAGGGAATCTGGTGTTTCTGCAGGTTGCCACGGTGGTTCCAGGGGAAGTCTCGATATCCAGCTGGAGTGGGCAAAAGCTGGCGCCAACATCATTATGCACAGTGCCGACAATTTTCTTTTTGCCGATAAACTGCAGGATGATATGAATCTTATCCGTGAGGCAAAAGGGGACAAGAAAATGACCGGAGGTATCGGTGAAAGTGTGTAATTGAATAAAAGCTCTTCACGATGAGAAATCTGCTGCTATCCCTTTTGCTGTTGTTCGTTGTCATTGGATGCGCTAACGATGGATCAATCGTGTTGGTAAGTGACGGGCAAAGCCCCTACACCATCGTCATTCCTCCAAACCCTACGGGGCAGGAGAGCAGGGCTGCGACGCTTCTTCAAAATTATATCAAACAAATGTCGGGTTGTGAACTCCCTGTTGCACATCAGATGAAAACAACCGGTAAGGGAATATTCATCCGGGAAACTTCCGGACTGCAATACGACGGATACCGGATGAGAAGTTCGGAAAACGGTGCGATTTTCATCAATGGGGGTAAAAGAAAGGGCTGCGTTTATGGTGTGGTAACACTTTTGGAGCGTTTTCTGGGTTGCCATGTTTATAGTCCAGCATTCAAGGTGGTGCCAGTAAGTAAAAACTTATCGCTCCCCTTCCTAAATCTTGCCGACTCGTCGGTGAATAATTACAGGATTGTCAACTATTTTTCACCCGCATATGCCAATGATGAGGATCTGCTGGACTGGAACAGGTTGTCAAAAAACTACCTGTTTGCATCACACTCCTTTGACTGGCTGGTCCCATGGAAAACCTGGTTTAAAACGCATCCCGAATATTATGCTTTACGCGTCGGAAAACGATTGCCAACACAATTATGCCTGACCAACAAGGATGTTTTGAAAATCGCAATTGAAAAATTAAGGAAAGAGATGGCAATTCATCCCGAACAGCTATACTGGTCGGTTGCCCAGAACGATTATGGCAATCCCTGCCAGTGTGTGAACTGCCTCAAAACAGAGAAGGAGGAGAAGGGCCAATCCGGACCGATTATACGGTTTGCCAACGCCGTTGCCAGGGAATTTCCCGATAAAATGATCTGCACTTATGCCTATAATTATAGCCAGTCCCCTCCGGCAGTAACAAAGCCAATTGACAATGTGCACATTACCCTCTGCTCAATCGAAACCGATCGCAGCAGGCCCATTGCTACCGATACGGCTGCGGCAGCCAGACAATTTGTAAGTGATATTGCTGGCTGGGGAAAAATATGCAAACATATTGCCACTTACGATTATACGATCAACTACCACCACTTCATCTCCCCTCATCCCAACCTTTTTGTTTTGCAGCCTAATATTCAGCTATTTGTAAAGAATAACGTTTTTGATCACTATCAGCAGTCTGATATCGCCGAAGGGCATGAATTTGCTGAACTCAGGCTTCATCTGATTTCCGGATTGCTTTGGAATCCCAACATCAATGTATCGGCAAGAATGGATGAGTTCCTGAAAAAATTTTACGGGTCCGCAGCCCCCTGGATCAGAAAATATATTGATGAACTTCAGCAAGACCTAATCCGGTCAGAAGACCGGCTGAATATCTTTGGCCCCCCTTCCATTCATCAGAATACTTTTTTAACAGCCCAAAATCTCAATAAATACAGTGATTACTTCGATAGGGCTGAAGCCGCAGTTCATAAAGATACTTCATATCTGCATCATGTCGAAGTTGCAAGACTGCCATTAAGTTACGCCCTGATCGAAATTGCCAAAGTCAATCCAGCAGGTTCCCGGGGTTGGTGGGATAGCACCGGGACTGTCAAATCCAAAAAGTTGGATGCAATTCTTGAGAATTTTTATGTTGTCATGAAACGTGAGAAGATCGGGGTGATGAGCGAGCACAATCTGACGCCACAGGATTACTATGATATGAGCAGGCAATCATCTGATAAGATCTTTATAAAAAACAACCTCGCCTTCCATCGAAAAGTAACGACTATTCCTGTGCCAAACTCCTTAAATAAGTACAATCATGCCGATCTGTCGTTGCTGACAGACGGGGGGATTGGAGATCTGAATAAATCCAAACCGGCATGGATCGGTTGGGAGGAGGAAAATGTCGAACTATTACTGGATCTGGATAGCTGTGTTAAAGCCTCATCGGTCGAAATCACGACCCTGCTCGACACAAAAACCCGGCGAATTCTCCATCCCTCCATGATAACATGTTCAATATCTGATCATAAGGATAATGGATTTATTTCTGTAGGAAGGGAAGAGTTGAAAGGAAATCAGCTGAATGAGAAAAATATGCGTACATTCAGCTTTCCTGTTCCGCCATTGGCTAAACCGTTCCGCTATGTCAGATTAAAGGTTAAAGGGAATAAACTCATGCCTCCACCCTACCCCACCGTCGGTCAGAAGGCGCAGATATATATCGGAGAAATAGTCGTCAGTCGTTAACTTGTTACTTTATATTTACCAATGAAAACACAAATTGAAGGTTTACTCTATCTCAATAAAAAACCGGTTTCGGTTGAGATCAGTAACGGGAAGATTGTCAGGATTCACCAGATCGACAAGTTATCGGATGAAAGTCGTCCGGTTTACCTTGCTCCGGGTCTTATTGACAATCAGGTAAATGGTTTTGCAGGCGTTTCCTTCTGTTTTGCAGGTGGCAATTTAACCAAAGAGGGAATACTCAAGGCGACACATGAACTCTGGAAAGAGGGAGTTACCAGCTACTTACCGACACTAACCACCAATAGTCGCGAGATATTTCTCAGAAATTTCGAACTACTTGCCAAAACAAGAAATGAGGAGTCGGTACATGGTTCCATCGCAGGTTATCACCTTGAAGGGCCTTATATCTCTCCCGAAGACGGCTACCGGGGTGCGCATCCGTTAAGGTTCGTCCGCAAACCTGACTGGGAGGAGTTCACGGAACTCTATGAAGCTTCCGGCAGGAATATCCTCACTGTCACGATTGCTCCTGAAATGGAGGGAGCGATGGAATTTACCCGCAGGTGTACGGCGATGGGCATTACCGTTGCCCTTGGTCACCACAATGCGGGTAAGGCAATCGTCGACGAGGCGGTATTGGAGGGCGCCAGAATTGCGACCCATCTTGGCAATGGGTGTGCAAATATGATTAACAGGCATAGCAATCCATATTGGTCCCAGCTGGCCAACGACCAGCTAATGGCAAGCATTATCTGCGACGGCTTTCACCTCCCCGATGAAGAAATTGCCGTA
Organism: Prolixibacteraceae bacterium; assembly: GCA_023251475.1. GTDB lineage: Bacteria > Bacteroidota > Bacteroidia > Bacteroidales > Prolixibacteraceae > JAAFHB01. The sequence continues at coordinate 5,915 of JAHEYS010000197.1, forward strand.
TTTTATAAAGTAAAAGGGGCCGGAAAAATCATCATTACCTCCGATGTGACCAGTTTTGCATCACTTCCACCCGGGGAGTATAAAAACGAAGATGGGGAAACGATTGAGCTGACCAAAGAGGGGAAGCTCCACCTTCCGGCACAGCAATCACTTTATGGATCTGCATCTCCCCTTTCGGTTGGGGTATACCGTATCATGAAGATTACCGGATGTTCGCCGGGTGATGCGATCCGGATGGCCAGTACCAATCCGGCAAACCTTTACGGATTAACTGACCGGGGAACTATCGAACCTGGGAAACGGGCAGACCTGATCCTCTTTGAAATAGGGGATTCTAAATTGGTGATCAGGAAGACTTATGTGGAAGGGGAATTGGTGTACGATGCGGGGAAATAAATCATGGAAATTACTTATCCAATAAAATAAATCATGGAAATAATCATTTTAGAAAACAAGCAGGAACTTGCTAAGGCAGCTGCTCATAAGGCAGCCAGTTATATCCGTAAAGCGATTGTCGAACGGGGAGAGTCAAATATCATCGTGGCGACAGGTGCATCTCAGATTGAAGTGCTTGAGGAATTTGTGAAGGAAGATATCGACTGGTCAGTTGTGACCGCCTTTCACCTGGATGAATACGTTGGTATGGCAGAATCCCACCCCGCATCTTTTCGCAAATACCTGAAAGAGAGGTTTGTTGACCTGGTTCCACTCAGGGACTTCCATTATGTCGATGGCGAGACAGACCCTTACGGGGAGTGCACCCGCCTGGGAAAAATTATCAGCAGGCACCCTATTGATGTCGCCTTTGTGGGTATTGGCGAAAACGGACATCTGGCGTTCAATGATCCTCCGGCAGATTTTGAAACAGAAGAACCATACCATGTTGTAAATCTGAATGATGCCTGCCGTCGTCAACAGTTGGGTGAAGGATGGTTTCCCACCTTTGACGATGTACCTGAAAGGGCGATCAGCATGACCATCAAACAGATTATGAAAACAAAAGCGCTGATTTGCAGCGTCCCTGACCAGAGGAAAGCAAAAGCCGTTTATGATACACTGAATTGCGAGATCTCACCCGAATTCCCGGCTTCCGTCATGAGAAATCATCCGGAGACCATCCTGTTTTTGGAACCTTCATCGGCCTCAATGCTTTGAAAAACAAATTATATACAAATGAAAATAAATATTTGCCTGTCGGTAATCACCAGTGCCATCTTTTTATTATTGGTAGGCTTTATGCCAATTGATAACAAAAAGACAAACCTCGGTGCTGTTGATCCGTATATTGGCGGAATGGGTTACCTGCTTCATCCAACCAGGCCAAATGTGCAATTGCCCAACCAGATGATCCGTATGCACCCTTTACGCACCGATTATCTCGATGATCAGATCAGTTTTTTTCCGCTGACAATGATCTCTCACAGAAGGGGTGAACTGTTTGGCATTTTGCCGGGAACCGGCAATCCGGAAAGTGGAACATGGAAAGAGCGGCAAACCTATGATCACGACCTCGAGATCACCCGCCCCTTTTACTTTTCCACCTATCTGATCGACGAGGAAATCAAAGCTGAATTTACCCCCGCCAACAGATCTGGGTTCTTCCGGTTTTCTTTCCCTGAAAAAATGGAGAAGAGGGTCAGGATGCATATTAACCAGGCGGGACATTGGAATATTATCTCAAAGAATGCAGTTTCGGGCGAAGAGCAGTTCTTCGGGATGAAAGCTTTTGTTTACGGAGAGTTTAACCAGGAGTTTCAATCGCAGGTGAAGGATGAGACTAAAATCATCAAAAAAACAAATATGCCCAGAGTGGAGCCCGCTGCCTGGTTTAAATTCTCAAAAGATCAGGGCCAGGTCGTCGGATTCAAATATGGCATCTCATTTATCAGTGTTGAACAGGCAAAAGCCAACCTGAAAAAGGAGATTCCCGACTGGAATTTCGAAATGGTTAAAAACAGCGGAGAACAGGTCTGGACAAAAACGCTCGATCAGATACAGGTAAAAGGGGGAACAGAAGCTCAGCGCCGTTCCTTTTATACCTCGCTTTACCGCACTTATGAACGGATGGTGAACATCAATGAATATGGCAGTTATTACAGTAGTTTCGATCACCAGGTGCACAAAACCGACCGTGATTTCTATGTTGATGACTGGGTGTGGGATACCTACCTTGCCAACCACCCTTTACGGATGATCCTTCAGCCACAAAAAGAGTCGGACATGCTCAACTCCTATACCACCATCTATGAACAGGGGGGATGGATGCCTCAGTTTCCTGTACTTTACATGGATGACCCCTGTATGAACGGTGTTCATTCCACAATCGTATTTCTCGATGCCTGGAGAAAAGGTATCCGTGGTTACAATACAGACAAAGCTTATGAAGGGATCAGGAAAAACGGAACTGATGCCACCTTGCTTCCCTGGAGAAATGGCCCGAAATGCTCATTGGATACTTTTTACCGTGAAAAAGGGTATTTCCCGGCACTGATGCCCGGCGAAACGGAAACGGTAAAAGAGGTTCATGATTTCGAAAAACGGCAGAGTGTTGCGGTCACCCTGGGGGCCAGTTATGACGACTGGGCCCTCTCTGAAATGGCAAAAGAACTCGACCATAAAGAAGATTACCAATATTTTCATCAGCAATCCACCAACTACCGTAATTTGTTCCGCCCCGAAAAGAAACTGATGTGGCCGAAGAACGCAAAAGGGGAATGGATTGAGATCGATCCAAAATTTGACGGCGGTCCGGGAGGGCGCGACTATTACGATGAGAACAATGGCTACACCTACCAATGGCAGGTTCAGGAGGATATCCATGGCCTGATTAAGCTGATGGGAGGTCGTGAAAAGTTCTCCGCTAATCTCGACCAACTTTTTCGTGAAGATCTTGGGCGAACCAAATACCAGTTTTGGGCCAAATTTGCCGATGCAACCGGAATGGTGGGGCAATTTTCAATGGGTAACGAACCAAGCTTCCATATTCCCTGGTTGTACAATTATTCCGGTGAACCGTGGAAAACACAGAAACGGGTCCGTTTCCTGCTGGATGTGTGGTTCCAGGATAATATTTTCGGGATTCCCGGGGATGAGGATGGTGGCGGAATGACCGCTTTCGTTGTATTCTCTTCCATGGGTTTCTATCCTGTCACCCCCGGGCTTCCGCTCTACAATATCGGTAGTCCGGTTTTTGCAGAGACAAAAATCAAACTCACTAACGGGAAGACTTTTACAATTACTGCCCATAATTATGCGAAGGCAAACAAATATATCCAGTCGGCAAAACTTAATGGCCAGCAGCTTAACCGACCATGGTTTACCCATTCCGATCTGCTGGGCGGAGCGACGATCGAACTGGAGATGGGTCCCCTTCCAAACAAAAAATGGGGTTCAACTGTTGAGGCTGCACCGCCTTCAGGTATTGAATAAATAATTGACAATAAGGATTTTGAGGATTTTGAGTGAGCGGGCGACTTTGAGTCAACCGCTCACGACACCTAAAACAACAGAAACAATAGAAACTACATAAACAACAGGAACATTACCCTATAACTCATGAAATAGCCATGGTTGATAATCCACAGACCGAAATAAAAATATCACCATGGCTATTCCATCTGGCCACTAAAAAACAAATTATATTCAGATGAACAACCGCAGAGAATTCCTTAAAAAAGGGGCCATAGCCGGGATGGTCCTGTCCGGAGTTACCGCAGCAAATCATCATCTTTTTGCACAGGATCAAGGTTCGGTTCAGAGTCCGGGCAATAGCATCCTAATGCGTAATTCCTATCATTCGGTCAGTTTTGATATGACCCAAAGCCCGGGGATTCTGACGTCCAGGACAATAAATATCTTTTACAGGATTCTGAAGGAACGGACAGGACTGGATTTCTTAATAAAAAGTGACCAAGCACTGACCATAAAACTAAACATTGTAGCTCAGTCGATGCCCCCGGAGGCATTTAGAATTGAAAAAACCGGAGAACGCCTGATTTCCATTACGGCAAGTGATCCAAACGGTATCCTCTATGGTGTGGGGAAGCTTCTTCACACTTCCATTTTTAACCATTCCGGCTTTTCACCGGGAACATGGGAGGGATTATCTGTTCCCGAAAAACTGCAAAGAAATATCTACTTCGCCACACACTTTCATAATTTTTACCATACAGCCCCGGTCGATAAGGTGACCCGGTATATTGAAGAACTGGCGCTTTGGGGTTATAATAATATTGAAGTGTGGTTTGATATGCACGGATTTGAAGGGATCAATGATCCAAAAGCTGTGGCGATGACTGACCGGCTCGCCCTGATTCTACGCGCAGGAAAAGATGCCGGTATGAAAATCACCCTTTGCATGCTGGCCAACGAAGGTTACAATTCTTCACCCGTTGAATTGCGGGCCAAACCACCAAAGCAGATCAGGTTGCGGGGACGTTACGGGGTAGAGATCTGCCCTTCACAGCCGGGAGGGACAGCACTCATATTAAAACAGGTCGAAGAGGAACTGAATGCCTTCAACAGCCGTGGAGTAATGGTCGACTTCCTGGTTTTATGGCCTTATGATCAGGGTGGTTGCGGCTGCGACCGCTGTACACCCTGGGGAAGTAACGGGTACTTAAAATTATCAAAGAAAATAGGTGAGCTTGCCCGCAATAAAGTACCGGGAATCAAAATTATCCTTTCCACCTGGCTTTTCGACTGTGTTGAAGATGAGGGAGAATGGGTAGGTCTTGCAAAAGCTTTCAGTGCTGAGAAACCCTGGGTTGACTACATTCAGGCCGACTCTCACGAACGTTTTCCACGTTATCTGATCAATAATCCCGTACCCGGGAATCTTCCGCTGTTGAATTTCCCTGAGATCAGCATGTGGGAGTCGTGGCCCTGGGGTGGTTTTGGCGCCAACCCGCTGCCGCAAAGGTCTCAAAGATTGTGGGATGAGGTTAAGGATAAGGTTGCAGGGGGAGCCCCCTACTCCGAGGGGATCTTTGAAGACATCAATAAAGTTATTTACAGTCAGTTTTATTGGACACGCGACAGGTCTGCATATCAAATAGTCAGGGAATATGTGGCATTTGAGTTCTCACATGAGCATGCCGATGACATTGTTCAGGCGATTGGTATCCTGGAAAGAAATCATGGTTTAAAGGCAGCCTACAAATCCGGTACTCCTGTAAAGATCAATGTTCCAATAGTTGATCACGGGGCGAAGAAGGCATACGAGCTCCTGAAAGCGGTAGATAAGAACCTCGCCGATATTACTAAAAAAGGGTGGAGATGGCGCATATTGCTTTTGCGGGCCATGTTTGATTATGAATTGCGGCAGACCAATGGGGTCCCTAACAAGGCAGCCGAAGACGGATTCAGGGAGTTATACCTGATGTACCATGCAGAGCAAGCCGATCAATCCGTACGACCACCGGTAAAATAACAATAATACCCTATTCAGTAAATCCCCTTGCTGACATCATCTCCTGTTTTACAAATAACGCCATTGCGGTTTTCATCCTTCGAAACCCAAGCTTATTGTAAAAGAGCTCTTTCCCGGGTGAGGCATACAAAATAAAGTTGCATCCAGGAAGCGATGACACGATTCTCTCAATGATTTGCCGGCCAATACCATGTCCCTGGTAAGCGGGCAACACAGCCACATCATAAACCGCAGCCTGGATATATCCGTCTGATATTGCACGCCCAAAGCCAATCAACTGCTCTCCGTCGTAAACAAAAATAACAGAAGCGCTTGTTGAAAATGTTTTGCGATGTATCTCCGCCGAATGATAGGCCATCCCCACCGTTTTTAAGATTTCGGGAATCAGTTCCCAGTCAATTTCGTCACAATTGCATTGAAATTTAAGGTTCATGCTGATCAATTTAATTTGCAATAATATCGCGAAAGATATAAATTTCTGTTCATTTTTGTTTTGGTGGATAATCACACCAATTTCATGTAAATGACCGGGTCCTGCGGTTTGTAACCGCAGAGATAAATTGGGCGATTGAAAATCGCCCGACGATGTCAACGGTACGAGATCACACCAATTTCGTGCGTGATCGCATGTCAACGGTACGTGATCACACCAATTTGGTGCGTGAACGCATGTCAGCAGTGCGTGATCACACCAATTTCGTGCGTGAACGCATGTCATTGGTGGTTTATCACACCATTTTGGTGCGTGAACACATGTCAACGGTGTGTGATCGCACCAATTTCGTGTGTTAACGCATGTCAACCGTGCGTGATCGCACCATTTTGGTGCGTTGCATTCGCGGTAAAAAATAAGGAAACCTTCAGTGGATTTGACCTTTCTAAAATAAAAACTGATCAGTATAAAGGTTGTATGAACCATTTTACTGATCAGTTTCTGATATTTGGAATCCGCAATACGGGACTGAGGACCTTATCTGTTTTGTTAAAAACCTGATGAATGATTAATCCAGTGTTTTTGCCACCGACACCTGTTCGAAAGCTTCGATGAAATCGCCCTCTTTCAGGTCGTTGTATCCCCTGATGTTCAAACCACATTCATAGCCTTTGTTCACATCTTTCACATCAT
>JAHEYS010000198.1 GCA_023251475.1 Prolixibacteraceae bacterium
TTCCAAATAGTTTTCATGTCAACGGAGAACAGTATAACAAAGGGTATTCGAAAATGAAATACCGTCCTTTTACCCTGGAAGGGAACTTTGCCTTTGCCTCGGGGGTTCAGGAGATGCTGGTCCAGAGTCATACCGGAATTATTCACATTTTTCCTGCAATTCCCGCCGCTTGGAAGGATGTTTCCTTTTCGACATTGCGAACCGCCGGCGCATTCCTGGTATCAGCTGAGCAAAAGGGAGGGATGGTGGAAAAAGTGGAGATTATTTCCGAAAGGGGGGGAGTCTGCAAATTGAAAAATCCGTTCGTGACAAATACGTATAAAATAACATACAGTTGGAATGGAGCGCTGAAATCAGAAGAAGATCTGATTACAATTGATTTCCCTGAAAAGGGGAAGGTTGTGTTGTTGAAATAATTACATCGTTAAATAAACAAATTTTTGTATCCCTGACAGGGTTACAAACCCCGTCAGGGATACAAATCGGATTACAAAATTTTATCATATGAGCAAAATATTTACAGCAATTATTTTAGTTGGGATACTTACGGCAAATGTATTCAGTCAGGACCGCACCCATTCATTTACCTTATCAAAAACCGATTTCCTGCTTGATGGTCAACCTTTACAGATTATTTCAGGCGAAATGCATCCTGCCCGGATTCCTGCTGAATACTGGAGGCAACGTATCAGGATGGCCAAGGCGATGGGATGTAATACCATAGCCGCCTATATTTTCTGGAATTATCACGAATCGGAGCCGGGGAAGTTCGATTTTCAAACAGGTAATCATAATATTGCCCAATTTTTCCGGATCGTTCAGGAGGAGGGGTTATGGTTAATTTTGCGTCCGGGCCCCTATGTTTGTGCTGAATGGGAATTTGGGGGATTACCCTCCTGGCTTCTGAAGATTCCGGATATCAAAGTCCGCTGTATGGATCCACGTTATATTGAGGCAGTTGAGCGGTATATTAAAGCGCTTGCCCGTCAGGTGAAGGATCTGCAGGTGACCAAAGGGGGGCCGATACTGATGGTTCAGGTGGAAAACGAATATGGCAGTTACGGAAATGACCGCCAATACATGAAAACGGTTCAGGAGATGTGGAAGAAGAACGGCATTGAAGTCCCCTTTTATACTGCTGACGGAGCAACCCCTTTTATGCTTGAGGCAGGCTCTTTGCCTGACGCAGCAATCGGTCTTGATCCTGCAGCCAGCGCCTCCGGGTTTGACCAGGCAACAAAAGCCAATCCGAATGTTCCCTCCTTTTGCAGCGAATTATATCCTGGTTGGCTCACTCACTGGGGTGAGAAATGGCAACGTCCCGACACGGCAAATCTGATCAAAGAGGTCAAATGGTTGATGGATAATAAAAAATCGTTCAATTTCTATGTTATTCATGGCGGAACAAACTTTGGTTACTGGGCCGGTGCAAATGCCTTTTCTCCAACCCAGTACCAACCCGACGTGACCAGCTATGATTATGACGCACCAATTAATGAAATGGGACAGGCAACTCCAAAATTCGAAGCATTGCGTAATCTGCTGGCCAAATATCAGCCCTCCAATAAGAAATTACCCCAAATTCCTGCCCCGTTACCTGTAATAGAAATACCCGAAATACAGCTAAAAGCTTCAGCTTCTGTCTGGGATAATCTTCCGGATGCCAGCTACACCCCACAACCCAAACCTATGGAGATGTTTGATCAAAAGGGTGGTTTTATCCTCTACCGTACCAACCTGATCGGCCATAAAAAGGGGAAGCTCCGGATAACAGAACTTCACGACTATGCCACCATCTTCGTGGATGGGAAATATGTCGGTAAACTCGACCGGTGCAAGGGAGAGAATATGATTGAGTTGCCGGCTTCGACTACTGCCACTCCCCGGCTTGATATCCTTGTTGAAGGGATGGGCCGGATTAATTTTGCAGAATATATGATCGATCGAAAAGGGATTACCGAGCGTGTTTCGCTCAACGGGATGACCCTTATGAACTGGCAGGTTTACAATCTTCCGCTCGACGAAACATACCTGAATCAGCTAAAATTTTCGGCAGCAGAACCTGTCCGTCAGGGTAATTTCTTTAAAGGCGAATTTGAACTGACCACCATTGGAGATACCTATCTTGATGTCAGTCAATGGGAGAAGGGTATTGTCTGGATTAACGGGCACAACCTAGGAAGGTACTGGAATATAGGTCCTCAGAAGCAATTGTATTGTCCGGCGCCATGGCTGAAGAAGGGTAAGAATGAGTTGGTGATCTTCGATTTGCACCAGCTTAAGGGGCAGCCGGTGAAAGGGGTAAGGAGTATGGAATAAAATAAACAGCTAATACACAAGATCTCTATCAAGGAATTTCTCAAGTTCGGCGAGCTGGATTTGGAAATCGCTCATCGCTGACAGGTAGTGCTCCTGAATGCCAAGATATATTTGCTGCGAATTAATCAACTCCAGTAAATCGATCTCACCCTTTTTATAGGCAGCCATGGCAAGTGACTGCAGCATTTCAGCTTTTTTGTTGATCGTTTCGTTGTATCGTTTAATCGTTGAACGGCTCACTTCATAGCTGTGCCATGCAAATTCAATCTGTTTTTTCATGTCTAATCTGATCTCCTGCTGTTTCCATCGTATTTCCCCCTGACGTGCCAATGTTGTATTGATTAGCCCCCGCTGTTCGAACGGAAACCAGATCGGAAAACTCAATCCGATTTCGATCCCGTTGAAGTTGTACCCTGTTCCGTAATCCTCCTTGTAAATATTAAATCTGATGTCCGGGAGGATATTGCTTTTAACTTCTTTAAGTAAATAGCCGGAAGCAGCCAGCTCTCTTTCAGATGATTGATATGATGGAAGGTTGGTCAAAACGGCCAATGCCTGAATTTGCGAAATTTCCACATTATCACTTCTGAGCGAATCCGAAAAAAGAATTGTATATTTTTGATTTTCAGAAGATAGTCCCATAAGGTTAAACAGGCCGTACCGTGCCAGATGGAGCTGCCTTCTGACATCATCGATCTCATTATTGGCTTCAGCTAACTGAAGTTCTGCCTTGGTCAGATCCATTTCATTTCCTTTACCGGATTCGACCCTGTTACGTACCGCCTCATAAAGATCGGTTGACAGTCTCATCTGCTCATTACGAAGTTTCTGCAGTCCTAATGCATAATTCACTTCAATGTAAAGGGATTTTACCTCCGCCTTTACACGTCTCTCTTCTGACTGAATAAGGAGCTGTTGTCCTTTTACCTCCTCGTTGATCGCTTTGAGGCGAAAGGATGTGGTTAACGGGAAGTCGATGGTTTGCGAAACCGTGAGGCGCTGTTCCTGAAACGGATCGGCAGCTTTGTTGTTCATCCCCTCTCTCATAAAGCTGATTTCAGGCGCTGATATTCCGGTTTGAGTGCGCCATTCTTCCTTCTTCTGTTTTAACCGCGAACGCATCTGGTTGAGTTGCGGGTTGTTTTGGATAGCTTGAGCAACGGCATCTTGGATCGTCAATAACTGAGCTTGTGCGGGGGTAATATCACTTAGCAATATTGCTAAAAGCATGATTTTTAACAGGCAACTCATGGCGATTAGGATTGTATGTTTACAAAGGCAAAAGTTAATGAAAATTTGTTTGAAAATCAGCTAACCGATAAACAAAGATTCAATTTTTATTTCAAAGCAAATCTCCTATTTAATCCCAACTATTCTTACTAAAATTGTCGCAAATTTTAGCAGACTATGAATAAAGTATGTTGAATTATTCGGGTATCAATGGAAAATTATTTTAAGAAATTCAGGGACAGAATTATCGGAATTGACCAGACTTTTCAGTCTCCGTACGGAGAGAAAAAGATCATTTATGCCGACTGGATTGCCAGTGGCCGCCTGTACCGGCCCATCGAGGATAAAATCACCAACCAGTTCGGTCCCTTTGTCGGGAATACTCACACCGAGACCTGTGAAACAGGAACCCTGATGACCAAGGCTTATCATCTGGCACAACGAAAAATTAAAGAACATGTCAATGCGGGACCCAACGATGTGATTATCAATGCGGGATCGGGGATGACCACAGTGATCAACAAATTTCAGCGGATCCTTGGATTCAGGGCCATGCACAAAATCGATAAGCTCGAGCGTCTCCCTATAGAGGATCGTCCGGTAGTTTTTATAACCCATATGGAACATCACTCCAACCATACCTCCTGGCTGGAGACCATTGCCGATGTGGTACAGCTTTATCCTGATAAGGAATTACTTGTGGATCCGGAGCAATTAAAAACAGAAATAGCCAAATATGGGGATCGGAAAATGAAAATTGGCTCATTCACTGCCTGTTCAAATGTTACCGGGATTGCGACTCCCTATCATGAGATGGCCAGGATCATGCACCGCAACGGCGGATTGTGCTTTGTCGACTTTGCCGCTTCAGCCCCCTACGCTAAGATCGATATGCATCCCGAAGATCCGCTTGAGGCGTTGGATGCGATCTTCTTTTCACCGCATAAATTTCTGGGCGGGCCCGGAAGCGCCGGTGTATTGGTCTTCAATTCTGCTATCTACAATTGTTCCGTTCCCGATAATCCGGGCGGTGGAACGGTTGACTGGACCAACCCATGGGGCGAATTCAAATATGTCGACGATATTGAGGCTCGTGAGGATGGGGGAACTCCACCCTTTCTGCAAACCATCCGGACAGCCCTTTGCATCGAACTGAAAAACCAGATGGGAGTTGAGAATATCGAAAAGCGGGAAAAGGAGCTGCTCGGTATCGCCTTTGAGGGATTGGAGAAGATTGATGAACTCCATATCCTGGCAAACAACATTCATGACCGTTTGGGGATCATCTCGTTTTATATTGATCACCTCCATTTTAATCTCGCCGTTAAATTGCTGAATGACAAGTTTGGAATTCAGGTTCGCGGAGGATGTGCCTGCGCAGGTACCTACGGCCATTTTCTTTTGGATGTGAGCCATGATCAGTCAAATAAAATTACCCGACAGATCAATTTCGGAGACCTTTCCCAAAAACCGGGCTGGATCCGGTTGTCGCTACATCCTACCATGACCAACGATGAACTCTGTTTAATTATTGACGGGATAAAACAGGTTCAGCAAAATCACCGGGTCTGGGGAAAGGATTATACCTATAATAACAAGACCAACGAATTCAGACATATTAAGGAGCCGGAGGATAAAACAGTCCTGGTCAGCGACTGGTTTGACCTGGCATAAAATAGTGAAATGAGTGTCCAAAAATCTGTGTGCCTCAGTGTCTTCTGTGTGAATCTCGGTGTAATTAATTGTTTCACAGAGTTTCACAGAGAAGGCACAGAGTTTCACAGAGAGAAAAAGAGCAATCTTTGAAGTTTTTGGACACCCTCTTCACCTTGCTGGAGGAAACTATTTAACCCCCTTTGCCACCTGAAGTGCAGAAGTTGTAGTGTAATATTTTGTAATCATATTGGGGACCTCCCATTCAGGTAGTTTCCCCGCTTTGAGATATTCCAGATATTTTGCCGTAACCTGTGCGAAATGGGCCTCATGACCCACTTTCAAGGGCTGTGGAATCACTAATTTCCAGGTATTCTTGCTGATATTTTCAATGGAGAGACCTGCCTGCGGAAGCCCTTTAACCACTTTTTCAAGATTGATGGCGAACTGCTTCAGATCTGTTCCCTCTTTGGCCATGACATACAAGGTCGGGTCATATTTTTCTTCGGTGCCCTGACGGATTTCGAGACTTGCTACTGATCCGCGCATGATACAATAATGGCTATCACCAGCACCTTCAACAGGCTTGAAATTCCATATTGTAGAGACTTTTGCTACTGCCCCTTTTAATTTGTAGACAATTTCACCATTTGAGAATACATTCAATTTGCCGTCTTTAACATCTTTATTCAGATAGGAAGGATATTGCTCCAGTTTGGTCACCTCTTTAAAGTCTTCAACGGATAAAACAGTAGGCCAACGTTTTGCTGTAATAATCTGAATGTCATTTTTCTGCAGGATCTGATCGGGAAAGCATTCCCATTGTACAAGGTCTACAAGGTGGGTGTTTACATCGACAATCCCTTCACCCTGTTGCTCCACATCAAAAAACCACGCCGGACGTACGAGGGTATTTCCGGAAACGCTTTTATAAAAATAATGGACACTGATCATTTCAATCGCCGGCTTTTCAGCTGTTCCGGCTTCAAGTGTTCCAAAAATCTCAGGAACTACCGACAATTCGCGCTGCAGCAACGTGGTTACGGAAAAACGTTCGGTCATAATGTCATAGAGTAATACACCCTTCTCCTGTGCTATTTTGAACGCCTCTTCCAATACAGTGAATTTACCTGCAGAAATTACCATTGGCTTATCGGACAGCACGTTTAGACCAGCCTCTACCGATTTTTTGATGTAGTCTGTCTTGATCCGGTTATTACCCGATATCACCACTACATTACCTGGTTTTTCAGAGAGCATCTTTTCCAGATAATCAGTTCCGGTATAAATCTTTTCGTTCCAGGCGGTCGGATTTTCAACCCTTTTGTTATAACCTTCGATCAGCTTAAGGTGTCCGTTCAATTCATTTCCCCCTGGCGCATAGACGAAAACGTCAGGGCTTACCTGTTCGTACATATTCTTTTGGACAAGCGCCGCATGAAAATGGCCGGGATCGAGGGTGATAATCTTTACCTCACCTTTGGCCCCGGTAAACGGTGCGGTTTTAATATCTTCTTTCTTAGCTGGTTTACCTCCGCCTCCGCAGGAACTAAATACCACGGTTAATGCAAGTGCCATAACTGGAATAAATAATCGTTTCATTTCTGATTTTTTGTTTGTGTATCTTTTAAAAGTTATTAATATTAACTAATAAGAGGGAAAAGATCTCCCTCTATATTAAGTTGAATAGATTACAGCTTTTGGCTTTTTTCAATTCTTCGACACTTTTTTTCAGTTCATCCAATGTCATAAATGGACTTTTCTCGGCTTCCTTAATACCTGCTTTAAATTCATTAATGCCGATTGGTTCACCGGGCATGGTCCAACTATTTTCTTTTGCTTTTATCGGTTTTGTTGTTTTCATCCTATTCTGTCTATTTACCAACTGCAAAGATAAATAAAGGTTTAACGATTTGTCGCATGCAATAAAATGTATTTTTTAGAATCGACATCCAGAAATACCTGATTACTGTTGCTTTTTATAAATTTCGAACAATTCCCCAATCTTTGCCGCCTCTACGTCGCCACCGTGCACCAAAACCCGGTAACGAAGCTGAAGCGTCTCCCCTTTTTTCATAAAGGTCTCAACCCCATTTTGCGGCCAGTACATTGGTGTGGGCGAAATAAATCCATAATCCCTTGTGAACCAAGGCGAAGGATACCATGGGTTTGCCGGGTGCTGCATTATAGCCAGACCTTCAATAAAATCTCCACGCTTTCCGTAAAAGTCAATCCATGGTGAGGGTTTTCCGAATGTCTCCTTTTCCCCTTTAACCCCTTCGGCATTGATCATTGTCCCACCGTTTTTTACCGAAAGATCTGCTGCCATCCGGGCGCTGAAAAGGGAATGGTTCGTTTTTTGGATGTGGATATCCATCAGCATCTCCATGGTGATTTCGAAATCAAGCTGCCTCATATTGGGTGAAGGGGCCGTAATGGTGATCTTCCGTTGGTCCTTAACCGGAGAAACCGCACCGGGCCGGCTCCAGATACACTCGTCTGAAATCACAACAGTATCGCCACCCTCTTTAAGGATTTCAGCATTCACAGAGATAATCCTGCCACGCTCCAGTCCTTCCTGCCAGTAATTGCCCTCATTTACCCTGTCGCACCCAAAGAAAAGGGAGCTATGGTGCGGATATTCCCCATTGCGCATCGAAGTGACCGAGCCTCCTGAAAGGGGGCCATTCACAGGATAGAAAAACGGATACTTCTCATCGGAGGAGAAGATATAACTGGTGAAATATTTTCCGTCGATGGTCACATTTATTTTGGAACCTACCTTGACGGCGTTAATTTTCGCCGCCTGGGCTGACAATATTCCAAAAGTCAGGGCAAAAAGAATTCCAATAAGCTTTATGTTTTTCATATTCAATATTTTAAATTCCAGAAAATTAGTTTTACCACATAGCCACATCAGGGCACAATAAGGATAATTTTCTATTGTGACCTATGTGTCTATTGTGGTTTATACCCCTTTAATATAGCTTGTTCCGTAAGGGAAACGTTGTGAACGCGAGAGCATTTTATTGGCTTCATCATCCTTGACAAACATTTCCGTTTCGGGATTCCATTGCAGTTTACGTCCCAGCTTCATCGAAATATGGGTGATCAGGCAAATCGAGCATGCCCGGTGGCCGATCTCAACGGGTGAAATTGGCGCTTTGCGTGACTTAATACAGTCGAGCCAGTTGCCATGCTGATTATCCGATTTGTATAAATGGATTTCATTCTCCCTGATGAGGGAACTAAGGATCTTAGGATCACTGGCATCGAGTGCCTTGCTGCTTTTACTTTTCGAACCGGGATCGCTGGCTGTTGCTGAATAATCACCCCTGGTAACAAATATCCATCCTTCAGATCCTTCATACCTGATCCCATTTGGAAATCCGCCACTGGTAATCATTGTAATCCCGTTTTTATACTCGGCGACTGCAATAAATTCACCATGGACATTCCAAAGTCCCGACTTAGGAAACTGGGCCATTGAATTAATCGTTACGGGACCTGTATACTCGGTGTCCATCCCCCAGGCTGCTGAATCGAAATGGTGTTGTCCCCAGCCGGTGATCATCCCTGCTCCGAATTGTTCGCAACGCAACCATCCCGGACGATCGGTCAGACTGTTTTGCGGATGTACCCGCATCTCGGTATAATAAACCTCCGGAGTGGAACCGAGCCACATTTCGTAGTTTAAATTCTTTGGTATGGGCATTTCGGCTGCTTCCGGACCTGAGGGATCGCCGGGCAGACCGATCTTAACCGTGTGGAGCTTCCCGATCCTGCCGTTGCGGACCAACTCTGCAGCAATACGGAATTGGGGCATCGAACGCTGCTGGGTTCCAACCTGTAAGATAGTCCCTTTCTTCTTAACCACATCGACCAGCATTCTGCCTTCTGCAATTGTTAAAGAGGTGGGTTTCTGCAGATAAACATCTTTCCCGGCAAGTGCGGCTTCTATGGCAGGTTGCGTATGCCAGTGGTCAGGTGTTGAGATCATTACCGCATCAATGTCTTTGCGGAGCAGCATCTCACGATAGTCGCCATAGGTTTTCACATTTACGGCTTCTTTACTCCCGGTCTGTTTGTTGTAATAACCCTCGATGAACTGTTTCCCTTTGGCAACACGGTTGGAATCGAGGTCGGCAACTGCAATAATACGCGCCTGATCAAACCGGAGTGTTTCAGCCAGGTCATGCCCCATCGCGATCCGGCCAAATCCAATCTGAGCCACATTTATCTTGTTACTTGGGGCATCCTTCCCGAAAACAGTAGATGGGACAATTGTTGGAAGCAGGATGGTTCCTGCCATCACTGCCGATGAATTCTTTACAAAATCTCTTCGTTCCATATGCTTGGTTTTTAAATGTTTAATACTTATTTGACATTAATTTAATTCGTAATTAAAGCAACCGGCATTTAGCAGCCGGCCATTTTGGTCATTTACAAATTTAGCGTTTTATTGACCGGATAAGTGTTTCGCTCTTTTAAATCCCCCCTGGTCCCCTTAGGGGGATAACTATCAGATAGGTTTATAGTCGTGAAATGTTGATATTACCTTGATATCAATCCGATATCAAGGTGATATCAAATATTAATTACTTCTCGATTGTGACAACCGGGGGATGTGAAAAGTCATTCCATAGTCGTTCAGCCAGCTTAGGATCAATTTTGCCGTCATAGACCAGCATCCGGTATTTCAGAACGTATTCATTTCCCGGTTTTAACTCCCAGCTTTTGTGACGGATCGGACAAAACTCAAAGTACTGATCTCCACGTCCGCCATTGCTATTTTCAGGCCAGACCCTCATTGGTTCGGGAAATTCACGGTTGGATGGATTCGACATAAACAGGATACCGGAAGTTCCGTTACCCGGGAACTGGCCGCCCACATCACACCAGCGTGCGCGGGTTCCATCGGCATCTTTACGGACCTTCCCCTCGGAGGTGAGTACCCAGCTGTTCTTGTTGGTCCACGCTTCGTTGGCCCGGAATCCAATACCTCCGCCATAGCGGTAAGCTTCAAGGGTAATGGGGGAGGAGGAGGCACAATTTAAGGTGGTGGTCAAATCCCACACATAAACTTTTACACCTTCGTAAGCGCCAATATTCCAGATTCTAACATCCCATACTTCATTCATTGCCACTTTGTCACCTCCCTTGCATTGAAAATCAATATGTTCCTGTCGGACCTTAAAGCCTCCGAACACGGGTCCGCTGATCAGTGCGTTAAATCCGGCAAACCTTACCGTCCCCTGTCCCTCGGCCAGATTCCAGAAATCGGTGCTGTGTCCTTCGAAATGGGTTTTTGTCCAGGGATTCCAGATGCCAAAATGGTGCCAGTGATCAGGTGCATTGATCCGTGTCAATACATTTCCTGAGGGAGACCACAACGGATGGATAAAGGCACTTCGCCGGTATATTGTCCTGACAGTATCAGGTGGGAAGACCTCTGCCACATTATATTGCATTACATTTTGGTTGTTCTGTCTGATAACCAGCGCCTTTGCGTTTAACTCAGCAGTAATCGCATTTTTCGCAATATAGGTTGAATCTTTAATCAGGATAAATTTTCGTGTGGCGCTGACCGTTGTTTTACCCACTGGAATCCACCATAACCTGGGTGAATTTCCGGGTTCCAGCTGACAGGGGATTTCACTCCTGTTCTTCCCATCCATTTCAAACAGACGAAGAGCACCCTTATCTGTATTGTAATCAATGCCATCCAGAGAGATGCTTACCGGAGTTCCCCCCTGGTTTAATCGTCCTGCCTCAACGACGATTTTGGCTACAACAGCCTCCTGACCTGAAACGCGAAAGGTGATCAGTAGAAGCGTAAAAATCACTATTTCAATGTTTTTCATTCATTTTAATTTGATTGTTCAACAATTGACTGTTCAGATTATAGTTTGCAATTTAAGAAAAATCATTCACAGCCGAAATAAAGGCATTTAGATTTTCTGTCGGAACATTCTGGGGGATTCCTCCGCCACACGACCATATAATGCCGTGGTGATCATTTGTATCTCTCATCATTTCCTGGGTTGACTTATAAACCGTTTCGGGAGTTCCGGCAGCGAGGATATCACGTGGGGCCAGATTGCCGATTAATGCGACCTCCGGGCCGGCAAGTTCCCGGATCTGGTTAATCGGATGGTCAAAGGCGAAATTAAACAGGTTAACACCGATTTCCCTCAGAAACGGGGCGCACACCAGGCCGAATGCATCGTTATGAAAAAACCTCACCTGCGACGGAATTGATTTGAATGCCCTTTGGAGATAAGGGACTACGAATTCCCGGCACTCGGTTTCCCCGACAAATCCAACAATATCATCGAGTAAAAGTATTCCCTCAATCGATGGGAAGCATCTTTTTTGATACTGAACCCAGTCGCAGATAAAACGGGTGATTTTCTCCAACAGTTCATGCGCCTTTTCGGGTTCCATCGCCAGCAACATCATAAATTCGGTGGTCCCCATTAAAAAGGTGGCAATATTCAAGGGGCCACGGGTAACAGCAAATTTGATGGTATGGCCGGCAGCCGCAATCCGGGGTTCAAGATTTTTCAACCTGTTAATCATAAATGGCAATAGTCCGTCAAATTCAACCTTTGGCTGGGGAAGCCTGGCAATATCATCAGAGCTGTGGATCACCTTTTCGGCATGGGGCAAATTCTCACTGTACCAGACTGATCGCGCTCCAAAAGCCGAAGGCTCGGTGCACATCCCATATTCGGACCAGAATCCGGGTAAAAAAGTGATTTGAGGAAATGTATCTATCGCACGAAGATTCGATTTGAGCCAAATCTCATCCGACGTATAATAATCAAGGGTGGAAACACCCGACCATCCGGGTAACCATGGGCTGTCGATGATAAACCCGATATCCTTCCCGGAGCAGCTTTTCCCTTCAATAACCGTTAAAAGCTCCTCCCATTGTTTGTTCGTCATAAGTAGTTTAAAAGTTATCCCAAAAATAGGACTTTAAGAATAAGATCAAATGGATATTTTTTGCAGGGAGTAATACTATATTTGCAAATGAAATTATTTGAAGAGGTCATTAATTATCCTGCGGAGAACTCATTTTTGATCAAATATGATGATTTCCCACATTTCACCGTTCCGTGGCATTTCCACAACGAGTATGAAATCGTTTATATCATCAAAAGTTACGGCAAAAAATTTGTCGGCGATTCCGTTGAGGATTTT
>JAHEYS010000481.1 GCA_023251475.1 Prolixibacteraceae bacterium
CGCAAAAAAGCGGAAATTGCCTTGCGGGAGAGTGAAGCCCTGCTGGCAGAGGCTGAGAAGGTGGCTAAATTCGGAAGCTGGAGAACAGATCTGTCAAATTTCAGGTTGAGCTGGTCCAGTGAGACCTGCCGTATTTTTGGACTTGAACCTGGCACTGACCAACCTGATCATACCGATTTTTTATCATTTGTCCATCCGGAGGATCGTCTCAGAGTGGATGAAGCATTTGCAAAATCGTTTGACGGTCATGAACTGAATTCCATCGAACACAGGATTATAACACCTAACGGAGATATAAAATTTATTGAGGAGCGATGGCAGATTTTCCATGATGATCATGGAGTTGCAAAACGGGCAGTAGGAACTTGTCAGGTTATAACAGAGCGAAAGGAGGCAGAACTGGAGATTCGGCGGCTTAATGAGCGGATTTCAATTGCCACCCAATCGGCGCAGGTAGGCATCTGGGAGTGGAGTTTGCCCAATAACAGCCTGATCTGGGATGACCAGATGTATGCCCTCTACGGACAAAAAAAAGAGGCGTTTACCGGTGATTATGAGGCTTGGCTCAATGGGATACACCCTGATGACAAGGATGCAACGGTGAAGGAAGTGCAAAAAGCAATCAGCAATGAGAAAGAATATGATACTGAATTCCGTGTGGTTTGGGCCGACGGATCAACCCACTTCCTCAAGGCTAAAGGGCACATCATCCGGAACGGAGATGGCAAACCCCTTCGGATGATCGGTGTTAATTATGACATCACCGAAAGAAAACAGGCTGAATACGAGCTACTTAAAGCAAAAGATCGCGCCGAAGAGGGAGACCGGTTAAAAACAGCATTCCTGGCCAATATGTCACATGAAATCAGAACCCCGATGAATGGTATCCTGGGATTTGCAAACCTTTTGAAAGAGCAGAAACTAAGCGGAGAAGAGCAGCAGCAGTACATCGCGATCATCGAAAAAAGCGGCGAACGGATGCTCAATATCATCAACGATATTGTCGATATTTCGAAGATCGAATCGGGCCAGATGAAACTTTTTATTTCCGCAACCAATATAAATGAGCAGATCAATTTTACCTATACGTTCTTCAAACAGGAGGCGGAAAATAAAGGGATAAAACTAATGGTTAAAAAACCACAGCCTTCCCGGGATCTCTTCATTTTCACAGACAGAGAGAAGGTCTATGCAATTCTTACCAATCTTGTAAAAAATGCCATTAAATTTACCCCGGCAGGCACCATCGAATTTGGGTATGACTTGAATTCATCCGAATTGACATTTTATGTAAAGGACACAGGTATTGGAATTCCAAACAACCGTCAGCGTGCTATATTTGACCGGTTTATCCAGGCCGATATCGGCGATAAATGGGCTTATCAGGGGGCAGGACTGGGATTGTCGATTTCCAGGGCCTATGTTCAGATGCTCGGGGGGAGCATCTGGGTCGAAAGCGAGCCGGGCAGAGGATCTACATTTTATTTTACCCTCCCTTATCATACCGAGCCCTTAAAGGATAGTTCATCTGCCGCTCTTCATGGAGATAGTGGTGCAATACCGGGGATCAATCCGGAAGGTTTACGGCTCAGGATTTTAATTGTCGAAGATGACGAATCATCGGCAATGCTGGTTGCAATCGGTGTGAAAAAATATGTAAAGGAGATCATAAAAGTGAAAAACGGAGTTGAAGCGGTCCTTGCCTGCCGCAACAACCCCGGTATCGATCTGATACTGATGGATATTAAGATGCCGCAGATGGATGGTTATGAAGCCACAAGACAAATCAGGCATTTCAATAACGATGTCATCATTATTGCCCAGACAGCTTATGCCCTGATTGGTGACCGTGAGAAGGCACTGGAATCGGGATGTAACGATTATATTGCAAAACCTTTTGATAAGAATTCCTTAATTACATTAATAAAAAAGTACTTTTAATCATTGTGTCCCGTTCAGACTTCTTCCACCTGAAGGCTGAAGTTCTATTGATGCGAAATAAATTGGGTATGGAAGATTTTTTTAAATATACAACTAAAAGTAATGAGGATAAAAACTGGGGATTATACCTTAATGTGGCCGGATGTGCCAACATCCTGCCAGACGCCACCTATCCACCCCCCGGCCATCCTGCGGAATACAGTTTTAACTGGGAAAACGGAAGAATCCTGCATGAATTCCAGATCAATTACATCACCAGTGGTGAAGGGATATTTGAGACAAAAACCGGTAAATACCAGGTTAAAGAGGGTTCCGTAATCATTGTATTTCCTGGCATGTGGCACCGTTACCGCCCTTCGATCGGAGGTTGGAAAGAACATTATGTCGGGTTTAATGGCTCCTTTGCCAATCATTTATTTGAAAATGAGTTTTTCCAGGGCAAAAATCCGGTTTTCCATATTGGTTTTAATGAACGGCTTTTACAAAGTTTTTACGAACTCTTTAATTTAGTGGATATGGAAAAGACCGGTTATCAGCAAATCTGCTCCGGACTGGTCATCTATATCCTAAGCACCATTATCTCCATAAAAAAGAACGAAAATTTCAAAGGGAAGCTGATTGAGCAAACCATTCAAAAAGCCTGTCTGATCATCCGTGGGAACACCGATAAAAACATGAATATGGAGAAACTTGCACTCGATTTACACATCGACTATTCAATTTTTCGTAAAATATTCAAGGAATACACCGGGATCTCTCCCGGACAATACCATCTCTCGCTCAGGATACGGCAGGCCAAAGATCTGCTTATCAATACAAATCTGAGTATTAAGGAGATTTCGTACCGGCTGGGCTTTGAATCAATTTTCTATTTCAGCCGGGTCTTTAAATCCAAAACGGGGATTAACCCCACCGAATATAAGAACGGACCCTCACGCTAAATAACATGGACAATCGGATTAAAGGGATATAACCGTTTATTTATAATATCTTTTCAATTCTTTTACAATTCGTTAACCTTTAAAGTTTGGCAACCCCGAACCGGAACACTATATTTGCAGTACATTTTTTTTCATAAGTTTAGGTTTAGTTAGTTAGTTTGGTTTAGTTTTAGTAAAAGGATGGAGCCGCCCGGTTCCGTCCTTTTCATTTTCAGACATCCCTCTCTTTAATATTCAATCCCCTGCCATTTCTGCAACACTGTTTGTAAAATGATTGTTTAAAATAAATTTGCTAAATTTGACTTGACATTGCCCGATTATTGCACAAAGCGGCAAAAATCAGCTATTTACAATTGTGCTTATCCTGCAATAGTCATTAAACCATTTTATTAACACACAAATTAGTAATTATGAAAAAATTAACAGCAGAATTTATCGGGACTTTGTGGTTGGTATTGGGTGGATGCGGAAGCGCAGTATTAGCGGCTGCCTATCCACAGTTAGGAATTGGTTTTGCCGGAGTGGCCATTGCATTCGGATTAACCGTGGTGACCATGGCCTATGCTATCGGACATATTTCGGGTTGTCATCTCAACCCTGCTGTATCTGTTGGACTTTGGATCGGAGGTCGTTTTGAACGGAAGGAACTGCTCCCCTACATCGCAGCCCAGGTATTGGGCGGAATCGCCGGAGCAGCAATACTCTACCTGATCGCCAGTGGAAAACCGGGATTTGAAATCGGGGGTTTTGCCGCTAACGGGTACGGAGAACACTCCCCGGGCGGCTACAGTATGCTCGCAGCTTTAATCTGTGAAATTGTGATGACATTTATGTTTCTAATCATCATTTTAGGATCAACACATCCAAAAGCTCCCAAAGGATTCGCCGGTCTGGCCATCGGATTGGGACTAACCCTTATCCATTTAATCAGCATCCCGGTAACAAATACCTCTGTAAATCCGGCCAGAAGTACCAGTCAGGCTATATTTGCCGGAGGCTGGGCAATCGACCAGCTCTGGTTGTTCTGGTTCGCTCCTGTCGCCGGCGCCATCCTGGCTGGACTGGTTTACAAATATATCTCGCCGGATAAATAAAAAGATACATTGATTTTGATTAAAACAGAAGGACGGAACGAA
>JAHEYS010000199.1 GCA_023251475.1 Prolixibacteraceae bacterium
ACAGAATTGAATCAGGCAAACAGTTCAAAACTAACAACGAAGATTTCAGAGAAAGGATTGCGATACGACCTTACCGTTCCATTTGCAAGATATGTGGTTCAATATCAAAATGATATCACTTTCCCATTCCGCCGTTACCAGATTCAGCCGGTCTGGCGTGCCGACCGTCCGCAGAAGGGGCGGTACCGCGAATTTTACCAGTGCGACGTTGACATCATTGGATCAGATTCACTGTTAAACGAAGTGGAACTGATCCGTATTGTTGATCAGATCTACCATAATCTTGGTATCAGCGTGGTGATAAAAATCAATAACCGGAAGATTCTTTCCGGTATCGCTGAAACGATTGGTGAGGCTGACCGGATTACAGATATCACAGTTGCCATCGACAAACTGGATAAAATCGGTTTGGAAAGGGTAAATGAAGAGTTATTACAAAAAGGGGTATCCGGGGAAGCGGTCTTAAAACTTCAACCTATTTTACAGTTAAACGGAACTAACGAAGACAAATTAAACCAGATTGAACAGGTAATTTCGGGTTCTGAGACAGGTGTAAAGGGTATTGCCGAGATGCGGACTATCTTTAATTATCTTGCATCAATGAAGCTCGAAATAGAGGTTGAAATGGATTTAACCCTTGCCCGGGGTTTGAATTACTATACCGGCGCCATCTTTGAGGTTAAATCAAAAGATGTTGAGATTGGTTCAATTACAGGTGGAGGCAGGTATGATGATCTTACCGGGATATTTGGGCTTTCCGGAGTTTCGGGTGTTGGTATCTCATTTGGCGCCGACCGTATTTATGATGTAATGTCACAGCTGGATCTTTTTCCAAAAGAGGCCATTACTTCAACCCAGGTGATGTTTGTGAATTTCGGTGAGGCGGAAGAGCGGTACATACTTCCACTTTTGTACCGTCTGCGGGCGGCAGGTATCAGCAGTGAAATTTATCCCGACCGCGATAAAATGAAAAAGCAGATGATCTATGCCAACAAAAAAGGGATAAAATTTGTGGCCCTTGCCGGCGAATCTGAGATCGCCGGGGGTATGGTCAATCTGAAAAATATGGAGAGTGGTGAACAAAGTCTTATCAAAGCCGAAGATCTGGTATCAGTTGTATCCCGGAAACTGGATTAATTTACAGGTTTTTGCCAAAAAAAAAAAGAGGCTGCCGATAAATCAATGATTTAAGGCAACCTCCTTACCAAAACTAACTAACTTTCACTAAACGAACCTTTCTCTTATTTTTTATTCTTTTTCTCAACCTCATTCTTCTCTGACTGATTCTTGCGAAATTCGTGCATCAGCGTTGCCCTGAATTTTCCTTCTGCCACATATAACTTTACTACTTTCTCGGCAGGTAAAATACTTAACAATTTCAGATTGTACTCTTCAATTAACTTGCTGTCCTTCATGTGAATTGCTGCCATTTCCATGGCTACTTTGCGATAATCTGCGTCACTCATTCCCGGCTTGGGAGTTTCCATGGCCCGTTCAAGATCCCTTTTTTTATCCATTAATTCATATCGCACTTTTTCAAGTTCATTATATACCGGCCAGAATTTCTGGGCCTCCTTTGAAGTTAATCCGATCTGCTCGGTAAGAAAAGCTATTTTTTTTGTTTTAATCAATTCAATTATTTGAGGATCAAATTGTCGCTGTGCCATTCCTGTAATGGAGGAAACCAATAGCATAGCGAAGATTAATATCCTGGTTTTCATTTCTATTTTTTTAATTGTTGGCAATAATTTCATAATCATTGTAATTGGCAGCAATATAATCAGCCAGGTTTTCGGTGGAAATGGTTTTGGATTCAAGATCATCCATGTCAGCCATAGCGGAAATAAGCTGATCATCTGAAAAATAGGAGATCAGGTTTGACTGAATTGTTCCGGTCGAATCTGTTGCGTCGTTATTGTCACGCTGTTGGGTAATATATTCCTTTTCTAAAGGGGCGAATTTTGTATATGGAATGTTAACCAGCAACATTATCATTGCCAATGTGGCAGCCACTGCAAACGCCGGTTTGAGGTAAGTGAACAAAGATCTTCTCCTTGTTGAATATTCCTCTTCCATTATCCTGACTTTCAGCCTGTCAGCAAAAGTTTCGAAGTAACCTTCAGGAACCCGGAAGGGGTGACCTTTTTTGAATTCTCCGAACAGATTTTCGCTATTTTTGTCTTTATCTTTCATATGTAACAGCTATTTGACATACCGGATCTCAAATGGTTTAATCCCTATTTAAGATCTTCTTTAATAAATTCTTCTATTTTTTTTACCGCAAAGTGAAATGAGGCTTTTAATGCCCCCACTGATGTTTTAAGTATCTGTGACATCTCTTCATATTTCATTTCATCAAAATATTTCATGTTAAATACAATTCGCTGTTTATCAGGTAATTGTATGATTGCCATTTGCAGTTTCCGTTCCATATCATTCCCGTCAAAGTAAGCATCCGATTCAAGCGACTCTGCCAGGAATTCACCCATCTCGTTCATCGAGACGACCGAATGCCGCCGTTGCTTCTGAAGATGGCTCAGTGATTCATTGGTTGCGATTCTGAAAAGCCAGGTAAAAAGTGAAGAATCCTCTCTGAAACCATCCACGTTATTCCATACCTTGATGTAAACATTCTGCAGAATATCATCTGCATCATCATGATTCATCACTATTTTACGGATATGCCAATAAAGCCGCTCCTGGTAAGTTTTTACCAGTTGCTGAAAAGCCTTCTCCCTGTTTCTGTCAGATTTTAGATCGGCAATAAGCTCCTTCTCCTTCAAATCCATATTCGGCGACCGCAATTATAAAATATCCTGCCTGTCAGACACAAATAACAGTAAATGGTTTAAATCCTAAAACAGTATACCAATTCGTATGCCTGATGTCATTACAAACTTCGAATCGGGGCCCCCTCCTAAGAATGCAAAACGAAACCCATTACTGTTTTTGACATCCCCAAATCCGTAACCTGCTCCAATAAACCAATCAAATAAGAAACGGTCATTGATTACCCATTGTTTTCCTGTGTTCAGCATTATGGCAAACATGGTCATACTCTCTTTGCTGACTGCAACCGAATTGCCTGAATATAAGTAGTCATTCACGGGTTCAGCGCTATAATTTAAAAATGTTATCTCGGGCCGGATATAGGCCCCTTTTAAGATGTGGGCATATCTGGTTCCCTTGAGGTAAAAGTCAGGACTTTTGATGAACTTATACCCAAATTTTAAATATAAACCTCCCGATGATGCTCCATTGATATCGTCGCCAAGGCCAATAATTCCAAGGGTTGCTTCAACACTGCTGCCCGGCTTGAGACTATGTTCAAAGGAAAAGCTGGTTGCCCCGAATAAGGGAGAAAAGAAACCAACTTTCAGGGCATTCTTATGTTGCGATTCATATTGGGCAGAATCGAACATCGAATCTTTAATTTTCAACTCTTTCCCATCGCTGAAAATTACCAGGGTTACTTTATTTTTATCGATACCAAAAACAACATCCCCCTTATATTCTTTCTGAGTGTATTTAATCTCATCGTCGCCAATCTCCTTGATACGGCAATAGATGGTATCCCTGTTCAATTTAACGATCCGGTCCTGCGAGAAACCGGCAAATGATAAGATACTGAAGATGAACGACAAAAAATAAATATTTTTCATAATACTACTATTTTATATTAGAGAATAAAATTTACGACTCATCAGAAATAAGGTTTTAAAACCTGTTCGCAGACATAAGCTGTAATTCTCAGCTAATTTAGTAATTTTGCGCCAATAAAAATATAATAGATAGAATGGCTTTACAGTGTGGAATAGTCGGACTTCCTAATGTTGGAAAATCGACCCTTTTTAATTGCCTGTCAAATGCAAAAGCACAGGCTGCAAACTTCCCCTTTTGTACAATTGAACCAAATGTAGGGGTGATCACCGTTCCGGATAAAAGATTGATTAAGCTGGCTGAAATTGATAAACCCAAACGGGTTGTCCCTACAACCGTTGAAATTGTTGATATTGCCGGGCTTGTGAAGGGGGCAAGCAAGGGGGAGGGGCTTGGAAATCAGTTTTTGGCCAATATTCGTGAAGTTGATGCAATTATTCATGTAATCCGCTGTTTTGAGAACGACAATATTATCCATGTTGATGGTTCCATCAATCCTGTAAGAGACAAAGAAGTAATTGATATTGAGTTGCAATTAAAGGATCTCGAAACGGTGGAGAGCCGTATTGCGAAATTGCAAAAGCAGGCAAAGGTGGGTAATGATAAGATTGCGCAAAAAACGGTTGCAATTGCCGAAAGATTAAAATCGGTATTGCTTACCGGTAAAAGTGCCCGTACACTTGAATTAACGGAGGATGAGGAGTCACTGATCCATGATTTTTTCCTGTTGACTAAAAAACCGGTCTTGTATGTTTGCAATGTTGACGAAGCATCAGCCGCTAAAGGGAATAAATTTACACAGCAGTTCAGGGAGGCCGTCACAGATGAGAATGCTGAAATTTTAGTGATTGCTGCTGCTACTGAAGCCGATATTGCGGGACTGGAAACCTACGAGGAGAAGCAGCTTTTCCTGGAGGATCTTGGACTTGATGAACCTGGAGTCAACAAACTGATACATTCCGCCTATAAATTGCTCAATCTTCAAACCTATTTTACAACCGGTGCAGACGAAAGCCGCGCATGGACATTTGTAAAAGGGATCAAGGCGCCCAAAGCCGCCGGAATAATCCACAGCGATTTTGAAAAAGGGTTTATCCGCGCCGAGGTAATCAAATACGACGACTATGTGAAACTTGGATCTGAGGCAGCCTGTCGCGAAGTTGGGAAAATATATATCGAAGGAAAAGAATACGTTGTACAGGACAGCGACATCATGCATTTCAGATTTAATGTTTAAGAAATGGGGCTGGCAGCTGGCAACTGGCAACTGGCCGCCAGCAGCTAGCAGCCAGTTACGCCATTGCCCTTTCGACAGACCTGGCCACTGATTTCAAAAGTGTTCCGTAATCGGGAGCGGTGGCGTAACCTGCTTTGGCAATTTCCTCAATGAATAGATACGGATCTGACCTGACCGCCAATGCGGACTGATACCGGGGATTTTTAAAGAAAAAGCCGGTATGGTCTGTAAAACATTGTTCAGGGGTGTCGTATTTTCTAAAATAATCCTTCACAATGTACTTAAAATACTTCTGACCATTCTTTATTACCGGGGTTACCGATATAATTTCGGGAAATTTCAAATCACTCCTCCGGCTAAATTCAGTTGTGGTCAGCAATTGTTCATTTCCATTGATTCCATCGGTATCCTTAACACCAAAAAACATATTTCCCGGAGCCGCTTTACCCCATCCGCTTTCCAGGGCTGCCTGCGCCAGAATGGCAATTGCCGAAATGCCTGTTTTTTCTTCCGTCTCTTTTGCAAACGGGAAGTAAGCAGCTACAAACTCCGTTGGTCTCATTTTGCAATCTATTAATTGTTAGAGATATGAATTAATTATTGATGCAAATCTTCACAAATTAGAATTGTTACCAAATATAATTGCCAAATTTTCAAATTGTTTATTTATTTTTCTCCTTTTTATTAAGGATCGTCTCGATTTCATCCATCACCTTATTCATCGCCTGAATGGTTTTATCAAACGGAACAGAGGTGGTCATATCTACACCGGCATTTTTAAGCAGGTTGATCGGATAATCGGAACCGCCCGATGAGAGGAATTTCAGATACTTTTCAACCGCTCCGGGCTCCTTGTTCATCACTTTTTCGGCCAGCGACATTGAAGCGGTAAACGAGGTGCTGTATTGATAGACATAAAAATTCATATAAAAATGGGGGATATTGGCCCATTCAATTTTTACACCATCATCGATCAGACAGATCTTTTGTTCATGACCATAATATTTTTTCAGGATATCCCCATAAAGTTCCGACAGATAATCGCCCGTAAGAGGCTTTCCCTTTTCAACCTCTTCATGAATTTTTTTCTCAAACTCCGCAAACTGAGTTTGTCTGAAAAGCGTCCCCTTAAAACCATCGAGCCAGTTCATCAGCAGTGAAAGTCTGATATTGTCATCCTTTACATTTTTTATCATATGGTTAAAAAGCAAGACTTCATTGAAAGTTGAGGCAACCTCGGCCACAAAAGTTGTATAATGAGATTTTGGATATGGCTGGGTTTTATTTGAAAAAAAGCTGTGCATCGTGTGACCCAGTTCATGGGCCATTGTACTGACATCAGAGTAGGAATCATTGAAATTCATCAGGATATACGGATGAACATCGAATGCACCACCATTTGAATAGGCGCCTGAACGCTTTCCGGTATTCGGATAGACATCTATCCATCGCTCCCCGATCGCTTTTTTGACCGTGTTTACGTATTCATTTCCAAGTGGGGCAAGGGCTTCCAAAACAATCTTTTGCGCTTCATCATAATTGTAGGTTAACTCAACGTTCTTAACAACAGGGGCATACAAATCGGAGTACTTTAACGTATCAACCCCGAGCATCCGCTTTTTAATGGCAAGGTACCGGTGAAAAGCGGGGAGATTTTTATTGACATTATCGACAAGACTCTCATAAACGGCAACCGGAATGTCTCTGGGAGATAAGGAGGCTTCAATGGCCGATCCATATTTGCGGGATTGGGCGCGGTAAATGTGTTCTTTTACATTTCCGTAAAGCATCTGACCATAGGTTGCTTTGTAAGTGGCAAAATTTTTCCAGTAGGCTTCGTAGGCAATCTGGCGATCTGCCCGGTTACCGGAAGTTCTGATTTTACTAAATGCAGAAGCGGTGAGTTTTACTTTCTGATGATTACTAAGAGTGACTTCGGGCGACGGCATCTCTGCATCTTTAAATGTCCCGTAAATATCGTTTGCTACACCTGTGACCATGGATGAACGGGCAAGGATACGCTCTTCCGGTTCCGAGAGGGTATGTTCTTTTTTCTTAAACAGATCGTATAAATCTTTTTTATAAACCTCCAGCCCTTTTTGTTCTTTAATGAATCCTTCAATTACTTTCCAGTCTACTGTTATGAGTTCCGGTTCAATAAAAGCGGTTTTTGTACTGTAATCGGTGAACAGCTGTTCAAGACTTTGCTGCATTGACATAAATTTCATATTGCGCGTGTCCTGATCGCTGTTCATACTGGTATAAATAAACAGTCGTGAAGCCTCCTTATTTAGTTTGGTGGAAAACTCGAGGCAGGCAAGTAAATCAGCTGAAGATTTTGTAAGCTTGCCTTTAAACCGGTCAATTTTTGGCATTTCAGACACGACCCTATCCTTGGCCGTTTCCCAGGCTTTATCACTTGAATATAAGTGAGTAAGATCCCATTTATACTTCTCATCGATGGCATTTCTCTCCTTTTGTCCGAAAACGGTAATGGCGATTAGCAACGCCAGATTCAACATTAGCAGGTTCTTCATTTTTATTGGAATTTGATTTGCAAAAATTTTGTTAAAAATATTGTTTTTGACAGAATTACCTAATGACTTTTACCTTACAATCAAATATTGCAGAACAAAATCTGAATAATGCAGATCAAAAATGGGAAGGAGGTCAACTGACCCTGAATTTTTTCCGGTACAATCGGTAATTGATAACAAAATATTTGCTATCTTAGTGTATTCAAACAGATTTTTTTCAACACTTACTGGTGGTTATTTCGGGCGTTTGGCATATCCTTATATTTTAAACTGGTTTGGTATGGAAAATAATTATGAAAAAATCACAAAGGAGATTTTGGGATTTGGCGGGGTTCAGGTTGACGGTAGTAATCCCTGGGATATCCGTGTTCACCATCAGGAATTTTACCGCAGGGTAATTACGGAAGGTGAATTGGGATTTGGAGAATCTTATATGGACGGTTGGTGGGATGCTGAAAAAGTAGACGAATTGATATACAGGATACTGGATGCTCATCTCGAAGAAAAAATCGGGTTTAAATTTTCATTTTTTTTCCGGTATTTAATTGAACGACTTTTTAATTTCCAATCGAGGCGGAGGGCATTTATGATCGGGGAGCGCCATTATGATCTTGGAAATGATCTGTTTCAGAATATGCTTGACCGACGGATGAATTACAGTTGCGGCTACTGGAAAGGAGCGCACAGTCTGGATGAGGCGCAGGAGAATAAACTTGAACTTATTTGTCGGAAACTAAATCTCAAACCTGGACTAAGGGTACTCGATATCGGATGTGGATGGGGCCCTTTGGGTAAGTATGCAGCTAAGAAATATCAGGTTGAAGTTGTTGGAATTACCGTTTCCAAAGAACAGGTTCAGCTGGGAAAGGAAATGTGCGTTGGTCTTCCGGTTGATTTCAGGCTGATCGACTACCGTGATATCAATGAAAAATTTGACAGAATTGTCAGTGTGGGAATGGTTGAACATGTTGGATATAAAAACTATCCCACATTTTTTGGGGTTGCAAACAGATGTCTCAAAGATGATGGCCTGTTTTTACTCCATACCATCGGGCATATGAAATCCTCCAAAACGCTTGATCCATGGTCACATAAGTATATTTTCCCGAATGGTATGATTCCGTCAGCAACACAGCTCTGCGCGGCTTTTGAAAAATTATTTGTCATTGAGGACTGGCATAACTTTGGAAATGACTATGATAAAACATTAATGGCATGGTATGACAATTTTGTGACTAACTGGGACAAGATGAAGCATCGTTTGTCTGAACGCTTTTTTAGGATGTGGAAGTTCTATCTGCTGTCTGAAGCTGCGATCTTTAGGTTACGCCAGAACCATGTCTGGCAGATTGTGTTGTCAAAAAATGGGATTCCGGGAGGTTATTATTCAATAAGATGAGTAATTTAATTAAGACACCACAAAATGGATAAAGACAAAGAAATAATAATAGAGATTTACTCCGGCACACTTTGGGAGGCCGCAATGATTAAGAACCTGTTACAAGAGGCAGGGATCAAATCATTTGTGAATAATTCGGTACGTAATGACTATGCCTATCATCCAATTATGGCGAATGGTGTAAAGATAATGATCTTTGAATCAGATGCAGAAAGAGCCAGGCAAATTGTTAACAGATATTACGACAACATGATGGTTGACCCGTGAGGAACCTGTTAATAAGGAATCTACCACCTAAAACGTAAAAGTATCAGGATGAGAACCAAACCTTTCATTTTTATCAAGCGCGTCAATACGGCGGATGTCCTCTGCCGATAATTCAAAATCAAAAATATCGGCGTTAGAGTGAATTCGTTCCAGGTGAACCGATTTTGGAATTGTGACAATCCCTTTTTGAAGATCCCATCTTAATACTACCTGGACCGGGGTCTTTTTGTATTTTAGGGAAAGCTCCCTGAATAATGGAATATCATTTACCTTACCGCGCATTATCGGACTCCAGGCTTCATAAACAATGTTACGACTCTGACAGAAATCAATCAATGGTTGTTGAACAAGGTAAGGATGACACTCCACCTGATTGACCATGGGCATAATTCCGGCGATCGGGAAAAGCTCTTCGAGATGGTGTTGCAGAAAATTACTCACCCCGATGGCCCGGGCTCTCCCGGAACGGTAAATCTCCTCCATGACCTTCCAGGTCTTTGTATATTTCTCTTTTACAGGCCAGTGGATCAGGTAAAGATCGACATATTCGGTTTGAAGCAACCTGAGACTCTCCTCAAATCCTTCCATTACAGTGTCATTCCGCTGATTCTCATTCCATGCCTTTGTGGTTATAAACAGCTCGTTTCGGGCGATTCCGCTTGCCTTTACTGCCTTGCCAACCCCCCGCTCATTCATGTAAATTGCGGCCGTATCAATATGCCGGTAGCCCGACTCAAGCGCCCATTTCACCGAATTTTCAACTTCGGTTCCCTCATGTGTTTTAAAAACGCCCAATCCGAAATAGGGCATCTCAACGCCATTGGCTAATGGTATAGTTCCTTTTAAATCGCTTATTATCATGGTGATAAATATTAAACTGTTAGTATTGAAAAAGGTTGGTCACACGCATATTAAAAATTTCCCAAATATAGTTACTGAAAATTTGATTGATCGTGTGGAAATTGTGAAATTTGAACCAAATAGTTAATTTATGAAAAACGATATTCAGACACTTAAAGATATACATTTTCTGGTTGATCAATTCTACGCGGCAGTTCAGCAGGACCCTTTTATTGGTCCGATCTTTAATTCAAGACTTACAGGACGTTGGGAGATGCACCACAAAAAACTTTACCGGTTCTGGCATACTGTTTTGCTCCGTCGCCCCGATTATTTTGGCAATCCAGTTCCAATACATTATAATATGAATATCGGTCAAAGTCATTTTGACCATTGGCTCAGTTTGTGGATCGAAATTGTCGATACCCATTTTGAGGGAGAAATTGCCGAACGGGCAAAATTTCGTGGAAAGACAATGGCAAACGCTTTTCTGGCAAAGATTAAAAGGGCCCGATAACGGATACGGTGGATAAATTTGCAAACTGCTTTTAAATGGTTTATACAATAGGCAGCTGGCTTTTGGCAACTTGCAAAATAATGCGAACTATTTGACCCTGATTCTTTAAAAGTTAAGATAGATCCTGATATTTTAGTAAGTGAGTCTGCCGGCAGCCGGCTACTAATAGCCGGCTGCAATCATTCCAAAATCCAATTACCCACACCAAACGACATAGAGCCACTAAAATAATAATTTTTTATTTAGAATCATTAAAAGATATTTGGAATTCTGAAATTTGAACACTATGTTTGCCGTGAAATAAAATTCATTTTATAGCAGAGATTACAGAATGAAAAGAGAAAACTTTTATAGTGGCTTATTTGCACAGGGAGAACAGCCATGTTTTTCCGGTTTTCCCCGTTCTGTATTTAATATGCCCTCCATGTCTATGTTTATGCGATAGCCTTCATCCGGGCTAAACCTGTTTGAAGGCTACATCAGAATGCTCCTGTTGAGCAAATCCTTTAATTAACTCAAATATTTTTTTAATACGCATTATTATGCCTAAAACTGTCGTTAAATTCGGCGGATCGAATCTTAAATGTAAAGAGGATATCGGACGTATCATTCAGGTGGTAAAGAACTACGGACAACCGGTGGTCATTGTTGTATCTGCATTTTTCGGGGTGACCAATTTCCTGATTGAATCGCTGGAAAAAGCCAGGCACGATGAACAGGTGGCCAAGAAAACCACAGCCTATTTATTGAATCTCAAGCGGGAGACGCTTGAGATGCATATTCAGGATAGTAATCTGATAAATAAAATTTTGTCAGAAATTGGCATCCTGCTTGATGAACTCGAAAGATACCTTCACGGAATTGCGCTGACCGGTGATGCCTCACCCGCACTTGAAGATCACGTGCTGGCTTTTGGTGAACGGATTTCAGCTGTTTTTCTTGCAGGAATTCTTAATAATGAAGGGATTGAAACCAAGGTTGCCTTTCCCGAAGAGTTTGGTCTGATTACCGACGGCGAGTTTGGAACCGCTTCAGTTGATTTTGTGAAATCAACTGCTAAGGTCAGGGAAGCACTTGGCAATGAACTGGTTTATGTTGTTCCGGGATTTTACGGGATATCTCCTGAAGGGAAAACCACTTTATTTGGTCGAGGCGGAAGCGACTACTCTGCAGCCGCTATTGCCCGTTGTGTAGGCGCTCCTTCCCTGGACATCTGGAAAGATGTGAATGGATTTTTAAGCGCTGATCCCAAGACGGTTGAGAATCCGGTCCAGATTCACAAGCTGACCTATAACGAAGCGGCTGAACTGGCCTACTTTGGAGCTAAAATTCTTCATCCGCGCACTGTTGAGCCATTATCAGCTCCCCATATTCCCATCAAAATTTTCAATATTTATGGTGTCCCTGATGTGACAAATCCATTATCGATCGTGAGTGCAGAAAAAGTTGTCACCAATGGGATTGTGAAAAGTGTAACCTACAGCGAAGATTTTGGCATTCTGAAACTCAAAGGATCAGGTGTCGGAGCAAAACCCGGAATTCTGGCTAAAGTTACCACTGCACTTCACCATGCCGGAATCAACATCAGTTCGGTGCTTACTTCCCAGATATCCATTAATATTTTAATTGCAAAAAAAGACCTCAGCACTGCCTACGCAGTTGTCAGTGCAATTGAACTACCCGTTGTAGGAAGGGTCCAGATTATCGAAGATATCGCCGTTGTGGCAGCCGTTGGAAACGGAATTGCTGAAAATTATGGAGTTGCAGCCCGCATCTTTACCGCACTGGCAAAAAACAGTATCAATGTTCTGATGAGTTGCTCGGGCGCTTCACCCATTGTAAGCTATTTTTTAGTGAGTGTAAATGACCGGATTGCTTCTGTCA